>REBY01000136.1 GCA_007692485.1 Pseudomonadaceae bacterium | reverse complement strand
CTGTCGCTGTGGGTCAAAGTCATCTCAGGCCCTCCTCAGAGAAAGATACGGTCGGTGTTATGCAGGCCGCGAACGTTTTCCTCGCGGGTGCGGCGACAGAGCACGGTAATGCCGTCCTCACTGACCCGGTGCCAGGTCAGCTTGATGGGCTTGGGGGCATACTCGGGGTTGGGGTCCAGCGGATGTTGCAGGGCGGTCAGCACCACCAGGGTATCCATGGGTGCGTAGAGTTCGATGACGTCACCGGCTTTGCTGTTGCCTGGGTGAAACTGGAACTGGCCGTCGGCACTTACGGTGACTTTGCTGAACAGGTTCAGGGTCATCAACAGATCCTGTAGCTGCATATCCCATTTGCCCATTTCCACCAACAGGTTGTCGACGCCATTGCGGTGAAAGCCGTTGCGCAGTTGCTGGTAATTACCATCACCGTATTTTTCCTGAACCTCGCTGGCGTCCAGCACACCGCCAAAGCTGTCGCTCCAACCGCAGGTATCACTGACAATCGCAGCCAGCACACGACCCATATCCGAATACAGGCAATGGCCAGCAGTCAGTTTGGCCGTATGTTGGCACTTCAGGCTATCGGGCAGGTTAAGGCGCTCGCTTTTTTCCTGGGCGTTGAACAGCAGCATGCTGGCATTGGCGCCGCCTTCGATATCGGTCAGGCGCAGCAGTTGGCCGCGCTTCAGAACAAATGAGGTGTGACCGCCACCGGGCAGTACTTCCCGGTACAGGGTGGGGCGGACGGGTGCAGGCAGAGTCATGTTCAGGCTCCTTGCGCTGTTGTAGTGGTCAGTGAACGGGTGACGCTGTCGGGCAGGGCGTCGATAGCGGCTTGGGCTGCCTTGCGGTCACTGTTCAGCGGAATGTCATAGGTGATTCGAGCGCCATAGGCACCGGGGGCCTGTGGGTCGATTCGGGTCTTATCGAACACCAGTAGACGGGTACCCAGGGTGAAGCCTTCGGCGAGGTCATGGGTGACCATGAAAACGGTCAAGCCGGTCTGTTGCCAAAGGTCCAGTAACAGGCTGTGCATATCCTTGCGAATACCCGGATCAAGGGCGCCAAAGGGTTCGTCGAGCAGCAGGATGCGTGGCGCCTTGACCAACGCCTGGGCAATCGCCAAGCGCTGCTGCATGCCACCGGATAGCGCATGCGGATATTTGTCCAGCGCATGACTGAGGCCAACTTTTTCCAGAATGGCGGCGGCTTTCTCGCGCGCCGCGCGGCGTTTAGCCCCCAGCAGGCGGCCGAGCAGCGGCGAGCTTTGCAGCTCCAGCCCGAGGAGCACGTTGCCGAGTACGGTCAGGTGCGGGAATACCGAGTAACGTTGAAAGACGACACCGCGGTCGGGGCCGGGCTCTTTCGCCAGAGGTTTGCCGTCAAGCAATAGCTCACCTTTACTCGGTGCTTCCTGGCCCAGCAATAAACGCAGGAAAGTCGATTTACCGCAGCCAGAGGCGCCAACCATGGTAATGAATTCGCCACTGGCGACGTTAAGGTTCAGGTTTTCCAGTACAACCAGGTCGTCATATTGCTGCCAGACACCCTTGATCTCGATCGCACTCATATCAGTGTGCTCCTTTGGGTTCGAACCAGGGGAAGAACAAGCGGCCGGCGCCTTTGAGAATCCGGTCCATGATGAAGGCGAGCAGGGTAATCCAGGCCACATAGGGCAGAATGACATCCATCGCCAGGTAACGGCGTACCAGGAAAATGCGGTAACCGAGGCCCTCGGTCGAGGCAATGGCTTCGGCAGCAATCAGGAACAGCCAGGCCGGCCCTAGCGCCAGGCTAAGACCCAATAGCAAGCGCGGTAGCAATTGCGGCAAGACCACGCGAATAATGACCTGCCAGGTATTGGCGCCCAGGGTTTGTGCCTTGACCAGGATTTCTGTTGGGATCTCACTGACGCGTTGCTGCAGGTCGCGAATCAATACCGGGGTAATGCCGATCACAATCAGCATCACCTTGGACAGCTCGCCAAGGCCCAGCACAATAAAGAGTATGGGTAGTATGGACAGCGGCGGGATCATTGATATTACGGTGATCAGCGGGGAGAAGGGTGCGCGCAGCAAAGGAATCAACATGGCCAGACCAAATACCAGGCTGACTGCAGCGCTGATACCCAAGCCAGTGCCTAGACGCTTGAGGCTGGCGGCGGTGTCATCCCAGAGCAGGTAGCGGCCGCTGCGTCGGTCCTCGGTAAAGGCCATACGTTCAACCGCGTCGCTCATTTGCGCAAAGCTGGGCAGCAGCTTGTCATTGGGGTTTTCTGCCAGCCGCGCCTGCGAGTTATATATGTACAGTAGCAGGAGCAGGGCGAAGGGCAGCAGGACCAACGCCAGTTTGAGCGGGCGTCCTGGTTGCCGATTCATCAGTCGGGGCATGGCGGTCTCCAATGGTTACAGGTAAGAGATCTCAGGCGTCTGAGTGTCTCCCGGGCTTTTATCCCGCCGTGTAACCCCCGCTGGAGGTCGACAACTCTCGGTCCAGTCACCTGCCAGGCAGGCCGGAACCCTAGATGTCCATTGGTACCTATATTTTTGCGGGCTTAACACCCGGCATGCTCAGAACCCTGAAGGCCTGGATCTCGATGCAGTTTTTCTAATGCAGGCGGCGTGCCAACCTGGTGTACAAGCTTGTATACAAGATGAGCCGGCCACTTGCAGGGCTGTGGCAGGTGCTTTGTGGGTTGGAGTTGCACACTATTGGTGCGGCTGGCTTTTGCTGCGCCGATTTCTGGTGCAATTTTGCTCGGAGGCTTCAATCTTGCTTGCTGGCGGGCGGCCAGCAAGCTAACCTAGTTCCAGAGTTGGCTGGACAGTCGCCGTTTCGCTTGCGAAAGGGAGGAAAGTCCGGGCTCCATAGGGCAGAGTGCCAGGTAATGCCTGGGAGGCGTGAGCCTACGGAAAGTGCAGCAGAGAGTAGACCGCCGATGGCCCCGCAAGGGGATCAGGTAAGGGTGAAAGGGTGCGGTAAGAGCGCACCGCGCGACTGGTAACAGTTCGTGGCACGGTAAACCCCACTCGGAGCAAGACCAAATAGGAACCCATCGGTGTGGCCCGCACTGGGTTCGGGTAGGTTGCTAGAGGTTGTCAGTGATGGCAATCGTAGACGAATGACTGTTCTCGACAGAACCCGGCTTACAGGCCAACTCTATTTATTGTCGACCGGGTGGCTGCGCAGCCACCCGGTTCAGATTCAACAGCGGTATTGTGGCCAGTGAAAGCGCTGGTTGTTTTTTTGCACTAAAACCGCTCCCCTCAGATCGAAATAATCTTACTCTTGATAATTCACTTTAAGTTTTCGTGATGGGCGGATGATCTTGTTCGTTTTTTACCCGTCACCCTCATCCCGGATGTCTTCCGTTCGTCGTAACTCCCCGCCATTAAAGGATTTTTCCGCTATTTCCGGCTTGACGCTATAGGGTCGTGTTCCTATAGTGTCACGAAGTGGTATGAAGTGGGTAAAAGTGGGAAATAATGGCAAGGACAGTCACTTAAGCAGGGGAAGGCATACACGTGTTCCGTGGAGCAAACGCAATCAATCTGGACGCCAAGGGGCGGCTCGCAATGCCGGCGCGATATCGCGACCGTGTGCTTGAGCTGTGTCAGGGGCAGCTGATTGCCACCATTGCTCTGGAAGAACGCTGCTTGTGGATCTATCCCATGCCGGCCTGGAACAAGGTCGAAGACCAGTTGCGCATTGCTCCCAATATGAACCCTGCCGTCAAGCGGCTTAATCGCCTGCTGGTCGGTAATGCCAATGAAATCGATCTCGACAGCAATGGCCGCTTCGTTGTGCCGCCGATGCTGCGCGAGCATGCCGGGCTGGACAAGAAAGTCGTTCTGGTCGGCCAGTTGGACAAGTTTGAGTTGTGGAGTGAGGACGTCTGGGAAGCTACGACCAGTGCTTACCTGGATCAGGAACAGGATTTCGGCGATCTGCCGGACGCATTGCAGAACTTGAGCTTATGACCAGCCCAACTCCCTATCAACACACCAGCGTGTTGCTGAATGAAGCGCTGGATGCGCTGGCGGTCCAGCCAGACGGTCTGTACGTGGACGGTACCTTTGGCCGCGGCGGGCACAGCCGGGAGGTGCTGGCCCGACTGGGCAGCGCAGGCAGGCTGATCGGTTTTGACAAGGACCCGGAAGCCATCCGGGCCGGTACAGCGCTGGCGGCCGAAGACGGCCGCTTTGTCGTTGTTAAACGCTCATTTGCCGACCTCGCTGAAGAAATGCGCAGCCGCGGCCTGCATGGTCAGGTCGATGGTGTGTTGCTGGATCTGGGCGTGTCGTCACCGCAGTTGGATGACCCAGAACGTGGCTTCAGCTTTATGCAGGATGGCCCGCTGGATATGCGCATGGACCCCAGCAGTGGTCAGAGCGCGGCCGAGTGGATCAACACCGCAGCCGAAGAAGATATCGCCAATGTGATGTATGAATACGGCGAAGAGCGGTTTTCCCGGCGTATGGCCAAGGTGATTGTCGCCCGGCGGGCGCTACAGCCTTTTACCCGCACGCTGGATCTGGCTGAGGTGATCAAGCACGCCAACCCGGCCTGGGAAAAGCACAAACATCCAGCCACACGTGCTTTCCAGGGCATGCGCATTTTTCTCAACCGTGAGCTGGATGACCTCAAGTTGGGCTTGGCAGCCGCTGTTGAAGTGCTCAAGCCCGGCGGTCGTTTGGTGGTGATCAGTTTTCATTCGCTGGAAGACCGCATCGTCAAACAGTTCATGCGTTTGGAGTCGCGCGGTGCACCGATCCCCCGTGGGCTGCCGGTGCGCGCTAGCGATATCCATACTCGCTTGACGCTGATCGGCAAGGCCATCAAGCCCGGCGCCGACGAGCTGGCAGTCAACCCGCGGGCACGCAGCGCGGTATTGCGCATTGCGGAGAAACAGGCATGACTGCGCCAGCCGCCACTCATCCGACCGCTAACGAGACGCCCGTCCGCGTGTTGCCGCGCAGCGCTGGTTGGTTGCTGCTGGTCTGGCTGCTGGTGCTGGCAACGGCGCTGGGTGTTAGCTATAGCACCCATTGGAGTCGTGTGCTGCTGAATGAGATGGCTGCAGAAATCAATCAACGCGAGAAGTCCCAGGCGGAGTGGGGGCGGCTGATCCTGGAGCAGAGTACCTGGACTGCGCATGCGCGCGTTGAAGCATTGGCTGGCCGCGAGCTGGATATGCGCGTGCCGCAAGCGACCGACATTATTATGGTGGCGCCATGATCAGGCTTCCCGGTGCCGGCAGCCGATACCCCTGGCGTTTCCGTCTGGTTGCGGGCTTTTTGCTGGTGGCCGCGGCATTGATCTGCTGGCGTATCGTGGAACTGCATGTACTCGATGAAGGCTTTTTGCGCACCCAGGGTGACAAGCGCAGTGTTCGCCACGTGCCTATTCCCGCGCACCGTGGGCAAATTACTGATCGCCATGGTGAGCCGCTGGCGGTCAGTACGCCGGTAATGACCCTGTGGGCCAATCCACAGCAACTGGTGTTGCATCCGCAGCGCTGGCCGGAGCTGGCATCAGCCCTGGGTACCGATGCCAATACATTGAGTGAGCGTCTGCAAGCCAACGCCAACCGCGAGTTTATTTACCTGCGCCGGCACATGACGCCGCAGGACGGTGAGGATGTGCTGGCCTTGGGTATTCCTGGCGTCAACGCCTTGGAAGAATACCGCCGCTTTTATCCCGCGGGTGAAGTGGCTGCGCACCTGGTCGGGTTTACCAATGTTGATGAGCTGGGGCAAGAAGGCCTGGAACTGACCTACAACGATTGGCTAAAAGGTGTGCCAGGCAGCCGGCAAGTGTTGCAGGACAGGCGCGGGCGCTTGATCAAAGATGTTCAGGTAGTCCGCAATGCACGGCCAGGCAACGACCTGGCTTTGTCGATTGACTTGCGCGTGCAGTATGTCGCCCATCGCGAGCTGCGGGAAGCTGTTGAGCGTTTCGGTGCGCGGGGCGGCTCACTCGTGATTGTTGATGTGCGCACTGGCGAGATTCTTGCCATGGTCAACCAGCCCGGTTACAACCCGAATAACCGCCGTCGTCTGGAACCTTCGGCCATGCGCAACCGGGCGCTGATCGATGTATTCGAGCCAGGCTCGCCGATCAAGACCTTCACTGTGGCCGCCGGCCTGATGTCGGGTCGCTACAGTCCGACCAGCATGATGGATACCCGCCCGGGAACCATGCGGGTCGCTTCCATGACGGTGCGCGATATCCGCAATTACGGCCTTCTCGACCTGACGGGTGTCATGGCCAAATCCAGCAATATCGGCGTGGCCAAGATTGCCCTGGATATTGGCGCCGAACCTATTTACGAGATGTTGCGTGACTTGGGTATGGGCGAATACACAGGCCTGAGCTTCCCCGGCGAAAGCGTCGGCAATCTGCCGAACCATCCGCGCTGGCGGCCGGTGGAAACGGCGACCTTGTCCTATGGCTACGGTCTGGCCGTCACGGCTACCCAGCTGGCTCATGCCTATGCAGTGCTCGGTAACCAGGGCCGGAAACTGCCGCTGTCGCTGTTGAAAGTCGATCAGCCACCAGCCGCGCAGCAGGTCATTGACCCCCAAGTGACCGAGCAGGTGTTGGCTATGTTGCGTGCCAGTGTCGACGGCGACGGGGGTACCGGTTCACGGGCGCGGGTGCCGGGTTATCAGATTGGTGGCAAGACCGGTACCGTGCACAAAACTGCTGCCGGCGGCGGCTATTCCCGCGACCGTTATCGCTCGGTATTCACTGGCATTGCACCGATCAGCAACCCGCGTTTTGCTGCGGTGGTAGTGATTGATGAACCCAGCTCTGGTGAATATTACGGTGGTCTGGTGGCTGCGCCGATCTTTGGTCAGGTGATGGCCGATACTCTGCGCTTGTTAAATGTGGCACCGGACGATCTGCCGGCCTTGCAGCAGGTGGAATTACCTGCCATCACGCAGGAGGATCAGGGATGAGTGTCGCATTGACCACGCTGTTCCCCTCTTGGCACGGCGCAGACGTGCAAATTACCGATCTGACCTTGGACAGCCGCAAGGTGGGTCCCGGCTGCCTGTTTATTGCCGTACCCGGCGCGCAAAGTGATGGCCGCAACTTTATCGCCCAGGCTGTTGAGCAAGGCGCGGCGGCGGTGGCCTTTGAGTGTGCTGATGACTTCCAGCCTGATGTTGCATCGGGCAGCACTACCCAGTTGTTGCCGGTTGCAGGTCTGGCTGGTCAGGTGTCCGCCATTGCCGGGCGCTTCTACCAGCAGCCCGATCGCGAGCTAGGCGTTATCGGTATTACCGGCACCAATGGCAAAACCAGTGTCAGCCAGATGCTGGCGCAAGCGCTGACCCGGCTTGGCCAGCCTTGCGGCGTGATTGGGACTTTGGGCAGTGGCTTGCTGGACCAGTTGCAAGCGCACGGCATGACCACGCCGGATGCGATCAGCGTTCAGCAACAGTTGGCACAGATGCATTGCGCAGGTGCGCGCTGGGTCAGCATGGAGGTGTCGTCCCATGCGCTGGATCAGTCTCGGGTTGCTGCCGTTGATTTCAGTGTAGCGATCTTTACCAATCTCAGCCGTGACCATCTGGATTACCACGGTGACATGACCCGCTACGCGGCGGCCAAAGCGCAGTTGTTTGCCCGTCCATTGCGCACTGCTGTGGTCAACGCAGATGATCCGGCAGCGGCGCGTATGCTGCTGGGTTGCCCGGCGCCAGTGATCCGTTTCAGTCAGCAAGATGCCCAGGTCGAGCTCTATGCTGCTGACGTCGGGCAGGATGCTAATGGGTTACATGCGCGGCTGTGCTATCAGGGTCAGACTTATCCGCTGCATAGCCCGCTACTCGGACGTTTCAACCTGAGTAACCTGTTGGCAGTCGGCGCCGGCTTGCTGGCGCTGGGCATTGCTCCCGAGCTGGCCTTGAGTCAGCTGTCGGGTTTGCAGGCGCCAGCTGGACGCATGCAGCGTTTCGGCGGCGATCAGCAACCTCTGGTGGTCGTCGATTATGCGCATACGCCGGATGCGTTAACCCAGGTGCTGGCTGCTTTGCGGGCGCATGCTTCTGGTCGTCTGGTCTGCGTCTTTGGCTGTGGCGGTGACCGTGATCGTGGCAAGCGGCCTTTGATGGCGCGCGCAGTTGAAGAGCAGGCAGATGCCTTGGTGCTCACTGATGACAATCCGCGTACGGAACCTTCAGCGCAAATCATTGCCGATATGCGCGCCGGTTTGCAGCAGCCGGACAAGGCTGTGGCGATTACGCCGCGCAGTACTGCCATTCAACAGACCATTGCCCAAGCTGCCGTCAGTGATGTGATCCTGATTGCTGGCAAGGGGCATGAGGATTATCAGGAGATCAACGGGGTGCGTCATCCCTACAGTGACCTGCGCGAAGCAGCCAATGGCCTGGCGACATGGAGGGCAGCCCATGCTTGATGCTATGAGCCTGAGCAGCCTGGTGCAGCCCTTGTCCGGACGCCTGCTGAATACCGATGCGCAGTTTGATCGCGTGGTCATTGACTCGCGCCTCGCCGGTCCTGGTGCCCTGTTTGTTGCGCTCGCGGGGGAACGTACCGATGGTCACAACTACCTGGCCCAAGCACGGAGCCAAGGGGCAACTGCGGCCTTGGTTGAACAGGCTGTAGATGACAGCTTGCCACAGTTGTTGGTGGCAGATAGCGCCTATGCGCTGGGCCAGTTGGCTGCTTTGGCCCGTCAGGCTTATATCAAGCCGATGGTGGCGATCACGGGCTCCAGCGGCAAAACCACCGTAAAGGAAATGCTCGCGGCAGTTTTGCGTCAACGCGGTCAGGTGCTTGCTACGCGGGGTAATCTGAACAACGAGTTGGGTGTGCCACTGACCTTGTTGGAACTGGACGCCGATCACGACTATGCGGTGATCGAAATGGGGGCCGCCAAGGCGGGGGATCTGACCTATAGCATGCATCTCGCCCGTCCTCATATCAGCGTACTGATCAACGCCACCATGGCGCACGTCGGCCGTTTCGGCGGACCTGAACAACTGGCCAAGGCAAAAGGTGAAATCGTTACCGCCCTGCCGGCGGATGGCAAGGCGGTACTTAACCTGGACAGCCCTTGGTTTGAAACCTGGTATCAGACGCTGGGTGAGCGTGAAGCAATGGTCTTTGCCATCGACAACCCCAGTGCCGAGCTCCGCGCCGAATCGATAGGTCGCAACGAGGATGGTTGCATTACGTTTACGCTTTGCCATAAGGGGCAACGCCAATCGGTGCAACTGGCTTTGCTGGGTGAACACAATGTGTCCAATGCGCTCGCTGCTGCTGCGGCGGCGTTATTGCTGGGCTTCAGCCTGTCAGAGATTGCCCTTGGCCTGGCTCAGGTTGCACCGGTTACCGGGCGTAACTTCCCACAGCGCGGGCTGCAAGGTGCGCTGGTTATTGATGATAGCTATAACGCTAACCCCGCTTCGGTCAAGGCGGCTATCGACTTGCTCGCAGGCTTTTCCGGGTCGCGCATTATGGTGCTGGGTGATATGG
>REBY01000062.1 GCA_007692485.1 Pseudomonadaceae bacterium | reverse complement strand
ATGCGCAGAAAGTCACTGAAGCGGTAGCCGCCGGCGCTGTAGACAAAGGTGTTGGTCTGGTAGCCGATGGGCGTTGCGAAGCTGGCGCTGGCGGCAAACATGACGGCGACCACGAAGGGGCGTGGGTCGGCGCCCAGTTGCATGGCGACGCCAATGGCAATGGGGGTGACCAGCACGGCAACCGCATTGTTGCTTACCATTTCGGTGAGTACCGAGGTCAGTAAATAGATAAAGGACAACATAAATAGCGGCCCCAATATCGGCGCCAGTGCCATTACCTGGGACACGATGTTGTCCACCAAGCCGACTTTGTTCATGGCGATACTGATCGCCAGCATGCCGAAGATGATCATCAGGATGCGCCAGTCGATGGCTTTGTAGGCGTCTTCGGTGTCCAGGCAGCCGGTGGCAATCACCACAGCAGCAGCGATCATTGCCAGGCCTTCAATCGGCATGACCTTGAGTGCGGCCAGTAGCATGACACCAACCACGGCGGCAATGGCGATGGGCGCCTTGTTACGCCGGTAGGCGCGCTCCTGTACGGTATTCAGGCTGATCAGGTCGCCGTTGTCAGCGAATTTCTTGATCTGCGCCGGGGTGCCTTCGACCAGCATCACGTCACCAAACTGCAGCTGGAAGTCATCCAGGTTGTCCTGGATGTTTTCATTATGCCGGTGTACGGCAAGTACGTGGATGCCGTAACGGGCGGTCAGGTTGAGGTCGCGCATCGGCCGGTGGCTGTAGCGCGAGTTGCGACCCACAATCGCCTCGGCCAGCACCACATCGCGGGTGGAAATGGTTTCGAAGTTGTCTGCTTGCTCGTGATTGAACGACAGCAGCCCGTGCTGCCGCAGTTCGACAAAGTCTTGCATATTGGCGTGCAGCACCAACCGGTCCCCTGCCTGCAGCATGGTTTCCTTGCTCGGTGCGGACATTTCATCATCCCCGCGAAACAGGCGGATCACCTGAATACCGCTGCCACCATTCAGTTTGGCCTCGCTGATACTGCGGCCGATGACGCTGGAGTCCTGCGGCACCAATAGCTCGGTCATAAACGGCCGGCTTTGATCCGGGCGTAGTTGCTTGGAAAGGCTTTCCCGGTTGGGCAGCAGGCGGTGGCCGATGAGCATGATAAAAGCCAACCCGATCAGCGCCATGATCAACCCAGGTAGGGTGATCTCGAACATGCCGAAGGGCTCCATCCCGTGCTGCCGGGCAACGCCATCAACGAGGATATTAGTCGAGGTACCGATCATGGTCATGCTGCCGCCCAGAATGGTGGCATAGGACAAGGGGATCAGCATTTTTGAGGGTTTGCTGCCGACTTGATTGGCCAGGGCAATGGCCACTGGAGTGAGAATGGCGACCACCGGGGTGTTATTGATAAAGGTCGATAGCAGCAAGCCGGTGATCATCAGCACAAAGAGGGTGCGCATCGGGCTGCCGCCGCCCAGGCGTGACATGCCATTGCCCAGGCGCTCGACACAACCGGTGCGCTCCAGTGCGGCAGAGAGTACGAAGAGGCAGGCAATGGTAATGGGGGCGCTGTTGGACATGACGCTGAGCACGTCGGCCGGTGTCAGCAGGGTGCTGACCAGCAGAACAGCCACGGCGATACCGACAACCACATCCGGGCTGAACTTTTCCCTGGCGAAGGCATAGAACACCCAGACGAGCAGGGCGGCTACACCGAACATTGGCAGGGAGTCCCAGTTCATCGGCATCTCTCATGAGGTAGCGGGGTATAAAGCAACGTGGGCACGATAATGCGTGGCTATAAATGTGTCCAAGTACAAAAAAAGCTTTTTATATTACTTTTGGGTATAAGCTGGCTTGGTACTTGCCCTGTACGCTGCTTACTGACTCAAGGGTCAGGCAGGTTGCCTTATAACTTTGTATCAGCCGGTGTAATGAGAGGCCCCCATCCTTGACCCGCTGCATGTGCCGGCATACTGTTCAAACGAACGTATGAATATGGCGTGGCAGTATGGTCTGCCAGCCCAGTGGAGAACAGTGATGCCTGACTATAAAGCCCCCCTGCGCGATATGCGCTTCGTGATCAATGAAGTCTTTGATTTCAACGCCGGTTACCAGTCTTTCGGTCTGGACGAAGTCACCCCTGACCTGGTCAGCGCGGTATTGGATGAGGCGGCCAAATTTGCCGGTGGTGTGCTGGCTCCGCTGAACCGTATTGGCGATGAAGAAGGCTGTCAGATCGATGATGGTGTAGTGACTACGCCGACAGGCTTCAAGGAAGCTTACCAGCAGTATGTAGACAATGGCTGGGGTTCAATGACTGGTCCCGAGCAGTATGGCGGTCAGGGTTTGCCTGCATCTTTGGGCCTGGTGTTGGCCGAAATGGTTGCTTCCGCCAATTACTCTTTCAGCATGTACCCGGGCTTGTCCCAGGGCTGCCAAGCGGCCATTCGTGCCCATGGCAATGACGAGCAGAAAGACCTGTATTTACCCAAAATGGTCCCCGGCACCTGGACCGGCACTATGTGTCTGACCGAGCCGCACTGTGGTACTGACCTGGGCCTGACCAAAACCCGCGCTGTGCCGCAGGCCGATGGCAGCTTCAAGATTACCGGCACCAAAATCTTTATCTCCTGCGGTGAGCACGACATGGCTGAGAATATCGTCCATCTGGTGCTGGCCAAGCTGCCTGATGCCCCTGCCGGCACCAAAGGCATTTCCATGTTTATCGTGCCCAAGCATCTGCCTGATGCCAGCGGTGAGCCGGGTGAGCGTAATACCCTGAAATGTGGCTCGCTGGAGCACAAGATGGGCATCAAGGCCTCTGCTACGTGCGTGATGAACTTTGATGATGCCACCGGCTTCCTGGTCGGTGAAGCCAACAAGGGTCTGAACTACATGTTCACCATGATGAACCACGCGCGCCTGGGTACTGGCATGCAGGGCATGTGTCACGGTGAAGCGTCCTATCAGACTGCCTTGGCCTATGCCAAAGACCGCCTGCAGATGCGCGCCCTGTCGGGTGCCGTTGAGCCGGACAAGGCAGCGGATCCGATCATTGTGCATCCCGATGTACGCCGTATGCTGCTGACCATGAAAGCTTTCAATGAGGGCAACCGTGCGCTGACCTATTACACCGCGCAACTGCTGGACAAGGCGCATTACTCCAAAGATGAGGCCGAGCGTGCCGATGCCGACGAACAGCTGGCCTTCCTGACGCCAATCTGCAAAGCCTTCATGACCGAGACCGGTCTGGAAGCTACTAACTTGGGTATGCAGGTGTTGGGCGGCCACGGTTATATTCGTGAGTGGGGCCAGGAGCAGCAGGTACGCGATTGCCGTATCGCGCTGATCTATGAAGGTACTAATGGTATTCAGGCACTCGACCTGCTGGGTCGTAAAGTGCTGATGACCCAGGGTAAGACCATGCGTGCCTTTACCAAGCAGGTACACAAGTTCTGCCAGGCCAACGAAGGCCACGCGCAACTGGGTGAGTACGTTAACCAGTTGAGTCAGCTTAACGCCCAGTGGGGCGAACAAGTGCAGAAGATTGGCATGAAGGCGATGCAGAACCGCGAGGAAATCGGCGCGGCTTCCATGGACTTCCTGATGTACTCCGGTTACGTCACATTGGCCTTCCTCTGGTTGAAGATGGCCGTGGCGGCTCAGGCACAGCTGGATGCCGGTGCTGGCGAGCAGGATTTCTATCAGGCCAAGCTGGCCACCCAGGCCTTCTACTTCAAGCGTCTGTTGCCGCGCGCCCAGGCTCACTTGTCTGCGCTGGAATCCGGTGCTGACAACCTGATGGATATTGCCGTCGGTCAGTTCTGATTCGACTTGCAGTTAAAAAAGCCCCGCAGGTCGGGGCTTTTTTGTGCCTCAGCTTCCGGCACTACAATGGTGAAAAAGACGTAGAGTAAGTCGTTGCTTGAGCCATTCCCTCGTTAACCGCGCTTGGCCACAGTCCTGGTGTTATAGCACTTTGTTAACCATGAATCATGGTGCGACAAAAACGCTTTTTCTGTGACCGTTTATTAGTCAAAAGTCACAATCAGACGCTATCTAACTATTCGTTGTGGCGCTACAATTGGTCCATGTCCCGGTATGGTCCGGGCGCAACGACTGCTAGAGGAGTTTCCCCATGGCTGACTACAAAGCCCCGCTGCGCGATATCCGTTTTGTTCTTGATGAGGTTTTTGATGCAGGCACCTTGTGGCAGAACCTGCCCGGTTTGAATGGTGCTGCTGATATGGAAATCGCCGATGCCATGCTGGAAGAGGCCGGTAAGATGGCTAGTCAGACGATTGCGCCGATCAATCGCAGTGGCGATGAAGAAGGCGCCCAGTGGAAAGATGGCGTGGTCACCACGCCTACCGGCTTCAAGGAAGCCTACAAGACCTACGCTGAAGGCGGTTGGGTAGGTCTGGGTGGTAACCCGGAGTTCGGCGGCATGGGTATGCCGAAAGCGCTGGGCGTGCAGGTTGAAGAAATTATTTATGGTGCCAACAACAGCTTTGCGCTCTATCCAGCTCTGTCTGCCGGTTGCTGTCTGGCGCTGGATGCGCACGGCAGTGAAGAGCTCAAGCAGGCCTATCTGCCACAGCTATATTCCGGCATCTGGTCCGGCACTATGTGCCTCACCGAGCCACATTGCGGTACCGACTTGGGCATTATCCGCACCAAGGCAGTCCCCACTGCTGATGGTTCTTATGAGCTGACCGGCACCAAGATTTTTATTACTGGCGGCGAGCATGACTTGACCGACAACATTATCCACATGGTTCTGGCCAAGCTGCCCGATGCCCCGGCTGGCCCCAAGGGTATCTCCCTGTTCCTGGTGCCCAAGTTCCTGGTCAATGAAGACGGCAGCCTGGGCGAGCGTAACCCGGTCACCTGTGGCTCGATCGAACACAAGATGGGTATCAAGGCTTCGGCCACCTGTGTGATGAACTTTGATGGTGCCAAAGGCTATCTGGTCGGTGAGATCAACAAGGGCCTGAACGCCATGTTCACCATGATGAATTATGAGCGTCTGTCGATTGGTATTCAGGGTATCGGCTGTTCCGAAGCCTCTTATCAGAGTGCCGTGGAGTATGCCCGTGAGCGTATCCAGAGCCGTGCACCGACCGGCGCCCAGCAGCCAGAAAAGGCCGCTGACCCGATCATTGTGCATCCGGATGTGCGTCGCATGCTGCTCAACATCAAGTCGCTGACCGAAGCCAGCCGTGCGTTCTCTAGCTATGTCGGCATGCAACTGGACATCAGCAAGTTCTCCGACAATGCCGAGGACAAGACCAAGGGTGAAGCCCTGGTTGCCCTGCTGACGCCGGTGGCCAAGGCTTTCTTCACCGATATTGGTCTGGCCAATACCATTGATGGTCAGCAGGTGTTCGGTGGCCATGGCTACGTACGTGAGTGGGGCCAGGAGCAGCTGGTGCGTGATGCGCGGATTGCCCAGATCTACGAAGGTACCAACGGTATTCAGGCGCTCGACCTGATGGGGCGCAAGACCGTTGCCAACAAGGGCGCCTTCTACAAGGTGTTTGCCGATGAGGTGCGTGGTTTTATCGCTGAGAATACTGATGCGGCTCTGGCCGAATTCGTCAAGCCGCTGGCTAAGGCCATCGATAACCTCGACGAGCTGACTGCACTGGTTATCGACCGCAGCCAGAGCAACCCGAATGAAGTGGGTGCGGCCTCGGTTGAGTACCTGCATGTCTTTGGCTACACAGCTTATGCCTATATGTGGGCGAAGATGGCCAAGGCGGCACTGGCCAAGCTGGGCGATGATGCCGATGGTTTCTACCAGGCCAAGATCGGCACTGGCCGTTACTACGTCAAGCGCATCCTGCCGCGTATCCACTCGCTGAGTGAGTCGGTACGTGCGGGCAGCGAGCCGCTGTTCGAGCTGGATGCGGCTCAGTTCTGATGTGCTGGCCTACTGCCTGTAAGTTAATGCTTACAGGCAGTAGTGCCTTTGGCTGATGGGCAGTTCCAGGTAACCTGACTATGATGTGCCCTGCATGGAGCAACGCAGGAAGCGCAATCAAATAACAGGGATCAGGGACTCTGCCTGGAGGCAGCCCGACAGGGATGATCAGGACACTATTCTGCAAAGCCTCGCCTCGGCGGGGTTTTTTCTTGCCTGTCAGTCAGCCCCGGCAGCCACCGGCTGCTCACCTACAATAGTCACCCGGAACATTTCCCGTCGTTTGCCAAAGTAATCCGAAATCGGCTGATGCCAGACACAACGGTTATCCCAGATCGCCAGGGTGCCGGGCGTCCAGCGCATACGGCAGGTAAAAGCTGGTGCGGCGGCCACGCTGAACAAATAGTCCAACAGCGGGCGCGACTCCTCCGGCTTCATCCCTTCAATACCCAAGGTATAGGCCGGATTGGCAAAGAGCACCGCGCGCCCGGTTTCCGGATGCCGGGTAATCATCGGATGGCTGCGCACATCGTGATCGACCGGCTTGCCATAGTTGATCTGCATGCTTTCAATGCCGGCATTGTGCTGGGCATTGGGCCCGTAGCCGAACTCCGGGGTGTGAATGCCGCGCAGGCCATGCAGCACCTGGCGTAGGGTCGGTGACAGCCACTCGCAGGCCAGGTACATATTGTTGAACAGGGTGTCGCCACCGCACTCAGGCACGTCATGACCATAGAGCAGGGTGAAGGCCGGAGGCCGTTCCTGGAAAGACCAGTCCGAATGCCAGGCCCCACCAAACACAAAGGGGCTGCCCTCATTGGCTTCCTTGCGCACATGCACAATATGCGGGTGCTCCTTCATCGGCGTTACATAGGGCTCGGTACCAAAGTCACCAAAGCGCCGCGCCACCTGATCCAGTAGTTCGACACTCAGGTTCTGGTCACGGATAAACAATACTTGATGATCCAGTAAAGCCTGACGTAACGCGGCCTGGCCTTCATCTGTCAGCGTGGTCAGGTCAACATCATGGATATCTGCGCCCAGGGAACCGGCGACCGGGCTGACCCTAAAGTGGGGTGAAGGCCGGGCCTGGTTATTGGTTGCTGTGGTATAGAAAAATTCGGGCATGGTTCTGTCCTCTTATTATGCGGTTATCAATTTATCGCACACTCTAGTGTGCCAAGGTGGCCCATATCCACTGACAGGTAATCACCTGCTCTGATCGGCAGCATGGGGGCAAGTGCGCCGGACAGCAGAACGTCTCCGGCCTGTACTGGTGTTCCTGACAGTGCGCGTTGACGCACCAGCCAGCGGCAGGCATCAAGGGGGCTCCCCATGCATTGGCTACCTGCGCCTTCTGCTACCAGTTCACCATGATTCATCAGCTTGGCTGTAAGACGGGCTAGTGAGACCGGGTCTACCTTATGTAGCGTGTTGCCCAACATAAAGCGCCCAAATGATAGGCCGTCGGCAACCGCTTCAGCGATCGAATGCGGCCAGCCAGCATAGGCTGAGTCACAGAATTCAAAGGCAGTGGTGACGCCGGCCAAAGCCGAAAGAAGGGTCGCATCGTCTACGTCAGGCTGTAAAACCGGACGGGAAAACACGAATGCCACTTCAATTTCTACCCGAGGCTCGATGAGTTCATGGCTATCCAGTGTTGTTTCTTTGATTTGCCAGCCAGCCATGAGTGGACTGGCTAGGGGCTGATCCAGTCCTAGCGCAGCCTGCATGCGAACATCCGTCAGGCCAAGCTTAAAGCCAACAGGCTTGTGTCCCTCGGCAATGTAGCGATCAATCAGGTGCTGCTGCACGACTTTGGCTTGCTGAATATTCTCCGGGCTGATTCGCGGAGCGCCGTTACCGAGTGGCAGGCGCTGGCGGCGAGCGTTATGGATTGCCAGTGCTAGTGTCTGTGCATTCGTCGTCGTATTCACCCTTGCCTCGCCATCAGAGATTGGCCGTTCATCACAGGCCAGCAATGTTGTTAAAAGATCTAGTTCCTTCTGCGCCGCTGTTATGCGTTGAGACTGTAAATCAGAGGCGTTGGTCAAGCGGGCTTGCGCAGAGCCGCTCCGAGACTCTATGTCACCACCGGGCAGGAGCCATCTCCTGCCGAGGTGCTGACATCCGGTTATGCTTTGTAACGTCACAAGGTTGCAGTAAGCAGGTGAGGTCGGCCATGATTGAGACTGCCAACTCATGATAGTTTCTGCCATCCGGGTCGGCAGATCCTGTTCTTCAATGGCCAGCGGTGTCTTATGGATTGGCGAGAAAGGCGCGACAGTACCAATATCAATTACTTGCTGCAGTTGGCGTCCGAGGAAGGGCTAAGCTCAACTGATTGTCTCCAGGGCAGCGCTATCGAAGCGGTACACCTGGCCGGGAATGTGCCCTTGCAGTTGTGGCAGGAGCTGGCGGCGATTCGCAACCTGGTTGCTGCGGTTGGCCGGCCCGGTTTAGGCTTGCGCTTGGGCCAACGATATCACCTGACTAGCCTCGGCTTGCTCGGTTACACCATGCTGGCCAGCCGTACGCTGGCTGATGCCATTGCGGTCAGTCACCAGTTTCGCCCCTTGTCACTGTCAATTTGTCCGGTAACTCTGGTTGAGCAGCCGGAGGTGTTGGAGATGCGGCTGGATGCCAGTGTATTGCCGGCTGATGCTCGTTCATTGGTGATCGAGCGTGGTCTGGCGGCTTGGTGTGGCGTGTTTGCCGAATTGTTGCAGCGGCCTTTTGTGCCCGCGCGCGTCACTTTGGCTCTGCCGGACCCCATGGAGCAGGCGCTATATGAAGCGTATTTTTCCTGCCAGGTTAATTCGGCGGAATATAACAGCTTACTCATTTCCAACGCTGACCTTACAAGCCCTTTGCCTTTAGCCAATGCCTCAACCCAGCAAACGTGTGCCGAGTTGTGTGCACGTTTGTGTGCCGGGCTTGACGAGGTGCAAACGCCTCTGGCAAGACAAGTGCTGCAGGTGTTGATGCGTCAGTCGGCGCAGTTGCTTCCGGCTAAGGTGGTTGCAGAGCAGTTAGGGGTATCCGAGCGCAGCCTGCACCGACGCCTGGCGGCGGAAGGCCAAAGTTATCGTGCTCTGGATGAGCGTGTGCGAAGACGGCTGGCGGAGCGTTTGCTGCTTGACAGTCGATTACGCCTGGACAGCATTGCACACCAGCTGGGGTATGCCGAAGCGGCGAGTTTTTCCCGTGCGTTCAAGCGTTGGACCGGGCTGGCACCGGCGCAGTGGCGGCAGATCCAGGCTGATACTGCGCTGGATACTTTGTTATCCGTATTCACTCCTTCGATTACAGCGAGTCACCGGCATGCTTGATGTTCGTCAGGTTATCAAAGCCTACTCCACCCCGCAGGGCCCTGTGCCAGTGCTAAGAGGTGTCGACCTGCAATTGGATGCGGGGCAGACGCTGGCGCTGATGGGTGAATCAGGCAGTGGCAAGAGTACCTTGCTGCATCTGGTGGCCGGTCTGGATCAGCCTGACAGTGGCGAGATTCGGGTGGCCGGCGTGGCTTTGGCCGCGCTGTCGGAAGCCGGGCGGGCGGCCCATCGGCGTGAGCGGGTGGCCCTGATCTTTCAGCAGTTCAATCTGTTGCCGGCGCTCAGTGTGGCTGACAATCTGGCCTTTCAGGCGCGTCTGGCCG
>REBY01000134.1 GCA_007692485.1 Pseudomonadaceae bacterium | reverse complement strand
ACGTTATTGTCGGCATGCTCGCCACCATTGATGATGTTCATCATGGGCACCGGCATGGAGTAGACACCCGGCGTACCGTTCAGCTCGGCAATGTGTGCGTACAGAGGCACGCCTTTGGCCTGAGCAGCGGCCTTGGCAGCCGCCAGGGATACAGCAAGAATGGCGTTGGCGCCCAAACTGGCTTTGTTTTCGGTGGCATCCAGGTCGATCATGGCTTGATCCAGACCACGCTGGTCGGTGGCATCACGCCCTACCAGCAACTCACGGATAGGGCCGTTGATATTGGCCACCGCATTGAGCACACCCTTACCCATATAGCGGCTCTTGTCGCCGTCACGCAGCTCAAGGGCTTCACGCGAACCAGTAGACGCACCGGAAGGAGCGCAGGCGCTACCGAGAATATTGCCTTCAACAATCACGTCAGCTTCAACAGTGGGGTTGCCGCGCGAGTCGAGAACTTCACGACCCTTGATATCAATAATCTTTGCCATGGTTGTTGCTTGCTCCATTCAGTAACGGTCAGTCAAATTCGGTTGCCGGGTCGGTATCAGGCGGTTTCCAGTGTCGGGAAGCCTTTGACCAGATCATCCAGCGTTTTCAGTTGTGCGAGGAAAGGTTCCAGCTTATCCAGACGCAGGGCACAAGGGCCATCACACTTGGCGTTGTCAGGATCGGGGTGGGCTTCGAGAAACAGGCCAGCCAGGTTCTGGCTGATACCGGCTTTGGCCAGGTCGGTTACCTGGGCGCGGCGGCCACCTGCAGAGTCAGCACGCCCGCCGGGCATCTGCAGGGCGTGGGTGACATCGAAAAACACCGGATGCCCCATCTGCTTCATGATACCGAAGCCAAGCATGTCGACCACCAGATTGTTGTAGCCGAAACTGGAACCACGCTCACACAGAATCAAGCGGTCGTTGCCGGCTTCCTGGCATTTGTTGAGGATATGCTGCATTTCCTGCGGGGCGAGAAACTGGGCTTTCTTGATATTGATCACCGCGCCCGTCTTGGCCATTGCCACGACCAAGTCGGTCTGACGGGATAAAAAAGCCGGCAACTGGATAATGTCACAGACCTCAGCAACCGGAGCAGCCTGGTGCGGTTCATGTACGTCGGTAATCACCGGCACGCCGAAGGTTTGCTTGATCTCTTCAAAGATCTTCAAACCTTCATCCAGTCCTGGGCCACGGAAGGAGTTGATCGACGAGCGATTGGCTTTGTCGAAACTGGCCTTGAACACATAGGGCATGCCCAGCTTGCCAGTGACCTCAACGTAGGTCTCGCAAATACGCAGAGCCAGATCGCGCGACTCCAATACATTCATGCCACCGAACAGCACCATTGGCCGGTCGTTGGCGATCTCAATATTGCCGACTTGTACGGTTTTCTGTTGCATGCGCGGTTCTCAGTTGGATTTATTGTGTTGCGCCAGCGCCGCATTGACGAAACCACTGAACAGCGGATGCCCGTAGCGCGGCGTCGAGGTGAATTCCGGGTGAAACTGGCAAGCGACGAACCAGGGGTGATCTGGCGCCTCGACCACTTCCACCAACGCGCCATCTACCGAACGGCCAGACACTCTCAAGCCAGCGGCCTGCAGTTCGGGCAGCAGCACATTATTCACCTCGTAACGATGCCGATGACGTTCGACAATCACATCCTTGGCATAGCAATCATGGGCTTTGGAGCCCGGCTCCAGCGCACACTCCTGACCACCCAGGCGCATCGTACCGCCAAGGTCCGAGTCTTCGTTGCGCTGCTCTTTGGCACCCGTCGCCGTCTGCCATTCGGTAATCAAACCAATCACCGGGTGCTCGCTGGTTTTGTCGAATTCCGTCGAGTTGGCATCGGCCCAGCCCAGCTGGCTACGTGCGTATTCAATCACCGCCACCTGCATGCCTAGGCAGATACCCAGATAAGGAATCTTGTTCTCACGGGCATAGCGCACGGTCGCGATCTTGCCTTCCACGCCGCGCTGGCCAAAGCCACCTGGCACCAGAATGGCATCCACGTCTTTAAGCAGCTCGGTGCCCTGAGTCTCGATGTCTTCCGAGTCGATATAACGCAGATTGACCTTGGTGCGACTCTGGATGCCCGCATGACTGATCGCTTCGATCAACGACTTGTAGGCATCCAGCAATTCCATGTACTTGCCGACCATGGCGATAGTGACTTCGTGCTCCGGGTTGAGCTTGGCATCGACGACCCGCTCCCATTCACTCAAGTCGGCGCCACCACAATCCAGCCCAAAGCGCTCGACGACAAAATCATCCAAGCCCTGGGCGTGCAACACACCCGGAATCTTGTAGATGGTATCGACATCTTCCAGACCGATCACCGCCCGCTCTTCCACGTTGGTGAACAAAGCAATCTTGCGTCGTGAGGACAGATCGATCGGGTGGTCGGAGCGGCAGATCAACACATCAGGCTGCAAGCCGATGGAACGCAACTCTTTGACCGAGTGCTGGGTTGGCTTGGTCTTGGTCTCGCCAGCAGTGGCGATGTAAGGCACCAGGGTCAGGTGCATCAACATCGCGCGCTTGGCGCCAACCTCGACACGCAACTGGCGGATCGCCTCCAGGAACGGCTGGGATTCGATATCACCCACGGTACCGCCGATTTCGACCAGCGCCACGTCGGCATCGCCTGCGCCCTTGATGATACGGCTCTTGATCTCGTCAGTAATATGCGGGATGACCTGAATAGTCGCGCCCAAATAATCACCGCGACGCTCCTTGCGCAGCACATCTTCATACACCCGGCCGGTGGTGAAGTTGTTAGCGCGGCTCATGGTCGAGCTGATAAAACGCTCGTAATGGCCGAGGTCAAGGTCAGTCTCCGCGCCATCATGGGTGACAAACACTTCACCATGCTGGAAGGGACTCATAGTGCCGGGATCGACGTTGATATAGGGATCAAGCTTGAGCATGGTGACCTTGAGGCCCCGCGCTTCAAGGATCGCCGCCAGCGATGCCGAGGCGATGCCCTTGCCCAAAGAAGATACAACACCACCCGTGACGAAGATGTAGCGCGTCATGAAAAACCCGTGATTGAACTGTTAGGCGGCAAGGCCGCAGGGGATCGAAGGGAGGCTTAAGGGATGCTTCCCAAAGTCTCGTCAAGATGGGATATCAGGATACCAGAGGCCCGGAACTTGCTCAATCCTGAATAGAGCGAGCAGCAGCCATTTGGCGCACGATGCCCTCAGCCCAAAGCCGGTAGCCTTGAACTGAGGGGTGATAACCGTCTTCAGCCAGATAACGCGGCTCCATCGGCAGATCAAACGCAATATGCACGGCGCCCGCCTTGGCGGCTACCTGTTGCAGGTCCTGATCGAGCAGGCCCGAACGCAAGCCAAACCAGCCGCGCAGAGGCTGCGGCAAGGCATGAAAGTGCGCCATCGGGGGAACAGCTGTGAGCACACACTGCCCACCGCTATGAGCAAAACTGTCCAGCAAGGCGCGAATTTCACGACGCCAACGTGGGCGGCTGGTGAGGTGCGTGGTGTCATTGACCCCGAGCACAATCACCACCCTATCCCAGGATTGATCGATGACAGTAGGCAGCAAATCACTCAGACATTCTCGCGCCCGAGCGCCGTTCCGGCCGCAGGCAACCCAATCAACCGGCTGCTGCTGTGAAGCGGCCCATTGCTGCGCCAGCTGGCCGCTCAGCGCCAGGCTCTGATCGGCAACCCCAACACCGGCTACAGTAGATTCGCCGAGCACTAGCAAGCGCAAGGGCTGCGCAGACTGGGCCGCCGGCTCTACTGGCAACGCTCGACCCTGCCAGGGTGGCGCAGCATCGGGCAAACGCAAGGCGGTACGCTTGACCCAGAGCGCCTGCGGCAGCAACAGGGGCAAGGCCGGCGCGGCCAGATACCACCACCGGCTCAGAGGCTGATCTCCACCGCATTGGCTGCCTGGCTGGCAGCGCTGCGCGCCGCCTCGACGGTCTCGCCGAGCGCCAGCGCTACGCCCATGCGCCGCTGACCACTGACTTCAGGCTTACCGAACAGGCGTAGCTGGGTATCCGGCTGACTCAAGGCCTGCTGCAAATTCCCGAAACTGACCTGTTGCGACTCGCCATTGACCAGAATCACTGCCGAAGCTGCCGGGCCCAACTGACGAATCGCCGGAATCGGTAAGCCGAGAATCGCCCGCGCATGCAACGCAAACTCAGACATATCCTGCGAGATCATGGTGACCATACCCGTATCATGCGGGCGTGGAGACACTTCACTGAACCAGACCTGATCCCCTTTAACAAAGAGCTCAACCCCGAACAGGCCACGCCCGCCCAGCGCATCGGTCACTTTTCGCGCTATCCGCTGCGACTCGGCCAGCGCAGCCTCACTCATCGCTTGCGGCTGCCAGGACTCCTGATAATCGCCGCCCTCCTGGCGGTGACCAATCGGCGCGCAGAAGTCGGTACCGCCAACGTGGCGCACCGTCAGCAGTGTGATTTCATAGTCAAAAGCCACAAAGCCTTCAACAATCACCCGCCCTTCCCCGGCGCGACCACCTGCCTGGGCATACTCCCAGGCCGGCAGAATATCTGCCTCGGTTTTCAGCAGACTCTGACCCTTGCCTGACGAACTCATCACCGGTTTGACCACACAGGGCAATCCAATGTCGGCAACTGCAGCCTGGTAATCGGCCAAGCTGCCAGCAAACCGGTACGGTGACGTTGGCACTTCCAGATCTTCGGCGGCCAAGCGGCGAATACCTTCACGGTCCATGGTCAACCAAGCCGCACGCGCTGTAGGGATCACGTGATAGCTTTCACGCTCCAGCTCAACCAGGGTCGGCGTCGCAATGGCTTCGATTTCCGGCACGATATAGTCCGGCTGCTCCAGCTCAATCACTTCTCGCAGCGCTTTACCATCGAGCATATTGACCACATGGTGGCGGTGGGCAACCTGCATCGCCGGTGCGTTGGCGTACCGATCAACGGCAATCACCTCACAGCCGTAACGCTGCAATTCAATCACCAGCTCCTTGCCCAGCTCACCACTGCCGAGCAAAAGGACGCGGGTAGCCGTGTCACTCAGCGGCGTGCCAATTTGCGTATTCATTTATTCTCCCGGGTAGCCAGGGTTGCCATAAACAAGCCTTGCGCACGGGCGCGCTGCTCGACCAGAACCAGGACAGCACGCCGCTCATCATCACTCATGCGGCCCCAGCGGGTAATCTCATCACCGGTGCGTTGGCAGCCGATGCACATATCCTTGTCATCCAGGCTACACACGGCAATACAGGGCGAGCGCACCATACTTAATTCTCCTGCGGAACAAGATCACGCTGATAACGCTGGGCGTTATGTACGTAATGCGCCGCACTGGCTTCGAGCATTTTTTTCTGCTGCTCACTAAGCTCTCTTACTACTTTGCCAGGCGCGCCCACCACCAAGGACCCATCGGGGATTTCCTTGCCCTCGGGAATCAAGGCATTCGCGCCGATGATGCAATGTTTACCAATTTTCGCCCCGTTGAGCACGACCGCATTAATACCGATCAGGCTGTAATCATCGACCGTACACCCGTGCAACATGGCGTTATGACCCACGGTCACGCCCTTGCCCAGGGTCAGCGGAAAGCCCATGTCCGTATGCATCACCGCACCATCTTGTACGTTACTGTGCTCACCAATATGGATCAGCTCATTGTCGCCGCGCAGGACCGCCCCAAACCAGACGTTAGCACCAGCATCCAGCTTGACCTTGCCAATCACTGCCGCGGTGTCAGCAATCCAGGCATCATCAGCCATCTCTACCCGGCTATCGCCCAAACGGTATTTCATAACGACTCCTCAGCGCTCTTGTTCATAGGGGGTGCGTAGGGGGATGTCAGCATCAAAGGCGACATTGACGAACTCGACCAGCATTAATGCCGTCAGCCCCCAGATCTTGTGACCTTCAAAACGGTAACTGGGCACATACCAACTGCGCCCTTCATAATCGATGCGATGGGTCATCTCGCGCCGGTCTTCAAGGAAGAACTCTACCGGCACCCGAAAGATATGCGCAATTTCCTGCTCATTGGCACAGAGCGCGCACTGGTCAGGCACCACACCCACATAGGGGGTAACCTTGATGCCAAAACGCGACACCAAGCTACCCAGCGGCCCGATCACATCGACCAGGTCGGGGGCCAGACCGATTTCCTCATGCGTCTCGCGTAGCGCGGTGTAACGCAGATCAATATCGCCAGGATCACGCCGACCGCCGGGAAAGGCTACCTCCCCGGAGTGCGTCGATAGCTGCTGCGAGCGAACGGTCAGAATAATTTCCGGCTGCGCCATGGACGTTACCGGGATCAACACACCGGCCTCTGGTAAACCCTGGGTTTCCACCTGGCGCGGCTGGTGTTGCGTCACTCGCATGCGAATCTGCTCCAACATGCGCGCTTCCTCTCATAATTTCTTGCAATGATGTCACGATCACACGCCTATAACCAGTTGCCGACAGCCTCATTGCGTCGCAAGATGTACGCCTATAAACAGAGCCATGCGAGGGCCCGAGACCGGATATGAAATTCTGCAGCCAATGCGGCAACGCCATCAGTGCACGCGTCCCCAAGGGAGATGATCGGGAGCGCTACATCTGTGACCATTGCGACACCGTGCACTACCAGAACCCGCGCATCGTCGCTGGCTGCCTGGTGACCTGGGAACGCCAGGTTCTGCTGTGCAAACGGGCTATCGAACCGCGGCACGGGTTCTGGACTCTGCCCGCCGGCTACATGGAAAATGGCGAAACCACCGAGCAAGCGGCCCTGCGTGAAACCTGGGAAGAAGCCCGTGCTCGCGTGCATCAGCAAGAGCTGTACATGCTGTTCAACCTGCCGCACATCAACCAGGTCTATATGTTCTTCCGCGCCCAACTGAGTGATCTGGATTTTTCCGCCGGTGAAGAAAGCCTTGACGTGCAACTCTTCGACGAAGCCGACATCCCATGGAACGAGCTGGCCTTTCCGACGGTGGGTAAAACCCTGCGTCGCTATTTCGATGATCGCCAGCAAGAGCACTACCCGATTCGCATGGAAGACATTACCTATCAACCCGGACGCCGACCCATTCGATGACAGCCTTGTTGACCCCTTCTCTGCGCGCTGCACTTGTCGCGCTTCTGCTGGCCTTTTGTTTGCCTCTGGCGGCTGACAGCAAGCCTATCGACAAAGTGCTGGTGCTCAAGGAGGAGCGCCAATTACAGGTGATCAGTGAGGGCGAAATCATCCGCCAATATCGCGTATCACTGGGCAAGCAACCCAAAGGCCACAAACTGCAACGCGGTGATCAGCGCACCCCGGAAGGTATCTATACCATCGACTGGCGGCACCACAGCGCGCAATTCAACCTCAGCATGCACATCGACTATCCCAACCTGAAAGATCGCGCCGCGGCCTATAAAAATGGCGTCGATCCCGGCGGCATGATCATGATTCACGGCACACCGATCGATGAAGACTACCCCGAATGGTTTTTTCACGGCCTGGACTGGACCGATGGCTGCATCGCGCTGCCCAATGCCGATATGCAGGAGCTGTGGGATCTGGTGCCCGTTGGTACCCTGGTAGAAATAAGACCTTGATACAGTAAGGTTTTTGATTCATATCAAAACCCGGCTGCACTGGCCGGGAGACACTAGCCTCGAAGAAACGAACATTACCGTTACATCGAGGAGCTTCGCATGAAAACCCAGCTATTGAGCCTGCTGCTGGCCAGCAGCCTGGCCGCACCGGCCTTTGCCGACCGCGCCAGCAATGAACCTATCCAACCCATAGAACCGCACGAGGTCACCGAGCCGGAAAAGGTCGAACTGGGCAAAAAGCTGTTTTTTGAACCGCGCCTGTCGGCTTCCGGCTTTATCTCCTGCAACTCTTGCCACAACCTCAGTCGCGGTGGCAGTGACAACCTGCCGACCTCCATCGGACACAACTGGCAGGAAGGTCCGATCAACTCACCGACGGTACTCAACTCCAGCATGAGCGTCGCCCAGTTCTGGGATGGCCGCGCGGCAGATTTGCGCGAACAAGCCGGTGGCCCGATCGAGAATCCGATGGAAATGGCTTTCAGTCACACCTTGGCGATCGATGTTCTGCAATCCATTCCGCAGTATCGCGAGATGTTTGCCGAGATTTACGGCACCGACCAGATCGACATCGACCAGGTTACTGACGCCATCGCAGCCTTCGAGGAAACCCTGGTCACCCCAAACTCACGCTTTGACTTGTGGCTGAAAGGTGATGATGACGCACTGACCAGCGCCGAGCTGGCTGGCTATGAAACCTTCAAGAACATCGGTTGTACTGCCTGCCACAACGGCCCGGCTGCGGGCGGCACCTCTTTCCAGCGTATGGGCGTAGTCGAGCCCTATGTCACCGACAACCCGGCTGAAGGCCGCGTATCAGTCACCGGTGATGATGCCGACCGCTTCAACTTCAAGGTACCTACCTTGCGCAACGTCGAGCTGACCTACCCCTACTTCCATGACGGCGCGTACTGGAAGCTCGAAGATGCGGTCGATGTCATGGCCCGCCTGCAACTGGGCCGCCAGTTGTCCGAGGAAGATATCGACAACATGACTGCTTTCCTGAAAACACTGACCGGTGATCAGCCCAGCTTTGCAATTCCCAACCTGCCGCCGTCAACCAACGACACCCCGCACCCGCGGCCGTTCGACTGAATCACTGGGGTGGATGACGCCCTCGCCGTCCACCCCAGCCTGCTGTCGAGCAGAAGCTCGACACACCCAGGAAAAACCATCACCGTGCTACCAGCCAGAGACATTCACCAACTGCTGCACATCAAAGGCCGGCTCTTCATAGGGATGCGCGGCACGCAAAGCAGCCACGGCCGGTTTGATCGACTGCTCGTTACATACCAACTCAACCCGATACTCCATCACCCGCTCCAGCTCACCCTGCTGCCCCAGAAATGGCTGACTACCGGCCAAGGGCCGGAATTGCCCCTGACCCAACACCTGCCAACAACAGGCTTCATAATCGCCAATGCGGCCCGCCCCGGCAGCAAAGATCGCCTCTTTAACCATCTCAGCGTGTGATTCAGGAACAAAAAAACACAACTTGTACATATAACCCACCCTCATCTGTTTGAGTAAAACTCTGCCATCTGTACCTGTTTTCAGCCAGCAAGGCAGGACTACTATCAACGGGCAACCTATGACAACAATAACGAGGGAACCGTCATGTCACGTCTACGTATGTACGCCCTGCCCTGTGCGCTCAGTGCCATAGCCCTGGCGTTAACTGGCTGCCTCAGCTCCAGTGGTAGCAGCTCGTCTTCCAGCAGCTCACCCGGCAGCATGCCCGAATTCACCCTAAGCACCCTATCCAGTTCGCCTGATCAAGTATCTGGTGGCGATCTGTTGTTGAGTATCCAGGGTGATCTGGATCTGATCGATACTGAAATGGATAATCTTGAGCTCTGGCTGAATGACCAGGTTATCGAGCCTGCACGCCTACGCACGCGCAACGGCCAGTTGGAAGTACTGATCGACGGCCTTGAACTGGGCGATAACCAGCTCAAGGACGTCTTCGTGCGGTTCAA
>REBY01000132.1 GCA_007692485.1 Pseudomonadaceae bacterium | reverse complement strand
CTCCGATAAAGGGCACAGGGAAAATTACTTCCGCACCACCCGTTACTTTAACATTACCGCCGAAGGGCAGTGGACGCTGATCGAAATCGTTCGGATTAGGTGTACTACGCGGCCCCAGACTGCTATCACGGAACCCCCTTACCGAGCCAATACCCCCCGCGAAGTAGTGCTCATAGAACGGCAAACGGTTGGTGCTACCAAAGTTGCTGCCATACCCAAGATCCGTGTGTAAACGCAAGGTAAGGTCTTGCGTCATCGGGAAGAAACGTTGGCCGCGATAATCCAGTGTGTAGAACTGCAGATCACTGCCCGGCAAGGTAACCGCCAGATTCAGTGACTGTGAGCTGCCGCGATCAGGGAAAACACCCCGGTTAAGGGTCGATTGCGACCAGCCTGCATTGAAGCGGTAGGTAAAGTGGCTGTTGCCTTCTTCACGCAGGAAGTCCTGAATTTCCAGCACGGTAAAGCGACCGGTTTTGATGTCATCCTGCTGCAATGACAGACCAAAGGACAGGCGCGAAGTCTCAGACACCGGATAGCCGATATTGAAGCCACCGCCATAAGAATCAACCGCGTAACTGGAAACATCCACATTCAGGCGGTCGAAGTCAGTGGTGCGGTAGAACGCGTTGTAACCCAGGCTGACACCATCAACGGTGAGGTAAGGGTCAACAAAGCTAAAGGACAGCGCGGTCTGGAATTCCGAGCGCGTCGCACTGAGGCTGACCCGGTTACCGGTACCGAAAAAGTTGTTCTGACTGATCGAGCCACCGAGGATCAACCCCGTACCCTGGGCAAAACCCAGACTGGCGGTGACTGAGCCAGACGGCTGTTCTTCCACCGTGTAATTGACATCAATCAGGTCTTCAGTACCCGGGACCTGGACGGTCTCTACATCCACTTCACGGAAAAAGCCCAGACGTTCAAGGCGCACTTTGGATGCGTCGATCAGGTGGGTAGATGCCCAACCACCTTCCATCTGGCGCATCTCGCGGCGCAAAACCTCATCATCGGTCTTGGTGTTACCGCGGAAATTGATCCGGTTGACATAGGCACGGTTACCCGGGTCAACGTAGAAAGTGACATCGACCGTCTTGTCGTCTTCATTGACTTCGGGGATGCCATTGACGTTGGCAAAGGTATAGCCTTCATTACCGAGGCGACGACTGATCAGATCCGACGTTGAGGTTAGCACCTGACGCGAAAAGATCTGTCCGGGCGCAACCAACAGCAGATCACGGATTTCTTCCTCATCAACGACCAGATCACCGGCCAGCGACACCTCATTGACCGTGTAGCGATCACCTTCATCAATATTGACGGTAATGTAGACTTCTTTCTTGTCCGGGGTAATCGACACCTGCGTTGACGCTATGTCCATATTGATATAGCCACGGTCAAGGTAGAAGGAACGCAAACGCTCCAGATCACCCGACAGTCTTTCCCGCGAATAACGGTCACTGCTGCGCAAAAACTTCAGCCAGCGACGGCTGGTTTTCAGCTCGAACAGGTTGGTGAGTTCATCATTGCTGTACACGGTGTTACCGATGATATTGATATCGGTAATGCGCGCCATTTCACCTTCATCAATATTGATTTGCAGGGCAACACGGTTACGTGGCTCGGCAATCACTTCGGTTTCGATATCAGCTGAATAGCGGCCTTGGCCAACATATTGGCGCAGCAGTTCATTACGAACGCCTTCAAGGGTCGCTTGTTGGAAAATCTCACCCTCTGCCAGACCTGCAGAACGCAGGCCACTGAGTAGATCGTCGGTCTCGATTGCCTTGTTACCTTCCAGCTCGATACTGGAAATTGCCGGCCGCTCAACCACGCTGATAACCAGAACATCACCGTCACGTCCCAGCTCGATATCCTGGAAAAAGCCGGTTTGGAACAGGGAGCGCGAGGCTTCAACCAGAGTGCGTTCGTCGGCTTCGTCACCGATATTCAGTGGCAAGGCGCTGAACACGCTACCAGCAGATACCCGCTGCAAACCATTGACGCGAATATCGTTGATCTGAAAAGCATCGGCGAGGACCGCTGGCGCGAAGAGGGTCAGCAAAAGCGCGGGCAAGAGGTAAGATTTCATGAATTCCGTTCTGACTGACAGGTTATAAGCATGCCGCGCCCTCTGGCGTCGGCTCGAATCGTGTCGGTACTGCAGGCCTGATAATCAACCACCCAAGCGACTGATATCGTTAAAAATGGCAAATGCCATAAGCCCCAGAATCAGGGTCAGGCCAATCTGAAACCCCCATATCTGTATCTGCTCGGGCACGGGTTTGCCACGAATCCATTCAGCAAAGTAATACACCAGATGCCCCCCATCCAGAACCGGAATGGGTAGCAAGTTCAATATGCCCAAGCTGATACTCAGGTAGGCAATAAAGCTGAGAAATGTCTCCAACCCCGACTTGGCCGAATCGCCCGCCACTTTAGCAATGGTTATCGGGCCACTCAAGTTTTTTGCCGAGACCAGCCCAATGAACATCTTGCGGATCGAGTCCAGCGTCAGCACCGACATATCCCAAGTCTGACGCATAGCCACAGGCACAGCGACGAAGGGGTTATAACTGATGCTGCGAATCATATGCTCAGGCCACTCAAAGGCCGCCACACCAGCGCCTATAAAGCCCTGCTGGTCACCATTAACCTCACGCGCATCCGGTGTGAGCTCCAATGAAAACTGGCGCCCTTCACGCTCAATGCCAAGTACCAGCGACTGATTGGCACTGGCCTGAATCGCAGGCACCACATCAGCCACCCAGTCAGAGACCGACTCGCCGTTGATCGCGACAATACGATCACCCTCTTGCAGACCCGCACGCTCAGCCGCACCTTCTGCGCTCAATTGGCCAATCACCGGATCAACCACCGGCTGCCAGGGGCCCAAGCCCAGGGAAGCAATAGGATCAGGCTGATCGGCGCCGCGCAACCAGCTATCGAGTTGCAGGTTGTAGGTCCGCGATGAGCTCCCGCCCTCGGGACGCGCACTGATCGCCAATTCACCCGTTTCGCCGAGGCGACGGATCAACTGCAGATTCACTTCATGCCAGCTGCGGGTAACACGCCCGTCAACATGGGTAATCTCCAGCCCCGGTTGCAGTCCAGCGCGCGCGGCGATGCTATCGTCGGCTACCGGACCAATAACCGGAGCCAGCGTGGTCACACCGACGACAGCAACAATCCAGAAAGCGACGATTGCCAGGAGAAAGTTGGCAATCGGACCCGCGGCGACAATAGCGATGCGTTGTTTGACATCCTTGCGGTTGAAGGCCTGGTCCAGCTCGTCAGCGGCGACGTTACCTTCACGCTCATCCAGCATCTTGACGTAGCCGCCCAGCGGAATCGCTGCGATGACGTACTCAGTACCGCGCTTGTCATGCCAACGGTACAACGCCGAGCCGAAACCAATGGAAAACCGCAATACCTTGACGCCACAACGCCGGGCCACCCAGAAGTGACCGTACTCGTGGATAGTAACCAGCAAACCGAGCGCTACTACGGTCGCCAGCAAGGTAAACAGCAGATCCATTCAGCCCCTCACAGGAAAAGTCTGACCAGCCAACTGTACGCGCTATCAGGCGCGTGCAGCCAACCAATCGAAGGCACTTTGCCGAGCTTGCTGATCGGCGTGCATGATGTGTTCCAAGTCTATGACCTGCGCACTTGGCAGACAGTTCATTACCTGCTCGATGATAACAGGGATGTCGGTAAAACCAATGCGCCGTTGCAGAAAGGCGGCAACGGCCACTTCATTGGCAGCATTCAGCATGGCGCAAGCCGTGCCACCTGCTTCAGCGGCGTGCCGCGCCAAACGCAAGCAAGGAAAGCGCTGCAGGTCAGGCGCTTCGAATTCAAGCCGGCCGGTCGCCAGCAGATCCAGAGCCGACACCCCAGAATCGATCCGTTGCGGCCAAGCCAGCGCATGGGCAATCGGCGTACGCATATCCGGGTTACCCAGCTGCGCCAGCACCGACCCATCGACATAGTCGACCAGTGAATGGATGACGCTTTGCGGGTGCACCACGACTTCAACCTGTTCGGGCCGAGCGGCAAACAGCCAACAGGCTTCGATCAACTCCAACCCTTTATTCATCAGGCTGGCCGAATCGATGGAGATCTTTTGCCCCATCGACCAGTTGGGATGCGCGCACGCCTGCTCAGGAGTAACCCGAGACAACTGCTCCAACGGCATTTCACGAAACGGGCCACCAGAGGCGGTCAACAGAATACGGCGCACGCCCGTTGCCGCCATGCCCCGCTGATAGTCTGCCGGCAGGCACTGAAAAATAGCATTATGTTCACTATCGATCGGCAGCAACTCAGCGCCTGATACCCGCACCGCATCCATAAACAAGGCGCCAGACATGACCAGCGCTTCCTTGTTGGCCAGCAGCACGCGCTTGCCCGCTTGCGCTGCGGCCAGGGTCGGCACCAGCCCAGCAGCACCGACAATAGCGGCCATAACAACATCGACCCGCTCATCAGCGGCCACCTCGGCCAGCGCGGCCTCGCCGTGGCGCACGCGGGTCGTCAGGCCTGCATCCTGCAGGCGAGCTTGCAGGGCTTGCGCCTGGGCGGCATCGGCAACCACCGCATAGCGCGGATGATGTGCCAGGCATTGCTCATAGAGCGCCTGCATGCGGCTATGACCGGTCAGGGCAAAAACTGTATAGGCGTCAGCGTGCCGGGCCAGCACATCCAGCGTATTGACGCCGATGGAACCGGTTGCACCCAACACGGTAACAAGCTTGCGTGTCACCCGAGTAGACTCCCGATCAACCACCAACCCAGCGCGAAGACCGGAATAGCTGCCGTCAGGCTGTCAATACGATCGAGCACGCCACCATGACCCGGCAGCAGGTTGCTGCTGTCCTTGATGCCTTGCTCGCGCTTGAAGAGGCTTTCGTTGAGGTCACCCAATACGGAAAACAGTACCACCAGCAAGGTACCCAGCAAGGCCAGCACGATGGCCTGAAGCTGCCAACCCAGCGTCAGCAATAAAGCCAGCATCAGTAACTGGGTCAACACTACACCGCCGAGCAAACCTTCCAGTGTTTTGCCAGGACTGACAGCCACCATAAGCTTACGCTTGCCAAATCCCTTTCCGGCAAAGTATGCGCCGATATCCGCCGCCCAGACCGTGACCACCAGGGCCAGGATCAACCATAATCCGTGCGGCTGCCCGTGCAACCAGACCATGCCATACCAGGCCGGCAGTAACACCAGCAAACCATATAGCTGGCACAGCAATTGACCTTGCAACAAGGGCTTTGAAGCTGGGTAGCGCACTACCAGGCCGGCGGCATACAGCCACCAGGTTACCGCTGGCACCATGATGTAAGGCAACGCCCAGCTATCACGATACAAACCAACCATCAGGATAGCGACAGCGACGGCATAGATTACCCGGCCTTTCTGGCCACTCTCGCCGGCCAGTCGCGCCCACTCCCAGGCACCCAGAGTCACAATCAGGCCAACAAACAGGGCAAACCAGACGCCCTGGAGAAAAACCACTCCAGCGACTGCGACGGGTGCGAGTATGACCCCGGTAATAATGCGTTGCTTGAGCATGCTAGATCCTATGACTCGGCGGCGACCTGTTCGCTGGTTTTGCCAAATCGCCGCTGTCGGGAAGCAAAGTCTGCCAGCGCTGCCTGCATGGCATCCTGCTTGAAGTCAGGCCAGAAGAGGTCGGAAAAATACAGCTCGGCATAGGCCAACTGCCAGAGCATGAAATTACTGATACGGCGTTCACCGCCAGTACGGATACACAAATCGGGCAATGGCCAGTCAGCCGTACTCAGGGTGGCCTGCACCTGTTGCTCATTGATCTGCGCGGCAGACAGCTTGCCGGCAGCAACCTGCTCCGCCAACTGCTGGCAAGCCTGGGCAATATCCCACTGCCCACCATAATTGGCAGCAATTACCAGCGTCATACGGTCACCCGCCGCGGTCAAGGCCTCCGCTTCCGCCATGGCTTGCTGCAATTCAGCGGCAAAGCGTTGGCGCTCGCCAATGATACGCAAACGCACGCCGTTTTCCCGCAACTTGCGCACTTCACGGCGCAAGGCGCCAAGAAACAACTCCATCAAGGCGCTGACCTCATCCTGCGGACGCGCCCAGTTTTCACTGGAAAAGGCAAACAAGGTGAGGACTTCAACGCCGGCATTACCGCAAACTTCTATCGCCGCGCGTACCGATTCCACTCCCGCCTTGTGCCCGGCCGCACCAGGCAGCAGGCGTTTGCGCGCCCAGCGATTATTACCATCCATGATAATGGCTACATGACGAGGCACGCCGCTCGGAGTCGCCTTGGCCGCAATATCCTTCATATGTTCCCCGGCAGCCAACGTCAAACCGACATCAGATCCGTTTCTTTGACTTCCAGCGCTTTATCAACTTCTGCAACATACTTGTCAGTCAACTTCTGGATATCGTCAGCGGCACGATGCTCTTCGTCTTCGCTGATTTCTTTTTCCTTTTGCAGGTCTTTCAACGTGCTCAAGGCATCACGACGGATATTACGGATGGCTACCCGAGCATTTTCTGCTTCGCTACGCGCCTGCTTGGTATAGCCCTTGCGCGTTTCTTCGGTCAGTGCCGGCATGGGAACACGGATAGTGGTTCCTGCCGTCGCCGGATTGAGCCCCAGATCAGAGGTCATGATGGCCTTTTCAACAGCCTGAATCATGCTCTTGTCGAATACCGTCAGTGCCAGCGTGCGCGAGTCTTCAACATTGACGTTTGCGACCTGGCGCAAAGGGGTATCGGAGCCGTAGTAAGACACCATGACGCTGTCGAGGATGCTCGGATGTGCACGCCCGGTGCGAATCTTGGCAAAGGCATGCCCCAGGGAGTCAATGGATTTCTTCATGCGCTCCTGCGCATCTTGCTTGATATCGTTGATCATTCTTACTCAGCCCTCGATCAATGTGCCTTCGGCACTGCCCACAACAGCATTGAGCAGCGCACCGGGTTTGTTCATGTTAAAGACCCGCAACGGCATTTTATGGTCGCGGATCAGGCAAATAGCGGTCAGGTCCATCACTTCCAGTTTGAGATCGAGCACCTGATCATAGCTCAGGCTATCGAAACGCACGGCGTCTGGATCCTTCATCGGGTCGGCATTATACACACCGTCTACCTTGGTCGCCTTGAGCACCACATCGGCATCCACTTCGATTGCACGCAGGCACGCGGCAGTGTCCGTCGTAAAGAAGGGATTGCCGGTGCCGGCTGAGAATATTACCACGTCACCACCACCCAGGTAGCGCAGCGCCTTGCGGCGGTCATAGTGCTCGGTAACGCCTTCCATGGTGATAGCTGACATCACCCGGGTCTGGATGTTCGAGCGCTCCAACGAGTCGCGCATGGCCAGCGCATTCATCACGGTAGCCAGCATGCCCATATGGTCGCCAGTCACCCGATCCATACCGGCCGAGTGCAGTGCCGCTCCGCGGAACAAGTTACCGCCGCCGATAACCAGGCCGACCTGCACACCGATACCCACCAACTGGCCAATTTCCAACGACATGCGGTCAAGCACCTTGGGGTCAATACCGAAGGCTTCGGTGCCCATCAGGGCCTCACCACTAAGCTTGAGCAAGATCCGTTTGTACTTGGGCTGACGACTGCTGGGTACCTGGGCCATATTCGACTCTCTTCTGGATGCGGAGTAATGGGAACAACCAACACCTAACCGGACAGCATAACCGATGCGATGTTCACTTTTTCAGCTTTATTACAAAAGAGGCTTTCCGCTTGCGCGGAAAGCCTCTCGATCAACCTGTCATGTCCTGGCGGGCAGGCTCATGGTATCTGAACACAGGCTGTTTACTTCTTGGCAGCAGCGACCTGAGCAGCCACTTCGGCTGCAAAGTCATCAGCGGCTTTCTCAATGCCCTCGCCCACTTCGTAACGCACAAAGGAGAGAATTTCAGCGCCAGCTTTCTTTGCCAACTCGCCAACCTTGAGGCTGTCGTCCTTGATGAAAGGCTGCTCAACCAGGCTGCCTTCAGCCAGGAACTTGTTGATACGGCCTTTGACCATGTTCTCGACGATATTCTCCGGCTTACCCGCAATCTTCTCAGCATTGAGCTGCATGAAGATTTCCTTTTCCTTGGCGATGGCATCTTCAGATACCTGACTCGGGTCAAGGAACTGCGGGTTGCTGGCAGCAACGTGCATAGCGATATCACGGGCCAGCTCTTCGTCACCACCTTTCAGGGTAACCAGCACACCAATCCGGTGGCCGTGCAGATAGGCACCCACTACATCACCTTCCACACGAGTCAGGCGGCGGATGTTGACGTTCTCACCGGTCTTGGCAACCAGCGCTTCACGAGCAGATTCCTGGTCAGCAATCAGCGGCGCGGCGTCGGTATAGCCGGCTTCGAACGCTTTGTCCAGAGTCGCAGAAACGAACCCTTTGAAGTCATCCTGCAGAGCCAGGAAGTCGGTTTGCGAATTCACTTCAATGATCAGACCGGTTTTGCCATCAGCGGACACCTTGGCTGCGATGGCGCCTTCGGCAGCGATATTACCGGCTTTCTTGGCGGCCTTGATGGCGCCAGAAGCACGCATATCGTCGATTGCTTTTTCGATATCACCTTCGGCAGCAACCAGCGCCTTCTTGCACTCCATCATGCCCTGACCGGTGCGCTCGCGCAGTTCCTTGACCATTGCTGCAGTAACCTGTGTCATGAACATATCCTCTATATAGCTTGATCTTTGACCACGCCCGGGTCGCCAGGGCATGGCGGGTAAAATTGTGCATTCAATATATTGCAAAAAGGGGGCATAGCCCCCTTTTCAAACCGGCAGTCAAATGCCGATAGCGACTCAGCCTTCTGAGGCTTCAGCCGCCGGAGCGCTTTCTTCGATGAACTCGTCACCGGCACCGCCATTGTTTTTGCCACGCAGCACAGCGTCAGCAACAGCAGCGGCATACAGCTTGATGGCACGGATCGCGTCATCATTACCCGGGATCACGTAATCAACACCGTCCGGGCTGCTGTTGGTATCAACGATACCGATGACCGGGATACCCAGCTTGTTGGCTTCGGTAATAGCGATGCGCTCGTGCTCAACATCAATAACGAACATGGCGTCCGGCAGGCCACCCATATCCTTGATACCACCCAGACCACGATCCAGCTTTTCCAGATCGCGAGTGCGCATCAGCGCCTCTTTCTTGGTCAGCTTGGTGAAGGTGCCGTCTTCGGACTGAATTTCCAGATCACGCAGGCGCTTGATGGACTGACGGATAGTCTTGTAGTTGGTCAGCATACCGCCCAACCAGCGGTGATCAACATAGGGCATACCAGCGCGGGTGGCTTCATCAGCGATGATCTTGCTGGCAGCACGCTTGGTGCCGACAAACAGGATCTTGTTTTTGCCCGAAGCCACTTTTTCCACGAAGCTCAGAGCTTCATGGAACATCGGCATGGTTTTTTCCAGGTTGATGATGTGAATCTTGTTACGCGCGCCGAAAATGTACTTGTTCATTTTCGGGTTCCAGTAACGGGTCTGGTGGCCGAAGTGCGCACCGGCCTTCAGCATGT
>REBY01000202.1 GCA_007692485.1 Pseudomonadaceae bacterium | reverse complement strand
CCACTATGGCGGACTGCCAATGGCTCCTGACCCACACAAATGAACGAAGAGCCATATACATATAGTATATCCCTATGAAACCCAGCAGTGTTGCCGACCCTTTTTACTACTTGCATAACTTCCGCCAGGTACTCGACTGGGTTGCGGAACGCTATGCCGATCTGCTCGATCATGACGAGCAAGCCTTCATCGCCGGCTTTGCGCGCTTACCCTTATCAAGCCAAGCACTGCTGGTTCGCTTGATCATGCGCAAAGGCCCGCATTTTCGGGCCGACAAACTGGCTTACCCCGAAATTGGTGATACCGCTTCAGCCGCCGCCCCGCTGCTGGCTTCGAGCTGGCTACAGACGGACGCTCGACTGGATGCAAGCAGCCTGTTTTCCTTGCTCAGACGCAGCGAACTACTGATGCTCGCCGGCAGCGACAGCCACGCCAAGGAGTCGCGTAAGAGTGACCTGCTGCCGTGGCTAAAACAGGCTTTTCCCGATGGCTGTACGTGGTCGCAGCTGGGGTTGGTCTGTAAGCTTTACACCCTCAGTATAGGTTCGATATGTGATCGTTTACGTCTGCTGTTTTTTGGCAACCTGAGCCAGACATGGGCCGAATTTGTGTTGGTCGACCAAGGTATTTTCCGCTACCCGAAAATCCCTATTGACCAGCACTCACGAGGCTTTCATTCGCGCCATGCCATGGATGACTACCTGGCCATCCATCAGTGCCGGGAGGCGCTGGATAACGGCATCCCGGCAACCGATATACTGGCCCAGCTACCGCCCTTGCGCAGCGACAGCAGCTGGCTTGCCCAGCGCCATGCACGTCTGCGCTTTCGCCTGGCCCGGCAACTCGAACGTGAAGGCGCCTGGCAACAAGCCTGGGATACCTATACCCATTGTGACTACCCTGGCAGCCTTGTTCGCCGTGTTCGCTTGCTCGAACAGCGCGCCGACTGGTCAGCAGCTTGGGCGCTAAGCCACCAGCCCCGGTGCACGTCGACCGATGACGCCGAACAGCAACTATTGCAACGTGCACAACACCGCTTGGCCGGCAAGCTGGGTAAGCCGCGGCCGCCAAAACCCGCCACCGAAAAACCTGACACCCTCACTTTGACCCTACCCCCGGCCGAGACTTGCGTCGAGCTGGCAGTCAGTACGCACCTGCATAACCCTAATCGCCCGGTACATTACGTCGAAAACAGCCTGTTCAACGGCCTGTTTGGCCTGCTCTGCTGGGACGCACTCTATACCCCTTTACCAGGTGCCTTTTTCCACCCCTTTCAGAGCGTGCCTGCCGACCTGTATCAAGCTGACTTTGTCAGTCGCCGCCAAGCATTGTTTGACCAATGCCTGAAACGGCTGCAAGACGATAGCTATAAGGCCTGTATTGAACATAACTGGCGAGCCTTGCACGGGCTGCAATCGCCCTTTCTCGACTGGGGCGTGCTCAAGCAGCCCTTGCTGAGAAGCGCCTTGCAGTGCCTTCCGGCCTTACACCTACGCGTCATTTTCCAGCGCATGCTGAGTGATTTGCACAACAATCGCAGCGGCTTTCCCGATCTTATCCAGCTCGACCTTGAGCACAACGACTACCGCCTCATTGAGGTCAAGGGGCCAGGCGACCGCTTGCAGGATAACCAGCGCCGCTGGATGGCGTTTGCCGCACAGCATGGTATCCCCGTTGCGCTTTGCCACGTTAGCTGGGTGACCACATGACTTACCGTATCGGTGTGCGCGAACTCTGTGAATTCACCGCCAAGGAAGGTGACCTGGACTTGCGCTTTACCCCGGCACCGTCAGCTCAGGAAGGCATGGCTGGCCACCGCAGCGTCGTCGCTCGACGCGACCAGCATTATCAGGCAGAAATCCCCCTGAGCGGTAACTACCCTGGCCTGGTGGTCAGTGGCCGGGCCGACGGCTTTGATCCCTTGCGTCACCAACTGGAAGAAATCAAGACGCATCGTGGCGATATCAGCCGTATTCCTCAGAATCATCGTTTGTTGCACTGGGCTCAGGTCAAGATATATGGCTGGCTGCTCTGTCACAGTCGTGGTTTCGACGGCATTGATCTGGCAGTGATCTATTTCAATGTCGTGACTCAACAGGAAAGCGAGTTTCGTCAGTACTTTGGTGCTGACGAACTGGAAGCCTTTTTCGGTCTGCATTGCCAAAGATTTACTCACATGGCCGCGGCGGAGCAGAACCACCGCATAGCCCGTGACCAGAGTCTGCGCAGTCTGCGTTTTCCCTACCCAACCTTTAGGCATGGCCAACGGCAATTAGCAAACCAGGTATTTCGCTGTGCGCGCGATGGTGAGACCCTGCTGGCCCAAGCCACAACCGGTATTGGCAAGACACTAGGTACACTATTTCCGCAACTCAAGGCACTTCCCGAGCAAGGCCTGGATCGCATTTTCTTTCTCACAGCAAAAACGCCCGGACGGCAACTGGCGCTGGATGCGCTGCAGGTTTTGCGACAACAGCCTGCCCCGCCACAACTGCGTGTGCTGGAACATATTGCCCGCGACAAGGCCTGTGAATACCCGGACAAAGCTTGCCATGGCGAATCCTGCCCTTTGGCCAAAGGATTTTACGATCGTCTGCCCGCGGCGCGTGAGGCAGCCCTGGCTGCCGGCTGGCTGGACCAGGCGAGCGTTCGCCGCATCGCTCTGGCACACCAGGTTTGCCCCTATTACCTCAGCCAGGAACTCTGCCGCTGGGTTGATCTGATCGTCGCGGACTACAACTACTACTTCGACATCACCGCCCTGCTCTATGCACTGACCCGACTCAATGACTGGCGCGTCTGCCTGCTGGTAGACGAAGCGCATAACCTGATCAATCGCGCGCGCAGCATGTATACCGCCAGCCTGGATCAAGCCCTACTGGAGCGCCTGCAGCGTTTTGGCCCAAAAAAACTGAAGCAACCACTCGAGCGGGTTGCTGCGCACTGGCGGCAACTGCACCAGGACCAGCAAAGCGATTACCAGATTTACCCGCAGGTCGCTGACCTGTTCGTGGTCAGCCTGCAAAAGGCGGTCAGCGCCATGACTGACCAGCTCAGCGAACAACCCGAAGGCAACGACCCCAGCCTGCTGACGTTTTACCGCGCTGCCTTGCTGTTCTGCCGACTGGCCGAAGCCTACGGCGACCACTCGCTGTTTGATATCAGCCGCGAAAGGTCTCTTTCCGGGGAATCACAATCCACGCTTTGCTTGCGTAATGTCGTCCCCGCCCCCTTTCTCGCCGAACGCTTTGCCACTGCCCACAGCAGCACGCTGTTTTCGGCCACCTTGAGTCCCGCACATTATTACGCCAACCTGCTCGGCCTGCCCGAGAGCTATCAGTGGCTGGACGTTGACTCGCCTTTTCAGGCCGAACAATTACAGGTGTGCATTCCGGCACAGCTCTCAACCCGCTTCATTGACCGCCCCGCCAGCCTGCAACCTATTGCCCGGCTGATTGCCCGACAGTACGCTGAGAAACCAGGAAACTACTTAGCTTTTTTTAGTAGTTACAGCTACTTGCAGCAGGTTATTGATGCAGTACGCAAAGAATTTCCTGCACTGCCCGTCTGGCAGCAGTCGCCCGGAATGACCGAAGGTCAGCGCCAAGGATTTCTGCAGCAGTTTCATGCCGACAATAGCGGCATCGGTTTTGCCGTACTCGGCGGCGCCTTTGGTGAAGGCATAGACCTGCCCGGTGAGCGGCTGATTGGCGTCTTTGTCGCGACCTTGGGTCTGCCCCAGATCAACCCGATCAACGAGGAACTCAAGCAGCGTACCGAACGTATGTTCGGCGATGGCTTTGCCTATACTTATCTGTATCCAGGGCTACAAAAGGTTGTGCAGGCGGCTGGACGGGTTATTCGCACACCCGAAGATCGTGGTGTTCTCTGGCTACTCGACGAGCGTTTCAATCAGCCGGCAATCCAGCAGTGGTTGCCACGCTGGTGGCAACTTCCGGCGCCGCAACCACCTGATTACGCCCAGCCTTCTTGGCTCGGTACAGTGAACGATCAGCCTGATCCAACAGCGTATACAGCGACTCATCTGCAACCCCGCTGGCCTGACTGACGCCGATTGAGACCGAGCTGTCTACACTGGCTCCACCTAGGCTTAATGATTGTTGCTGCCAGGCCAGGCGTAACCGCTCAGCCACCCGGCTAGCCTGGCTAATATCAGCATCAACCAATAACAAGGCAAACTCCTCACCGCCCAACCGGCAAGCCAAGTCGCCACTGCGGGCTGAGGCATGCAACTGACGTGCAAAAGCTTTCAAGACTTGATCGCCTACTTTGTGACCATGGGTATCGTTGACCACCTTGAAGTGGTCCAGATCCAATAACAGAATGCTTAAGGGTGGCGCGCCGCGTTGCACTGCGGCCAATAGAGGATTCGCCGCTTCTTCAAAAGCGCGGCGATTGAGCAGATTGGTAAGGGGGTCGCGGCTGGCCTGATGACGCAGCTTTTCCTGCAGGCGCAACGCGGTAAAAATAACGCACAGCAGCGAATAACCGTAAATGAAAGCGATGCCTTCGACATAGTTGATGGCTTCTACGGTTACCGCATCCTGCAAGGTTTCCGCCGCAATAAAATCAGCATTCAACAGATATAGAATTGTCCGCCGCAAATACACCAGCGCATGCATCGCCCAGAGGCCAGCCCAAACCCAGACCAGGGCACGCTGGGCCAAGCCAAGAAGCCAGACTTCTCGCACGACCAAGGCACTGAAAACCAGTACCAACACACTGTGGAAAATCACGCTGAAGCGTAACGAATCGCGGAGCAGAAAAAAGATCACACCCTGAACCAGCAGGGAGACCAACATGACTAACATGACCTGCCCAGCGTTACTGCCGAGCCGGTAAACGCGCGTCCCCCACCAGATCACTAGATAGGCCTGAGTAATGACCACAGCGCTCAACCAAAGGGACAAAGGGGGGCTGCTGGCCTGCAGAATAAGGCCCAATACAAACACCGCAAGGCCGCCCGCCCAGTAATGAATGGCCGCGATTTGCCGGTTAAGCTGACTGGCCACCAGCAAGCCGATGACGGATACCACCGAGGTGACAGCCAGTACCAGAGTAAGTGTTGTTATATCCAGCATATCAAGGCGTTACATGGTTACCTTATTTTCAACCAATCCTACGCCCACTGGTATCACGGGGCCAGCAAAATCATACAAATCCTCGCTGGCGGCAACAGCCACCTTGACCATGCCTCGCTCTAGCCAGTGTAAAAGCAAGTAAAGCCGTCTTTACAAAAGCCTATTGCCCCCTCGAGTGACCTATTATTTCTACAGGCTCACAGTCAGAGCCAACAAACAGTTGAACCCCATGAGGGCAAAGCCATGAAAACCATTACCTTGCTCGGCAGTCTTTGCCTGTCCGCCATGCTGCTGACCGGCAACGCCCAGGCCACCCCCTTCGGCACCAGTCCACGAGCTCAGTCAACCGGTGAAGACCTGCAACTGGCCAGTCACCACGGGCAGCGGCAGCAGCGACATCAACGCCAACAACAACGGCATAGTCAGCGGCATAACAATGCAGGCATGCGCCAGCAACGCTCGTCACCTCCAGCCCGCTATAGCGCGCAACAACCTCAGCAACAACGCCGATCAAAGCATCGGCCTCAACGCCGGCATTCTGCGCGGCAACAGCAGCACCGGCACTACAAACACCCACCGCATCATCAGCGGCCCCAGGTACAGCACCACCATCATTACAGCCCGCCGCCGGTCGTGACCATCCGCCAGAAGGTTTACTCCCAGCGCCACCACTTCAAGCGCGGACCGGCACTGCCGCGTCACGTCGTGATCGTACAGGGCCGGCCAATGCCACGCGGTTGGGGCAAACCTTTACCCTATAATCAAGTCCGTCATCTGCCGCACTACCCCGGTTATGAATGGCAAATCGCTGGCCGCGACCTGATATTGATCGCGGCAACCACAGGTATCGTGTACGCGATTCTGGATAATGTGCTGTAAAACCACGTTTTTATTCGGGTATCTGCCAGCTAGCTGAAGCTGGCAGGTGCTTAACTGCCCTGAATCAATATTTTATTTTTTGTTGTGGCATAGTCTGTAGTAGTGAACTTCAGCCCGCCTGGAGGCTCGAAGCTTTCAGGTACTCAACAAAAGGATGCCCTATGCAAATTCAGGTCAATAGCAAGCACAATAACGGTAGCGTCAGACAGCAGGACTGGGTCAGTGCAACGGTGCAAGGCGAATTGAAACGCTTCGACGAGTTCCTTACCCGCGTAGAAGTCCACTTAAGCGATGAAAACGCTCACAAATCCGGCGCCGATGACAAGCGCTGTCAGATTGAACTCCGGCCCAAGGGCCACCAGGCTTTATCTGTCACCCACAAAGCCGCCAGCCTTGAACAGGCGGTCAATGGCGCGGCCGAGAAGGCCTACAACGCTCTTGAGCACCTGATGGGCAAATTATCCAGCAAGCATACTGGTGCCCAACCCGACCTGAATGAACTCTCTGCCGAGCGTGACGCGCTCTTGCAGGAAGAGTTTCTCGACAAACAATCCGAACTGGAAAACAGTTAAGCACACTGACAGCGGGCGAGACTTGTGCTCGCCCGCTCCAAGGCCATCAGCCTGTAACGCGTGTATGGCTTAACGCCCTTCTCTGCTTGCCAACTCACGTTCAATTACGCCAGACAATGCATCCCACACAGGGCGTGGCACATGAATGTTGTCGACAAAAACTGTCGGCGTGCTGGCCACCTGCAACTGACGCGCAACCTGCAGCGACGCTTCAACATCATCTCGGAGTTGCTCGCGACGCAGGCAGCTACTATAGCGACTAGCGTTGAGCTCCAGTTCTTCGGCATAGCCGATAAAGCTTTCTATGGGGTCGCTCTCCAGGCTCCAGTCAGACTGCTGGCTGAACAACGTCTCATGCATACCCCAGTAGTTGTTTTGTGCCCCTGCGCATCGCGCGGCCTGAGCTGCAGCCATGGAGTTCTGATGTTGGCTGAGTGGCATATCAAAAAACACCAAACGAACCTTGCCCGTATCAATATAGTCGGCTTTCAATTGCGGGTGCAGCCGGGCGAAGTTAGCACAGGCCGGGCACTGATAATCGGCAAATTCACGCACTACTACAGGTGCATCCGGATCCCCCAGATGAACGCCGTACTGATCGAATTGCGATGGAAAAGGCGCCGCTCCGTCAGCCGCTTGCGGCAGGCTACCGACCGGGCCTGAACCAGGTGTAGCCAGATAGATGGCCAGGGCGATTACCCCGATCACCAGCAAGGAACCCCCACCCCAAATCAAGAACTGCTGACGCTTGCGCCGACGGCTGGCCACCGTCGGCTCACCCTTTGCCTTGCGGCGTTTGGCTTCACCCATAATTCGTTACCCTTGGCAGAATGATTATTACTGGTGACACACTATAACCGAGCAGGCGCGCACGGACAGCCGCTCAAACACCAATATCTTCATACCAAAGCTCTGGATTAGCCGCGATAAAGTCTTCCATCAGGCCAATACACGTCTGATCCTGCTGAACATTTACAATAACACCACGCTCAGCTAGTAGCGCTTCTTCACCCATGAACGTCTGATTTTCACCAATCACCACTTTGGGTATACCGTAAAGCAGAATCGCCCCGCTACACATGGCGCAAGGAGACAGCGTGGTATAGAGAACCGACGCCTGATAGACCTTGGCTGGCTGCCGGCCGGCGTGCTCGAAAGCAGCCATTTCACCATGCAATATCGCGCTGCCCTGTTGAACCCGCTGATTATGTCCGCGCCCAATAATGCGACCCTGGTACACAATCACCGAGCCAATAGGTATCCCGCCTTGAGCCAACCCCTTGCGGGCCTCGTCAATGGCCGCCTGCATAAATTCATCTGTCATGGTGATGATTCATTCCTCTTTATCGGCAATGTGGCTGAGCTTTTCGTAGTCCAGTTCATTCAACTCCTCGCCCTCTACCAGGCCTTCCCAATGGTCGTGCGGCGGCTGGTCATCCGGCAGTGTTTCATGCGGTTGGTTGTTTTCACCCGGGTGCTTGTGGTCAACAGGCATATTATCCTCGCTGGCAGCCATAAACTGCGGTTGGAAAACAGAACAGGTACCCAATCAAGATAGCAGAGGTTTGCGCAGCGCATGACCAAAGCAAGCTTGCATGGCCAACCCATGCGCGTTTGCAAAAACAGCTCAGGCAACGCATGATCAGACATCAAATTGCCACGATGGCATTGGGCCTACACGGCAGTAACGACCCGATAAAAACGCATGCCCTCATTGCAACTCGACATTGTCACCATGATGACCCTGCTAGCCAGCGGGCATCTGATTCTGGCATTGATGCTATCCTGGCACCGGGTCGAAGACTCGCTGCGCACCACTGTGCGTATCTGGCAGGCGGCGCAGTTACTCAAGGCCCTGGGTGGTGCAGGTGTTGCTTTCGGCGTTATCAGTGAAAACGTACCGGTGCGCCTGCTGGGTAACTTGCTGATCTTTACCGGCTTTGCCTGTGAGTTGATGGCCTACCGGCGCTATGTACTGCAGAGAACCCTGCCTGGCCTTCCCTTTGGTCTACTGATTATCGGGTCGGCTGTCGTACTGTGCAGCTTTTGGGTACCCGAGTTATGGCGGACCCAGTTCACTGTCGCTGCCGCCTCGGGCTTACTGGCTGCTTTCACCCTGCTCAATTGCCTCATACTCAATGGCCACCGACGCCGGCAGAGCAACCCATTGCCAATGCTCAAGGTGCTGGTCTGGACCAATGGCTTGAATAGTGCGGCAACCTCCGTACGTGCAGTCTCCGCACTGATGATTGACCAACACCATGTAGCCACTCAGGCGCCCCTCAACGAAGCCGCTTTCCTGCTTAATTACCTATTGATTCTGATTAACGGCATGGGCTTTTTGCTGCTGATCAAGGAAGAAGTCGACAGCAAACTACGTGAACTGGTCATTCGCGATCCGCTGACCGGGCTGTTCAATCGCCGTCATCTGGACAGCCACCTGGAACTTGCCATTGCTGAACACGCCGACCGGCAGCAACCACTGAGCCTGTGCCTGCTGGATCTTGACAACTTCAAGGCTGTGAATGATTCCTACGGGCATGCCGCCGGCGATTACATTTTGCGCAAGTTTGCTGGCCACCTGCGCGACCACCTGCGCCCCTCAGACTTGGTCGCGCGGGTTGGCGGTGAAGAATTTGTGGTCATATTGCATGACACCGACGCAGATACCGCGCACCAGCGTATTCAGACGATTCTGGATAGCTTCTGTCAGCGCCAGTTTCGCCTCGGCAAGGATCAGCGCAATCTCAGTTTCAGCGCCGGCATTGCCCAACGCGCGCCTCACATTCGCCCGGCTCAACTCCTGCGCCAGGCTGATCAGGCCCTCTATGCCAGCAAGGAAAACGGACGCAAGCGGGTCAGTATCTACACCGGTCCTGTCTAAGGTCGCCGCACACGTCTAGAATGGTAAATACACATATGTCAGGCAGGCTCCAAACATCCTGCCTTGATTAGGCCGCTTTATGAAAACGCTGTTTTGCTCGATATCCTTGATAATTGCCCTGCTGGCCTGCGGCGCC
>REBY01000046.1 GCA_007692485.1 Pseudomonadaceae bacterium | reverse complement strand
CTGCAGCCCTACGACATGGAAATGGGTGCCGGCACCTTCCACACCGCTACCTTCCTGCGCGCCATTGGCCCGGAAACCTGGAACGCAGCCTATGTGCAGCCCAGCCGCCGCCCGGCCGATGGTCGTTACGGGGATAACCCCAACCGCCTGCAACATTACTATCAGTTTCAGGTGGTACTGAAGCCCAATCCGGAGAATATCCAGGAGCTGTACCTCGACTCCTTGCGGCATATCGGGCTCGACCCGCTGGTGCATGACGTGCGCTTTGTCGAAGATAACTGGGAATCGCCGACTTTGGGCGCCTGGGGCTTGGGTTGGGAAGTCTGGCTCAATGGTATGGAAGTGACCCAGTTCACCTATTTCCAGCAGGTCGGCGGGATCGAGTGCTACCCGGTCACCGGTGAAATCACCTATGGCCTGGAGCGTCTGGCCATGTACCTGCAGGGCGTCGATTCGGTGTATGACCTGATCTACTCCGACGGCCCCTTCGGCAAGGTGACCTACGGCGACGTGTTCCACCAGAACGAGGTTGAACAGTCGACCTACAACTTCGAGCACGCCCATGTCGAGAAGCTCTTCGAGCATTTCGATCACTTTGAAAGCGAAGCCAACCGCCTGATCGAATTAAACCTGCCGTTGCCCGCCTATGAAATGGTGGTGCGTGCCTCGCACACCTTCAACCTGCTGGATGCGCGCCGGGCTATCTCGGTCACTGAACGGCAGCGTTACATCCTGCGGGTACGCAGCCTGGCTCGAGCCATTGCCCAGAGTTATCTGCATGCACGTGCCCGTCTTGGCTTCCCCATGGCTCCTGTCGAGCTGCGCGATGAAGTCCTGGCCAAGCTCAAGGAGGCTGAATAATGTCGTCTGCCGATTTTCTGGTTGAACTGGGTACTGAAGAGCTGCCGCCCAAGGCGCTAAAAAACCTGGCTGAGGCCTTTTTGCACGGGGTTACCAGTGGCCTTGATGAACAGGGCCTGGACTACCAGAGTGCCCGCTACTACGCCGCGCCACGCCGTCTGGCGATTCTGGTTGAGCAATTGAGCAGCCAGCAACCTGACCGCAGCCAGCAACTCGATGGGCCACCGCTGCAAGCCGCTTTCGATGCTGACGGCGCACCCACCAAGGCAGCCTTGGGCTTTGCGCGCAAATGTGGCGTCGAGCTGAGCGAGATTGACCAGTCTGGCCCCAAACTGCGCTACAGCAAAAGTATTCCCGGCCAGCCCGCCGTCGAGCTGCTGCCGGCTATTGTCGATCATGCGTTGGCAAAACTGCCGATCCCCAAACGCATGCGCTGGGCTGCACGCAAAACCGAATTTGTGCGCCCGACCCAGTGGTTGGTGATGCTCTTTGGTGACCAGATCATCCCCTGTGAGATTCTGGCACAACAAGCCGGCAACCAGTCGCGCGGCCATCGCTTCCACCATCCGGCCAACATCCATATCAGTGCCCCAGCCAATTACGCCGAAGATTTGCGTCAGGCGTTTGTGGTGGCTGATTTTGCCGAACGCCGTGAGATGATTCGCCAACGCGTCGAGCAACTGGCAGCCGAGCAACAGGGCACCGCGATCATGCCTGACAGCCTGCTGGATGAAGTCACCGCACTGGTTGAATGGCCGGTGCCGCTGGTGTGCAGTTTCGAGGAACGCTTCCTCAACGTGCCACAAGAAGCATTGATCTCAACCATGCAAGACAATCAGAAGTATTTTTGTCTGCTGGATGCTCAGGGCAAACTGCTGCCACGCTTTATTACCGTTGCCAATATCGACAGTGAAGACCCACAGCAGATCATTTCCGGTAACGAGAAAGTAGTCCGCCCACGCCTGACCGATGCCGAATTTTTCTTCAAGCAGGATCAGAAGCAGCCGCTGGAAAACCGTAATGCCCAATTGGCCAAAGTAGTCTTTCAGGCTGAACTGGGCACTGTGCTGGACAAGGCTGAGCGCGTCTCGGCACTGGCCGGCTGGATTGCCGAACAGATTGGCAGCGATGCCACACTCGCGCGCCGTGCCGGTTTGCTCAGCAAGTGTGACCTGGCGACCGAAATGGTCGGTGAATTCCCTGAACTTCAAGGTATCGCCGGTTATTACTATGCCCGCCACGATGGCGAGTCGAATGACGTCGCGCTGGCCCTGAACGAACAATACATGCCACGCGGAGCGGGTGGCGAACTGCCCAGCACGGACACCGGCGCTACCGTGGCGCTGGCCGATAAGCTGGATACCCTGGTCGGCATCTTCGGGATCGGTATGCTACCGACGGGCAGCAAAGACCCCTATGCCCTACGTCGGGCCGCGCTCGGGGTATTGCGCATCCTGATCGAAAAACGTCTGGAGCTGGATCTGGGGGCCACCCTGCAAGTAGCGATTACGCAGTATGCCGACAAGATCAAAGCCGACGGCCTGCAATCCAAGGTGCAGGATTTCATCTTCGATCGCCTGCGGGCACGCTATGAAGACGAAGGCATTGATATCGCCGTGTATCAGGCAGTACGTGCGGTCAATCCCGTCTCGCCGCTGGACTTTGATCAGCGCATTCAGGCGGTACAAGCCTTCCGCCGCTTGCCGGAAGCCGAAGCCCTGGCGGCCGCCAACAAGCGGGTATCGAATATTCTGGCCAAGGCCGACAGCACGGTTAGCGCTCAGATCGATACTGGTTTGCTGCAGGAAGCTACCGAGCAGGCACTGGCCGAGGCACTGCAAGCTGCTGAGCAAGCCGCTGTGCCATTTGCTGCTGAACGCAAGTATCAGCAGAGCCTGGAACAGCTGGCCGCGCTCAGAGCGCCGGTAGATGCCTTCTTCGATCAGGTACTGGTGAACGCTGAAGACCCGGCGGTACGCAATAACCGCTACGCCCTGTTGGCCCGCTTGCGTGGCCTGTTCCTCGGGGTGGCGGATATTTCGCTGCTCAGCTGAGTCAGCCGGTGACTGGCATGCGACTGATCATCCTCGACCGCGATGGCGTCATCAATGAAGATTCTGACGCCTTCGTCAAGTCGCTGGAGGAGTGGCGGCCGCTGCCCGGCGCGATCGACGCCATTGCACGCCTGAGCCGCGCAGGCTGGACCATTGCCATAGCAACCAACCAATCCGGCCTGGCCCGTGGCTATTTCAGTACAGCAACGCTGGAGGCCATGCATGCGCACTTGCGTCAATTGGTGGCCGAGCAGGGCGGTCAGGTTGACCTGATTCGCTATTGTCCGCATGGGCCCAATGATGGCTGTGATTGTCGCAAACCCAAATCCGGCCTGTTCCAACAGATTGCGGCACACTTTGCCTGTGATCTGCACAATGTGCCTACCGTGGGTGACAGCCTGCGTGATCTGCAAGCTGGCGTCAGCATGGGTTGCACGCCCTATCTGGTACTGACGGGGAAAGGGCAGAAAACCGCTTCTCAGTCATTACCCGCTGGCACCCAGACCTTTGCCGACCTGGCTGCCGTCGCTGATCACTTATTGGAAACCTGACCATGTCATTGATGCCCTTGCGGGTTGTGCTGTTTTATTTTCTGCTCGCCACCAGTGCCATTCTCTGGGCGCCGGTGGCCTTGTTGATTTCGCCTTTGCTGCCGTTTCGTTGGCGTTTCCGCGTGGTTATCCAGTGGTGGACGCGGTGGGCTATCGGTCTGGCCAAGTACCTGGTTGGCATTCGCTATCGGGTCAGTGGCCTGGATAACATTCCCGCCCAGCATGGTGTTGTACTAGCCAACCATCAGAGCACCTGGGAAACTTTTTTCCTGCAACACATCTTCGCGCCACAAACCCAGCTGCTTAAACGGGAATTGCTCTATGTGCCTTTCTTTGGCTGGGCCCTGGCACTGATGAAACCCATTGCCATTGACCGGGGTAATGCGCGGGATTCACTCAAGCAACTCAGCCGCATCGGCGGTCAACGGTTGGCCGAAGGTCTATGGATTCTGATTTTTCCTGAGGGTACGCGCAAGCTGCCTGGCAGCCCGATCAAATTTTCCCGTGGTGGCGCAGCCCTGGCCTGCGCCAACCAGGTTCCCATTATTCCGGTGGCGCACAATGCCGGCTGTTTCTGGCCGCGCCATGGCTGGGGCAAGAAGCCCGGCACTATTGATGTGATGATTGGGCCTGCCATGTACCCGACAGGGTCAGATCCACGCGCCATTGTTGAACTCAACCAGCGTGCTGAAAAATGGATCACTGAGGCGTTGAGCCAGGTTAAGTCGACCTTGTAAACCTGGCTGTTGCCCTTTACCCATAAGGCCTGACCCCCTACTCTGTGGTTAAAACAACCAACAACCGAGTTTGCCACGATGGATGTCTTTCAGTATCTGCATACCTTGGTCGAGCAGGGCGGCTCTGATCTGTTTTTCAGCGTCGGTGCGCCGGTCAATATGAAGCGTGAAGGTGAGTTTTCATCCCTCGAAGAAACACCACTAGGCAGTGCCGACCTCAAACAGCTGGCCTACCAGTTGATGAGCGAAAAACAGGCCGCGGAATTCGAACGTGATCTGGAAATGAACCTCGCGGTTGGCCTGCCTGGCGTTGGTCGCTTCCGTACCAATATTTATTTTCAGCGCGGTGAAGTGGCCATGGTCATCCGCCACATCAGCAACAAGATTCCCCGCATTGCTGAACTTGGCCTGCCACGCAGCCTGGAAAAGCTGGTGATGCTTGATCGTGGCCTGATCCTGGTCGTAGGCGCTGCCGGCTCGGGAAAATCGACCACTTTGGCGTCCATGCTCGACTACCGCAACAGCAACCGGGGCGGGCATATTGTCTGCATCGAAGACCCGATTGAATTCCTGCACGATCACAAGCAATCCATCATTGACCAGCGTGAAGTCGGCTTGGATACCCACAGTTTCCGGGAAGCCCTGCGCAACGTACTGCGTGAATCCCCGGATGTCATCATGATTGGTGAAATCCGTGATCGAGAGTCCATGCAGCATGCCTTGCACTACAGTGAAACCGGCCATTTGGTGCTTGCCACCCTGCATGCGACCAATACCGTGCAAGCGGTTGAGCGCATGGTCAATCTGTTCCCGGAAGAGAGCAGAAACCAGATTTTAAGTGACATTTCCATGAATCTTGCAGCCATTATAGGTCAGCGCCTGGTACCCGGGGTCAACAAAAAGCGTGTTGCGGCTGTCGAGTTGATGCTGCGCACACCCTATGTGATCGATTTGATCGCCCGGGATGAACTGCACGAGATTCGCACCGCGATGACCCGTAGCCTGGAGCAGGGGCTACAGACCTTTGACCAGCACCTGCATGTGCTGGTCAATCGCAATGCAGTAACGCTGAAAAATGCCCTCAAGTTTGCAGACTCACGAACAGATTTCATGCTCAAAACCAAACTGGAGAAAGGTTTTTCCAAAGAGGCCAGCACCATGAGCATTCAGAACGATGGCGAGGACCTGACCGACGATTTCAAATAATCATCCGTCTCATCTCACAGCTGTCGGTACAGGGCGGCAACCAGAATACCGGCAGCAATCGCGGGCAATGGCCGCTTCAGCAGCAACATGGTGACTGCGGTGGTCAGCAATGCCAGTCGAGCGCCATGATCTCCCGTCAGGGCCAAAGGGGCCAGCAAAGCCACCAGAACCGAGCCTGACATGGCCTGGATGAACTGCTTTACCCGATAGCCTATGGGTATGTAGGACATGACAAAAACGCCGCCCCAGCGCGTCGACAGCGTCACCAGAGCCATCGCAAAAATCAGCATTAGGGCACTGACACCGCTGGTTTCAATCCACATGACCAGACTCCGTCCAGAGCAAACCGGCGATACCTCCGGCCAGTGCGCCTACCACCACGTGGCTGTTATCCGGTAGATAACGAAAAGCCAATAGTGAAGCCCCGGCAGCAACCACCCAGATCAGCAGAATACGCAGGTTTTTGTCACCACCCACCACCAGCGCCAACAAGAAACATCCCATCACCATGTCCAGCCCCAGGCTGAACGGATCATGGATGGCGTTACCAAAATAAACGCCCAACCAGGTACCAAAGATCCAGAAACTCCACAACGCCAAACCGCCACCAAAGAGCAACCCCAGCCCTGGTTGATTGCGCCCGAACGCCTGCATCGACATTGCCCAATTGGCATCGGAAACCACCAACATGATGCCGTAACGTTGTGCAGTAGGCAGCGTGCGCAGCCAAGGGTAGAGCGTGGCACCCATCAGCAGATGCCGTGAGTTGATGGCAAATACAGTGAGTAGCAAGGTAAACAGGGGCACCTGAGGACCCCACAGATCCAGAGCAGCAAACTGTGAGGCACCGGCAAAGACCAGCGCGCTCATGCTGAGACTAAGGCTATCTGTCAGACCGGCCTGGGTAGCTGCCAGGCCAAAGGCGGCACCAAACACGATGACAAACAGTGAGATGGGTGCCAACTGTTTAAATCCTTGCCATACCAGCCGCCGATCAAGCTGGCTAAGGTCGCTTTGATTGTCACGCATGCTTTACTCCGTACAAAAAAAATCCCCCGTCACACCAGGTGACGGAGGATTATGTCTACCTAGGTTGACGCTAAACGTCGAGGTTGGCCACTGCCAGCGCGTTGTTTTCAATAAACTCACGACGCGGCTCTACGTGATCGCCCATCAGGGTATTGAAGATCTGATCGGCGGCAATGGCATCTTCGATATTGACGCGTAACATACGGCGGCTTTCCGGATCCATGGTGGTTTCCCACAACTGATCCGGGTTCATCTCACCCAAACCTTTGTAGCGCTGCACACTATGACGACGTGCCGTTTCGTTCATCATCCATTCCAGCGCGTCCTTGAAGGTCTGCACCGGTTTTTTCTTCTCACCGCGCTGCATGTAAGCACCGTCTTCTAGCAGCGATTGCAGCTTTTCACCCAACTCAGCCATGGTGCGGTAATCGTTACTGGCAAACAGATCACGATTGAAGGTGAAGTAACTGGACAAGCCGTGGCTAATGGATTCAACTTCCGGCAACCACAGGTGACGCTCACTGTCTTCACGCAGATTGACGCGGTATTCCTGGCCGGATTTTTCGTCTACTTTCACTCGCGTTTCGAAGTTCTTGATCCAGCCTTCCATAAAGCCTTTGTCGGCCAGATTATCCACCGTCAGACGTGGCAGGTAGATGAAGTGCTCCATCAGGTTTTCCGGATAGAGGCGAGCCAGACGTTTGAGTGTCTTCATCACACCGCGGAATTCCTGCACGATGCGCTCCAAGGCTTCACCGGTAATCCCCGGTGCATCTTCGTTGACGAACAGGTAGGACTCTTCCAATGCCGATTGAATGAGGAAGTCTTCTAGCGCTTCATCATCTTTCAAGTACTGCTCCTGCTTGCCTTTCTTGATCTTGTACAGCGGCGGCTGGGCAATATAGATGTAGCCGTTTTCGATCAGCTCAGGCATTTGGCGGAAGAAGAAAGTCAGCAGCAGGGTACGAATGTGCGAACCATCAACGTCGGCATCGGTCATGATGATGATGTTGTGGTAACGCAGCTTCTGAATATTGAATTCATCACGGCCAATACCACAACCCAAAGCAGTGATCAGCGTGCCAACCTCGGCTGAAGACAGCATCTTGTCAAAGCGCGCCTTCTCCACGTTAAGAATCTTACCCTTGAGCGGCAGGATAGCTTGCGTCTTGCGGTTGCGGCCCTGTTTGGCTGAGCCGCCGGCAGAATCACCCTCCACAATGTAGAGTTCAGAGAGCGCCGGATCTTTCTCCTGACAGTCAGCCAGCTTGCCGGGCAAACCGGCGATATCCAGCGCGCCCTTGCGGCGAGTCATATCACGGGCCTTACGAGCAGCTTCACGGGCCCGCGCGGCATCAATCATCTTGCCAACCACGGCCTTGGCTTCGTTCGGCTTCTCCAGCAGGTAGTCGGCAAATGCCTTGTTCATTTCCTGCTCGACCGCCGTTTTCACTTCGGACGACACCAGTTTGTCTTTAGTCTGCGAGGAGAACTTGGGGTCAGGTACCTTGACTGAGATGATCGCGGTTAGGCCTTCGCGTGCATCGTCACCTGATGTGCTGACCTTGAGCTTCTTCAGCAGCCCTTCCTGTTCGATATAGTTATTCAGGCTTCGTGTCAGCGCGCTGCGGAAGCCAGCAAGGTGGGCGCCACCGTCACGCTGGGGAATATTGTTGGTAAAGCACTGGATGTTTTCGTTGAAACTGTCATTCCACTGCAATGCCACTTCAACCGCAATGCCATCTTCGCGCTGGAAATCAAAGTGGAACACACTGTTGACCGTGCTCTTGTTCTGATTCAGATAGTCGACAAAGGCACGCAGACCACCCTCATATTTGAACAGTTCTTCCTTGCCACTGCGCTCGTCCTTCAGCTTGATGCCAACGCCGGAGTTGAGGAAAGACAGCTCACGCAGACGCTTGGCCAGAATATCCCAGCTGTAGCTGATGCTGGTAAAAGTCTCATCCGACGGCTTGAAGTGAATCTGAGTACCGGTGCGATCGGTATCACCAACGGCCTTAAGCGGCGACTGGGGCACCCCATGCTTGTACTCCTGCTCCCATACTCGCCCTTCGCGGCGAATGGTCAGGATCAGCAGTTCAGACAGCGCATTGACCACAGAGACACCAACACCATGCAAACCGCCTGACACCTTATAGCTGTTATCGTCAAACTTACCGCCGGCATGCAGAACCGTCATGATGACCTCTGCCGCTGACACCCCTTCCTCGTGGGTGTCGACCGGGATACCACGGCCGTCATCGCGGACGGTGATGGATTCGTCGGTGTGAATGATAATGTCGATATCACTACAGTGTCCGGCCAGTGCTTCATCAATGGAGTTATCCACCACCTCGAACACCATATGGTGCAAGCCGGTGCCATCATCCGTATCGCCAATATACATGCCGGGGCGCTTACGCACCGCATCCAGCCCTTTGAGTACCTTGATACTGGATGAATCGTAGGATGTTGTTTCGCTCATTATCGTCACTCCAGACGTCAGTCGGTCTGCGCTATGTGTCCATGTTCCACGTGGAACAATCTTGTCGATGTTTCATTCTGCCACAAGCCAGTCAACTGATCCGGCTCTACGCAAGTAATGAACACCTGGCAATCCAGCTGTTCCAGCAAACGACAAAGCGCCTGCCGGTGGTGGGCATCCAGTTCACTGGGCAAATCATCGACCAGAAACACGCAAGATTGCGGCCCATATTGTTGTTTAAGCAAGTAGCCCTGCGCTATTTTCAGCGCGCTAACTACCAGCTTTTGTTGCCCGCGGGATAACACATCGACGGCATTCAAGCCATTGACCCGCACGCGCAAATCAGCGCGCTGGGGGCCAGCCTGTGTATGCCCCAACTGGCAATCCCGCTCAAACTGCTGAGCCAATACATCGGCCAGAGGTTTTTCTTTATCCCAACCCCGAAAGTAACTCAACGTCAGACCATCTATCGTGAGCATATCCCCGAGCACCTGCTCAAAGACCGGCTTCAAACGGCTTATGTACGCCTGACGGTAGCTATCGATCTGTTCGGCTGCCTGCACCAGCTCAAGCTCCCAGGGAGCCATAAGCAAGCTGTCGATTCTACCACGTCGCAGCAATGAATTCCGTTGCTTGAGGCTTTTTTGCAAGCGCTGCCAAGCCACCAAAAAAGCATGTTCCACGTGGAACACACCCCAATCAAGAAATTGTCGTCTTTGCTTGGGAGCGCCTTCTAATAAACGAAAGCTGTCTGGATTAATGAGTTGCAAAGGAAGCGTTTGCGCCAACTGGGCAGCACTACGAACATTCTGTCCGTTAATACGAATCACAAACTCACTGTCGGCAGAGCGCTGCACGCCAATCTGGGTTTTCTCACCCTGATCAGATAGCAACTCTGCAAATACTGTGCACTGTGGTTGCTGGTATTGAATAACGGGTTGCAGCTTATTGGTGCGGAAAGAACGGGCCAAGCCAAGCAAGTGGATAGCTTCCAGCAAGCTGGTTTTACCACTCGCATTAGCACCATGAACAAGATTGATACGCGGGGAGGGGTAAAGTGTCACCGGGTGCAGGTTACGCACACCGGTGACACTCAGGCGGGTCAGTGGCATATCAGCGCATCAAAGGCGCATGGGCATGACAACATAAAGACTGTCATCAGAATCAGCTTCCTGAACCAGGGCGCTGCTGTTGGCGTCAGACATGACCAACTTGACCTGCTCACCACTGAGGACGTTCATTACATCCAGCAGATAACTGACATTGAAACCAACTTCCAAAGGAGCACCGGCATAGTCAACGCCAATCTCTTCTTCTGCCTCTTCCTGCTCAGGGTTGTTAGCCTGAATCTTTAGCAGCGCATCGCTAAGCATCAGGCGGATACCGCGGTACTTCTCATTGGAAAGAATTGCAGTACGGCTAAAGGCATCACGCAGCACATGCCGGTCCGCCAAAACGATCTTGTCACCGCCACGCGGTAAAACGCGATCGTAATCAGGGAATTTGCCGTCGACCAACTTGGAGGTAAAGGTAAAGTCACCCGTGCTAACGCGGATATGGTGAGTACCAATAACCACGTTAACTTGGTCATCCGTTTCGTTCAGCAAGCGGCTGAGCTCAAGAATGCCCTTGCGGGGCACAATGATCTGATGCTTTTCACTGTTCTCAATATTCGCATCCAGGGTACACATAGCCATACGGTGACCATCGGTAGCCACTGAACGCAATTGACCGTGATTGATTTCCAGCAACATGCCATTCAAGTAATAACGCACATCCTGCTGCGCCATGGCAAAGCTGGTGCGATCAATCAAGCGGCCCAAAGTCTTCTGGCTAGCAGCGAACTGGATCGAGCCCTGACTTTCTTCCACATTGGGGAAGTCGCTGGCTGGTAGCGTACTCAACGAGAAGCGGCTACGTCCGGTCTTGATGCTGGCTTTAGACTCTTCCAGGGTAAAGGTAATGGTCGCATCGTCCGGCAAGGATTTGCAGATATCCATCAACTTGCGCGCTGGTACCGTTATTTCACCACTGTCAGCGGCATCGTCTAAAGGAATACGCGCAACCAGTTCGACTTCAAGGTCTGTCCCGGTCAGCGACAAGGTATTGTCATCCACCACCAAAAGTACATTGGATAACACCGGCAAGGTTTGCCGCCGTTCAACTACCCCGGCCACCAATTGCAGGGGCTTTAACAGGGCTTCGCGCTGTATGGAAAATTGCATAGTCTTCCTTCGACCTCGTGCAGGTTGCGCAGGCACTGCCACCGTCAGGTGGTCAGAGTCCGCAGCAGGTTCTTGTAATCTTCACGGATGTCAGCATCCGCTTCGCGTAGTTCGGCAATCTTGCGTGTGGCATGTAGTACAGTGGTGTGGTCTCGACCGCCAAAAGCATCACCAATTTCCGGCAAGCTATGATTGGTCAACTCCTTGGCCAAAGCCATGGCAACCTGACGCGGGCGAGCTACCGACCGCGAGCGACGCTTGGACAGCACGTCAGCAATCTTGATTTTGTAATACTCGGCAACGGTACGCTGGATATTATCAATACTGACCAGCTTGTCCTGCAATGCCAACAGGTCTTTCAATGACTCGCGAATCAGTTCAATGCTGATATCGCGGCCCATAAAGTGGGCACTGGCCGTTACCCGTTTTAACGCGCCTTCCAGTTCACGCACATTGGAACGGATTCGCTGGGCGATAAAGAAGGCGGCGTCGTGCGGCAGATCAACCCGTGTCTGCTCAGCCTTTTTCATCAGAATGGCTACCCGGGTTTCCAGTTCGGGTGGCTCAACGGCCACCGTCAGGCCCCAGCCGAAACGCGATTTCAAGCGCTCTTCGAGCCCATCAATTTCTTTTGGGTAACGGTCGCTGGTCAGAATGACCTGCTGGCCACCTTCAAGCAGTGCATTAAACGTATGGAAGAATTCTTCCTGCGAACGCTCTTTCTTGGCGAAGAACTGAATATCATCAATTAATAGCGCATCAACCGAACGGTAGTAACGCTTAAAGTCATTGATCGCATTCATTTGCAATGCCTTGACCATGTCGGCCACAAAACGCTCGGAATGCAGGTAAACGATTTTTGCAGCAGGGTTCTTCTTTAACAGATGATTACCCACCGCGTGCATCAAGTGAGTTTTACCCAAACCCACACCACCGTAAAGAAACAATGGGTTGTAACCATGTTTCGGATTATCTGCCACTTGCCAGGCAGCAGCACGAGCCAACTGGTTGGATTTACCCTCAACAAAGTTCTCAAAGGTAAAACTACGATTCAGATAACTGGTGTGCTTGATCAAGGAAGGTGATGGGTCTGACGGTGGGCGACTGTTAATCGACTCTTCGCGACTGGTTTCGGCATCCGGTACAAAACCCTGCCCAGTAATTTGCGCCCTGGGCATTACTGGCGCAGTTGCAGCCTGCTGTTGCTGAGGGGTGGCCTGGGTACTCCTTGCAGCAGCAACAGGCGCAGAGGATGAAGCATGCCGCCGGCTGCCAATCAACAAGGCAACCATCGGGGCCTGCCCTTGAGACAAATCATCCAGCAGTTCCTGAATGCGGCTAAGGTACTTGTCATTCACCCAATCAAGCACAAAGCGATTGGGGGCATACAGACGCAGCTCATCTTGATCACCGTCCACTTGCAATGGACGAATCCATGTATTGAATTGTTGCGATGGAAGCTCATCACGCAAAAAGTCGACGCATTGCTGCCAGAGTGCAACAGACACAAATCCCCCAATGGCCAGTCAGCCGTGAGTACAAAGTTACGACCAGGGCGCTCGTGCAAAACAGAGCATCTTACGACCCGACAAGCTCAACATTCTAGCCCTTGAAGCCCAAGTTATCCACACCAAGAGCAGACAAGATCCAATGATTTAACCCGATCTAAAAACACCCCTGCATGAATAAAAGACACAATAAAATCAGCTAATAGCGACAGAAAGTACGCACTGAGGCCTGTGCGTAAAGCCGCCTGAGACCTGTGTAGAAGCTGGTTGTCAGTCAGGGCATGAATCACCCTGTGGATAAACCATCTTGTTACCCACAGGCTACGCACAACCCATCAAAAGGATAGACACTGTTGGTACACAAGGTTTGACCTGGCACCAGGCTACTGAATACAGGCACCTTCGACACCTATCCACAGAAAACCTGGCCTTATTTACATTAACTGTATCTATCTTTTTAACCCTTTGATTTATTTATGATGAATTATCATCTTTGGCATGCAAATCAAATTGACCTGCGGCCGGCATTTCTCTAGAATTGCCGGTCCCTTGAAAGGGCTCACAGTCCTTGATTTGAATCACTCAGGTATCTGAATCATGAAAAGAACATTTCAACCCAGCGTACTCAAGCGCAAGCGCAACCACGGTTTCCGTGCACGTATGGCCACCAAGAACGGCCGCGCCGTGCTGGCCCGTCGTCGTGCCAAAGGCCGTAAGCGCCTGTCAGCTTAAGCACCGGTCACCAGGTGGGCTATGAATTCAGCCGCGATCACAGGTTATTAACACCTGCCGATTACAAAGCCGTCTTCAGTGACACCACCTGCAAGGCTTCTGCGCCGCTCATTCTGCTATTGGCCCGGGTAAACAACCTGGACCATCCGCGACTGGGTCTGGTCATTGCCAAGAAACACGTCCGCCATGCCGTTGATCGCAACAAGATCAAACGCATTGCCCGCGAGTCCTTTCGACATCATCAGGACCTGCTAGGCACGCTGGATATCGTCATTCTCGCCCGTAAGGGCTTGGGTGACCTGGACAATGCCCAGTTGCATGCCCTGTACCAGGACATGTGGCGCAGAATAGCCCGATCGGCCAGCAAACGCGCCCGTTCGCCCAACTCTGGACCGCCATCATCCAATGCGTAAAGCCGCAATCGGACTGATCAAGGTTTACCGCTACGCTATCAGTCCCATGATGGCCAGTCATTGTCGTTTCTATCCATCCTGTTCCTGTTATGCCCAGGAAGCCATTGAACAACATGGCCTGCTCAAAGGTGGCTGGCTAAGTGCCCGTCGTTTGGGCCGTTGCCATCCCTGGCACCCGGGTGGGTATGATCCGGTTCCACCTGCTGCTGCAGACTCTTCATCCGCGCCTTCCGAGATGACCAACAAACCATGAACATGCAACGAAATATCCTCATTGCTGCCTTGCTTGTACTTACCTACATGATGGTGTTGCAGTGGAATCGCGATTATGGCCAGCCTGATCTCAGCGACAGCGTCGACGAGACTGAACAACAGGTTGAAGCCATGGACTTGCCCAGTATGGGCCCGGGTGAAGATCGTCAGACCACAGACAATGGCGGTGCCAGCGATGATGTGCCAGTCGCGGTTGAACCGACTGATGTAGATATTCCCGCCAGCGTACCGACTGAACCGGTAGCAGCCAGCTCGGACCTGATTAGGGTTCAAACAGATGCCTTCAACCTGAGCATTGACCCGCGTGGTGGCGATATTGTCAGCATCTCGCTGCCGCTCTACCCCCGTCATCGTGATCGCCCAGATTTGCCGTTCCAATTACTGGAACAGAGCAGTAACCGGCTGTATATCGCCCAGAGTGGCCTGACCGGTCGTAACGGACCGGATGCACGTGAATCCGGACGTCCACTGTTTTCTGCTGAGGCATCCGAGTTCACGCTGGCCGAAGGTGAAGACAGCCTGCAGGTCGATCTCTACTTCAGTGAAAACGACATTACCTACATCAAGCGGTTCACTTTCAACCGCGGTGATTACCTGATCAATGTCGAATACCTGATCGACAATCAGAGCAGTGAAAACTGGACAGGCAACCTGTTTGGCCAGATCAAGCGTGATGACAGTGGTGACCCTTCCAGTAGCGGCGCCACCGGTATGGCAACCTACTTAGGTGCAGCCTATTGGGATGCGGACGGCTCCTATACCAAGATCAGCCAACGCGACATGAACCGTGGCAACCTGCGCGAAACGGTGCAGGGTGGCTGGATGGCCTGGCTGCAGCACTACTTCGTATCCGCATGGGTGCCCAGCAGTGAACAAAGCCATGTCTATCAGACGCGTCTGGACCGTGACGGCAACTTTATTGTTGGTTTCACCAGCCCGACCACTCAGGTTGCTCCGGGTGAGCAAGGTGTGATTCAGGCCGATTTCTATGCGGGTCCGAAAACTCAGGACCGTCTGAAAGAAATCTCTCCCGGCCTGCACCTGACCGTGGATTATGGTTTCCTCTGGTGGATTGCCCAGCCCTTGTTCTGGGTGCTGAGCTTGATTCACAGCTTTGTCGGTAACTGGGGCTGGAGCATTATCCTGCTGACTGTACTGATCAAGCTGGTGTTCTTCCCGCTGTCAGCTACCAGTTACCGTTCCATGGCCAATATGCGCCGCGTTGGTCCCAAACTGCAGGCTTTGCGCGAGCAGTTCGGGGATGACCGGCAGAAAATGTCCCAGGCGATGATGGAGCTGTACAAGAAGGAGAAGATCAACCCCTTGGGTGGTTGTTTGCCGATTCTGGTACAGATGCCGGTATTCATCGCGCTCTACTGGGTATTGATGGAAAGTGTCGAAATGCGCCAGGCCGAATGGCTAGGCTGGATCACCGACCTGTCGCTAAAGGATCCCTACTTCATCCTGCCGATCCTGATGGGCGCCAGTATGTTCATCCAGCAGCGGCTTAATCCGACCCCACCAGACCCGATGCAGGCCAAGGTGATGCGCATGCTGCCAATCATCTTTACCTTCTTCTTCCTCTGGTTCCCGTCTGGCCTGGTGCTGTACTGGGTGGTCAACAACATTCTGTCGATCGCACAACAGTGGTACATTACCCGACAGATTGAGAAGGGCGCCAAGGCATAAGCCAAGGCCATACCCAGCAAACGCCCCGCCTCGCGGGGCGTTTTGCATTCTGCCGCAGGAGCCGGAATGAACCACACCACCCTTGATACCATTGCCGCCATTGCCACGCCCCCCGGTCAGGGCGGGGTAGGTATTGTGCGCCTGTCCGGCCCGCAAGCGCTCATCATTGGCCAACAGTTGGCTGGACTGACGCCACGCCCCCGGCATGCCCACTATGGCCCTTTCAGCGCTAAGGGGCAGGTGCTGGACCAAGGCTTAACCCTGTATTTCCCCGGCCCACACTCCTTTACTGGTGAAGATGTTCTCGAGCTGCATGGGCATGGTGGCCCAGTAGTCATGGATTTGTTGCTCAAGGCCTGCCTCGATGCCGGCGCACGGTTGGCCCGCCCGGGCGAATTCAGCGAACGCGCCTTTTTGAATGACAAGCTGGACCTGGCACAGGCCGAAGCCATCGCCGATCTGATTGAAGCCAGTTCCGAGCAGGCCGCGCGCAATGCGGTACATTCACTGCAAGGAGCCTTTTCCCAGCGGGTCAATGACCTTACTGAAGCGCTGATTGCCTTGCGTATCTATGTCGAGGCCGCCATCGACTTTCCCGAAGAGGAAATCGACTTCCTTGCTGATGGGCATGTGCTGGCCGAGTTGCAGCAGGTGCGCAAGCGCTTGCGCCAGGTGCAACGCGAAGCCGGGCAGGGCGTCCTGTTGCGCGACGGTATGACGGTTGTGATTGCCGGGCGGCCCAACGCCGGTAAATCCAGCCTGCTCAATGCCTTGGCCGGCAAAGACAGCGCCATTGTTACCGACATCGCCGGTACTACCCGGGATATTCTCCGGGAACATATCCACATCGACGGCATGCCGCTGCATATCGTGGATACCGCCGGCCTGCGTGATACCAATGATGTGGTGGAAAAGATTGGCGTTGAACGCGCCCTGGCCGCCCTAGCTGATGCCGACCGCATCCTGCTGGTAATAGACGCCACGGAGTCTGAAGCTAACGACCCGGACCAGTTATGGCCGGAGTTCTTGCAGCACAGACCCGATCCGGCGAAAACCACGCTGATCTTCAATAAAGCTGACTTGAGTGGCGATGCGGTCGGCTTGCAAACAGCTGCCGATGGCCGGGTCAAACTGCATTTAAGTGCCCGCCAGGGCTTGGGCATCGACCTGCTGCGTGACCACCTGAAAGCCTGTATGGGCTTTGAACAGACAGCCGAAAGTCTGTTCAGTGCGCGGCGCCGACACCTGGAAGCGTTGCAGCAAGCCAGCGACTTCCTCGACCATGGTCACCAACAGCTGACCGTGCTGGGCGCTGGCGAACTGCTAGCCGAAGATCTGCGCCTGGCGCAGCAGGCACTGGGGGAAATTACCGGCGCTTTCAGCGCCGATGACTTGCTGGGACGGATCTTTTCCAGTTTTTGTATTGGTAAATAAGCTTGTCAGTAAAACATTGATTCTGATTCAAAGCGGTAGGTGCAGGTGCATTAGCCTGGTTGACGCAGACCGGTTGTGGACACGCCGTGAACCCTTCCCTGGGGGCTCGTAGATGCCATCCATGGCATCTAACGGTCCACAACCGGTCTGCGTCAACCAGGCTATCTAAGTTTGTGCAATCAATCAGATTGACCTTCTAACGCCCAATAAAACATCCCCGCCTGGCGGTTAAGCACCTCGATACTTTCATGCTGATCACAGGCCTTGCCGGCCAATCCATAACAGACCTGCAAGGGCAGTAAATGTTCTTCCCGTGGATGGCAAAAACGCGCATGCGGTGCCTGCTCCCAATGAGCTAGCCGTTGCCAGCGTTCGACTTCCGTCAATGCCGGATTGCTGCAGGTATCGCGCAACCAGTCTTCAAAGGCCTGATTCATCGTCTCCACCTGCGGCGTATCACCATTGAAAAAGGCCCGCATATTGTGAAAGGAAAACCCTGAACCAATCACCAGCAGGTTAGCCACCGGCAAGTTGCGCAGTGCAGCGCCCATAGCCAGATGTTGCTCGGCACTCAGGCTGCTGACCAGTGACAGTTGTACACAGGGTATATCCGCTGCCGGGTACATGATCTTGAGCGGTACAAAGACGCCATGATCAAAACCGCGTTGCTGATCCAGTTCCGCCTTGATACCAGCAGATTGCAATTGCTGCCGCATCTGATCGGCCAATTGCGGATATCCGGGTGCCGGGTAACGGATGCGGTAGGCGGCGTCGGGAAAGCCATGGTAGTCGTAGATCAACTCGGGCTGTTCAGCGGCCGTCAGAGTAGGCACCCAGGCTTCCCAATGCGCACTGACTACCACTATGGCGTCCGGGCGGCGCAAGCGACTGACATAGCCCTGCAGGCTGGTGACCAGCGCTTGATGGCCAGGGTCTCCCAATAAGGGCAGTGGCCCACCCCCGTGGGAGATATACAGCACATCAGTATGGCGTGACATAGCTAACTCCTGATTGGGCCCTGCATATTCAGGATCCAGGTCTATAAAGACTCAAGACAGGCGACGGGCCAACAGGTTGTCGAGGGCAAAACGACCGCCACCCTGAAGTGTCAGCGCTGCTGTGGCTGCCAACAAACTCAGGGCAAACTCATAACCACCGTTGCTCATAAACAGACCATTACTGATATGCACGCTGAATATCGCTACCACCATAGTAAAAGCCGACACCGCTGCTGCCGGCCGGGTCAAGAGACCCAGGATCAGTGCCAGACCACCAAAGAACTCGGCACTACCCGCCAACAGCGCCATCAGCAAACCTGGTTCCAGACCAATACTGGCCATCCACTGCGCCGTGCCACTCAAGCCGTTACCGCCAAACCAGCCAAAGAGTTTTTGTGCGCCGTGCGCTGCCAGGATGATGCCAACAGGCACACGAAGAACCAGGGCGGCGTAGCCCGCGTGGCTGCTTAACAGGTTGCGGATCAGAACAGTGTTCATTGCGATATCTCCAGGTTATTGAATTGCCTGCTGCGGGCTGCGCAAGCACTGGGGATAATCTACTATCAACATTAAATTTAAATAAGAGCGTTCATATTGCATTATTAGCAATGAAATATTGATAATCCTAAATCCAGGCCGGAGTCGCTTATGGACCGCATCGTTGCCATGCGCACCTTTATCACTGTCGCTAGCGAAGGCAGCTTTACCCGTGCCGCTGACCGTCTCGAGATGTCCCCGCAGCTGGTGAGCAAGTACGTCTCGCAACTGGAAAGCCAATTGGGTGTGCGTCTGCTCAATCGCACCACACGCAAAGTACACCTGACCGAGGCTGGCAGCCATTACGCCCAGCGCGCGCAGCAGGTGCTGGCTGATATGGATGAACTGGATAACCTGATGGGCGATCTGCAGCAAAGCGCCCAAGGTGTATTGCGTATCAGTGCTCCCGTTTCCTTTGGCAGCCGGCATTTGTCAGCTTTACTGAGTGCCTTTCAACAGGCACATCCGGGCGTCACCGTTGATCTGCAGTTGAATGACCGCAAGGTGGATATTGTCGAAGAAGGTTTTGACATTGCCCTGCGTATTGGCCAGTTGAAGAGCTCGTCCCTGATTGCCAAAGCCATAGCCCCCATCCGCGTTGTGCTCTGTGCGTCGCCTGGTTATCTGGCCAAACATGGCGTTCCCACTCACCCGGAACAGCTACAACAGCATCAATATTTGCATTACAGCTATATGGAAGCCGATCCGGGTATGCCTTTGTATGCTTGGTTACGCGGTGCTCATCAACCAGGCGCCAGTACTTTGATCTGTAACAATGGTGATGTACTGGTGAATGCTGCCATCAATGGCCTGGGCATTGCACTGCAACCCACCTTTATCTGTGGCGAGGCGCTGGCTGCCGGCGACCTGCAAGTCGTCCTGCCAGACTATGCCCCCGCACCCCTGGGGCTCTATGCCGTATATGCCCATCGCACCCTGATGGCCAGTAAAGTTCGCTGTTTTATCGACTTTATTGAAGGTTTTTACGGTGATCCACCCTACTGGGACAATTATTTTCAGCCTTAAATCAGCCCATGAGCTCTGTGGACAAGCGACCATGAGCCATGGTGATAACCGGGGGTCGAAAACGGTGGATAACCAGGCTGTGGATAACAGCCATGGTTGTCCACAGGAAGTCAGGGGGGGTATGCAGAGGTTGCACGCAACCGCAGCACAACCTTTATCTTCAAAAAAACCCTTTTTAATCAGTAGGTAAAGTAGGTTGTCCACAGAAAGTGGCTTCACCATATACAGTAGTAGTATCTATCCTTTTAAACCTTTTCTTTTATTCTGTTTGATTAGAACTCCGCTTATACCCAGTCAACCACGCACACAAACTAAGCTGTACAAAAAACAAACAGTCAATGGCTGCAATTTTCTTACTGAGCGCCTATAATCAGCCCCTTTTCCACGCCCGAAGACCCGGGCAACGAGGTGTTTTGTGGACTATCCCGAACGTTTTGACGTGATTGTCGTCGGTGGCGGCCATGCCGGTACCGAAGCTGCACTGGCGTCTGCACGTATGGGCTGCAAAACCCTGCTTCTCAGCCACAACGTGGAAACCCTCGGTCAGATGAGCTGTAACCCGGCCATTGGTGGCATTGGTAAAAGCCATCTGGTCAAGGAAATTGATGCCTTGGGCGGTGCAATGGCCAAGGCAACCGATCGTGCTGGTATCCAGTTTCGTGTACTCAACAGCCGTAAGGGACCAGCAGTACGAGCCACTCGCGCCCAAGCTGATCGCGTGCTGTACAAGGCGGCCATTCGCGAGATTCTGGAAAACCAGCCCAACTTGTCGATCTTCCAGCAAGCCTGTGATGACCTGATTGTCGAGCAAGGCCAGACCAAGGGCGTGGTGACGCAGATGGGCCTGCGTTTCAAGGCGGATAATGTGGTTTTGACCGCAGGTACTTTTCTGGGCGGTAAAATCCATATTGGTCTGGACAATTACTCGGGTGGCCGCGCCGGTGACCCACCAGCCATAGCCCTGGCTGATCGCTTACGTGAACTCCCCCTGCGCGTTGATCGGTTGAAAACCGGCACGCCACCACGGATTGACGGTAAAACCGTGGATTACAGCCAGATGCAGGCGCAACCGGGAGATACCCCCTTACCGGTGATGTCGTTCATGGGGTCAGTGGAAGAGCACCCCGAGCAAGTCAATTGCTGGATTACCTACACCAACGAAAAAACCCACGAGATTATTCGCCAGAATCTCGATCGATCGCCCATGTACACCGGGGTTATTGAAGGGATTGGCCCGCGCTATTGCCCATCGATTGAAGACAAGATTCACCGCTTTGCCGACAAAAATCAGCATCAGGTGTTTATCGAACCCGAGGGCCTGACTACCCACGAGCTCTATCCCAATGGCATTTCCACCAGCCTACCCTTTGACGTGCAATTGCAAATCGTGCGCTCAATCCAGGGGCTGGAAAATGCGCATATCCTGCGTCCTGGCTATGCTATCGAATACGATTATTTCAACCCGCAAGATTTGAAATACTCACTGGAAACCAAGGTGATTGATGGCCTGTTCTTTGCCGGTCAGATCAATGGGACTACCGGTTACGAAGAAGCAGCTGCCCAAGGGTTGTTAGCCGGTCTTAACGCCGCACGCCGGGCCAAGGGTGAGGAAGCCTGGTGCCCCCGACGTGATGAAGCCTACATCGGCGTCTTGGTGGATGACCTGATTACTATGGGAACTCGTGAGCCTTATCGCATGTTTACCTCACGAGCGGAATATCGCTTGGTCCTGCGTGAAGATAATGCCGATCTGCGTCTGACCGAAAAGGGCCGTGAATTGGGTCTGGTGGACGATCATCGCTGGTCAGTGTTCAGTAGCAAGCGTGAAGCCATTGAGCAGGAAACCCAGCGTTTGCGTGGTACTTGGGTACAACCCAGTAGCCCTGAAGGTCAGGCTTTTGCCAAACGTTATGGCACGCCATTGAATCATGAATATAATTTGCTCGATCTGTTGCGCCGTCCGGAAGTTGATTATTCCGCTTTGTGCGAACTCACTGGCGCCAGTGATGTTGCCAGCGATGCTGCAGAACAAGTTGAGATCCAATGCAAATACGCTGGCTATATCGAACGTCAGCAGGATGAGATTGACAAGCTGCGCCAACATGAAGGGACGGCATTGCCTGAGGACCTGGACTATGCCGCGCTGAACGGCCTGTCGAATGAGATTCGCCACAAACTGGCTGATGTCCGTCCGCAAACCCTGGGCCAGGCTTCGCGTATCCCCGGGGTTACCCCGGCTGCTATCAGTTTGCTGTTGATCCATCTGAAAAAACGCAACGCATTGGGCGGTCGCCGTCTGGCCCAGGAGGCGTGAAGGCATGACTGACCACGCCAGGGAACTGCGTCAGGGAGCCAGACAATTAGGGCTTGAGCTGAGTGACACACAAGTCGAACAGTTGCTCGCCTATATGGCCCTGCTGAACAAATGGAACAAGGCGTATAACCTCACCGCAGTGCGGGATCCGGATGAAATGGTTAGCCGGCATTTGCTCGATAGTCTGAGTATTCTGCCCTATATCGAACCTGGCAATTGGCTGGATGTGGGAAGCGGTGGCGGTATGCCAGGCCTGATCCTTGCCATCATGCAACCTGCATCCAGCTTTACCCTGCTTGACAGCAACGGCAAGAAAACCCGTTTTTTGACCCAGGCCAGGATCGAGCTCAAGCTGAATAATTTGACGGTGGTGAATACCCGAGTCGAAGCTTTTGGCCCTGAGCAGCCATTCGATGGTATTGTTTCCCGAGCCTTCAGCGCGTTGAGTGATTTTGTCCAGTTGACCCGTCACTTGGCCAAACCGACCACGCGCTGGTTAGCCATGAAGGGGCAATATCCCGCCGATGAATTGGCCGCCCTGCCAATGGATTTTCAACTGCTTGCCAGTCATGCCTTGCAGGTACCGGGTTGTCAGGGCAGTCGCCATCTGTTGATACTGCAACGACAGCCGGATGAGCAGAACGCATAGGAGGTCAGAGTGGGCAAGGTATTGGCCATAGCCAACCAGAAAGGCGGTGTCGGCAAGACGACCACCAGTATCAATCTGGCTGCCTCACTGGCCGCCACCAAGCGCAAAGTACTCTTGGTTGACCTGGATCCTCAGGGCAATGCCACCATGGGTAGTGGCATCGACAAGAGCGAACTGGATAACTCGGTTTATGAGTTGCTTACCGGGCGTAGTAACTTCACCGATACCGTAGTTGCCTCAGAACATGGCGGTTACGACTTGTTGCCGGCCAATGGCGATCTCACTGCGGCAGAAGTCGAGCTGCTTGATATCAAGATGAAAGAAAGTCGTTTGCGCTACGCCTTGACCAATGTGCGCAGCAAATATGATTACATCATCATCGATTGTCCGCCGTCGCTGAATATGCTCACCGTCAATGGCTTGGTCGCTGCCGATGGCGTCATCATCCCCATGCAATGTGAGTATTACGCGCTGGAAGGTCTTTCAGCGCTGATTACTACCATCAATCGCATTACCAGTGTGTTGAATCCCGGCTTGCAGATTGAAGGTTTGCTGCGCACCATGTACGACCCGCGCAACAGCCTGACTCAGGATGTGTCGGCCCAGCTTAGCCAGCACTTTGCGGATCAGTTATACCAGACCGTGATTCCGCGCAACGTACGACTGGCCGAAGCACCGAGTTTTGGTATGCCCGCGTTGGTTTATGACAAGCAATCCCGTGGTGCAGTGGCCTATCTGGCCATGGCGGGTGAATTGATTCGACGCAGCAAGCAGGCAGCCGGCAAACAACAACCGGCTCCGGTAACCGATTAACAAGAACGAAGGACATTAGCGCCATGGCGGCCAAGAAACGTGGCTTGGGACGAGGACTGGATGCCTTGCTGGGACAGAGCACTGCCCCGCAAGGTCAGCACGACGGCGAATTGCAGCAGGATCACCTGCTCAAAGACTTGCCGGTTGATCTGATTCAGCGCGGTAAGTATCAACCGCGTCGGGATATGGACCCGCAGGCACTGGAAGAGCTGGCTGAATCGATCAAGGCCCAAGGTGTGATGCAACCCATTGTGGTCCGCCCGATTGACGGTGGCCGCTATGAAATCATTGCCGGTGAGCGCCGCTGGCGGGCTACGCAGCAGGCCGGTCTGGATCATATCCCGGCGGTGATCCGTGACGTGGCTGATGAAGCCGCGATTGCGATGGCGCTGATCGAGAATATTCAGCGCGAAGATCTCAACCCGATTGAAGAGGCCATGGCGCTGCACCGTCTGCAGCAGGAATTCGAGCTGACCCAGCAACAAGTGGCCAATGCCGTGGGTAAGTCGCGGGTCAGCATCACCAACCTGTTACGCCTGATGGCTTTGCCGGATGACGTCAAATTGCTGCTTGAGCGCGGCGATATTGAAATGGGCCATGCCCGTGCCCTGCTGGGTCTCCCGCTCGATGAGCAGACTGCTGCAGCCCGCCAGGTTGTAGCCAAAGGGCTGACCGTACGACAGACCGAAGCGCTGGTCCGTCAGCTACTCAAACCGCGGCAAACACAGACCAATCAACGCCCGGATCCGAATATCGAGCACCTGCAGAGCGATCTATCCGAACGTCTTGGTGCCGAGGTGAAAATTCAGCACGGGGCTCGTGGTAAAGGCAAACTGGTCATTAGTTACAGCTCGCTGGATGAACTGGACGGAGTCCTGGCACATATCAAATAAGCGCGTGGCTAAGCGGTCGCTGGCTGGTAAGCCGCGACACATAGGGGTGAGCACATTGAATTTTCTACCACTACGGTTGAACGCCAAGGCTATTCGCCCTATACTCCTCGCGCTATTTTGGCCTTGTAAATGCACCGGATTGTTGCAGCAAAGTGTTCCTGGCCCGAACACGTTTTTTGACAGGCAGGCAGGGTAAATGGACGCCAGAACGCCCAATCGTACCCCGTTTCATCGTTGGCCCGCCTTTCCGGTATTGAAGTGGCAAGCCCTGTTGACCGTCGGGATTGCCCTGACCCTGTGGTTTTTCCAGGGTGCGGTTGCCGGTTATTCCGGCCTGTTGGGTGGACTCATTGCATTAGTCCCCAACGCATATTTTGTCTTTCGGGTATTCCGTTACAGTGGAGCCCGATCGACAGGTGCCATCGTCAGTGAAATGTTTACAGGCGAGGCAGGCAAACTGATTCTGACCGCTGCACTCTTCATTGTAGTGTGGTTGGGAGTAAGCCCGCTGGAGGAGATAGCCTTGTTTATTGGTTACCTCGCGGGTTTGGCAGTAAGTGCCAGTGCTCCCTTGCTGGTTAAAAGCTTTCAAAAGCATTAGCGTTCGAGGCAACTATGGCAGACGATTCAGCTGGCTACATTAAGCACCACTTGCAAAACGCAGTTTTTGGCGATCATCCAGAGAAAGGCTGGATAATGGCGCAAAACTACGAAGATGTTGAAGCCATGGGCTTTATGGCGATTCACGTCGATACCATGATCTTTTCCGTGTTGATGGGGCTGCTTTTTGCCTTCATCTTTCGCAGCGTTGCTAAATCCATGAATGCGGAGACACCGACCGGGCTACAGAATCTGGTTGAAATGAGTGTTGAATTCGTTCAGAGCATGGTGCGTGACACCTTTCATGGTCGCAGCTCCCTGATTGGGCCTCTGGCTTTGACTATTTTCGTTTGGATTTTCCTGATGAATTCGCTCAAGTGGCTACCGGTAGACTGGATACCGGGTCTGGTGATGATGGCCACAGGTACTGAATTCTTCAAGATAGTCCCCACCACCGATGTGAATGCAACACTCGGCATGTCTTTGGGTGTCTTTCTACTGATTATTTTCTACAGCATCAAGATCAAAGGGGCTGGTGGGTTCGCCAAGGAACTATCCTTTACGCCTTTTCCACATTGGGCATTGGTTCCGTTCAACCTGCTTCTTGAGATCCTCGGACTGTTGACGAAACCCGTCACTCTGGCATTGCGTTTGTTCGGTAACATGTATGCTGGTGAAGTTGTCTTCATTCTTATTGCATTGTTGCCGTTCTTCTTGCAATGGACGCTGTACCTACCTTGGGCGATTTTCCACCTTCTGGTGATCCCGCTGCAGGCTTTCATTTTCATGATTTTGACCATCGTTTATCTAAGCATGGCTCATCAAGATCATTAATGTAGTAATACCTTTTCAACCAACTGCAACTTAAACTAGAAACCTAGGAGTAACTATGGAACTTGTAATCATTGCCGCCGCCGCCATCATCTGCTTCAGCGCCGTAAGCACGGGTATCGGCTTTGCCATGTTGGGTGGCAAGTTGTTGGAATCCACTGCCCGTCAGCCCGAGCTGGCTCCGCAGCTGCAAACCAAGACTTTCATCATGGCCGGTCTGCTTGACGCCGTTCCGATGATCGGTGTTGGTATCGCGATGTACCTGATCTTCGTTGTTGCTCCCGGTGTTGTTGGTTGATCTATCGTTTTCGATAGCAGGCAGGGCTTTAGCCCTGCCTTAATCGACTCTGAGTACCTGGGAATTAACAAATAGCACGAGGTAAATCGCTGTGGATATTAACTTGACTGTTTTTGGTCAAACGATTGCCTTCGCTCTTTTTGTCTGGTTCTGCATGAAGTTTGTATGGCCGCCGATCACGGCTGCCATGGATGAACGCCAGAAAAAAATCGCTGAAGGTCTGGACGCGGCAAGCCGCGCTCAGCGTGACCTGAGTCTGGCTCAGGACAAAGCTGCGGATACCCTTCGTGGCACCAAGGAACAGGCAGCCCAGATTCTGGACAAGGCGAACAAAAGCGCTAACCAGATTATTGAGGAAGCCAAGCAACAAGCACGTTCCGAAGGTGAGCGTCTGATCGAGTCGGCCAAGGCCGAAATCGACCAGGAGATCAATCGCGCCAAAGAACAACTCCGTGCTGAGGTCGCCGTGCTGGCGGTCAAAGGTGCTGAGCATATTCTGGAGTCGGAAATCGATTCCAAGGCCCATAGTGAGCTGGTCAACAAACTGGCCTCACAACTCTAAGCGAGGCGAGCGATGGCTACTATGAATACGCTAGCTCGGCCTTACGCCAAAGCCGCATTCGAACATGCAGCCGCCGCGCAGGCACTTGATGCCTGGTCCGGTATGCTGGCCTTGGCCAGTGCTGTTATGGCCGATGCGGCCTTTGCACATAGAGTGCGCAACCCGAGCTTGACTCAGGCGCGCAAGGCTGACGACCTGCTGATGGTGTGTGAAGGTCATGTTGATGCGGGGTTCGGAAACTTTATCCGTACCTTGGCTGATCATGACCGGCTGCCCCTGATCCCGGTTATCGCCGAGCTCTATGAGCAACACAAGGCGGAGCACGATCGGAGCATTGCAGTCGAAGTCGAAAGTGCCTTCGAGCTGAGCGAAGATCAACAGAAAACGCTGGTAACTGCGCTGTCTAAGCGCTTGGACCGGGCAGTAACCCCGCAGTTGACGATCAACCCCGCGCTATTGGGCGGTGTGGTGATCCGGGCGGGTGATCTGGTTATCGATGGTTCGGTCCGCGGCAAGCTGGTAAAGCTTGCAGACGCGTTGAAATCCTGATTTGAGGGACATGGCATGCAGCAATTGAATCCTTCCGAAATTAGCGAAATTATCAAGAAGCGCATCGATCAACTCGATGTGTCTTCTCAAGCTCGCAATGTCGGTACCGTCGTCAGTGTATCTGACGGTATTGTCCGTATCCACGGCCTGGCCGATGTGATGTACGGTGAAATGATCGAGTTCCCTGACAGTGTCTATGGTATGGCACTGAACCTGGAGCAGGACTCGGTTGGCGCAGTAATTCTGGGTGATTACCAGACTTTGACCGAAGGTATGACCGCTAAGTGTACCGGTCGTATTCTGGAAGTACCGGTCGGCCCCGAGTTGCTGGGTCGCGTTGTTGACGCACTGGGTAACCCGCTGGACGGCAAGGGCACTATCGACGCCAAAGAAACCGATGCGGTCGAGAAAGTCGCCCCCGGTGTGATCTGGCGTAAGTCGGTTGATCAGCCCATCCAGACTGGCTACAAGTCAGTCGATGCGATGATTCCGGTCGGTCGTGGTCAGCGTGAGCTGATCATTGGTGACCGCCAGACGGGTAAGACGGCGATGGCAATTGACGCCATCATCAACCAGAAAGGTTCCGGCGTTAAGTGTATTTACGTGGCTGTTGGTCAGAAGCAATCGACCATCGCAGGCGTGGTACGTAAGCTGGAAGAGCATGGCGCGCTGGATCACACCATCATCGTCGCCGCTTCTGCCTCCGATCCGGCTTCCCTGCAGTTCCTGGCACCTTATGCCGGCTGCACCATGGGTGAGTACTTCCGTGATCGCGGTGAAGACGCACTGATCATTTATGATGATTTGTCCAAGCAGGCTGTGGCTTATCGCCAGATCTCCCTGCTGCTGCGTCGTCCGCCGGGCCGTGAAGCCTATCCGGGTGACGTCTTCTATCTCCACAGTCGTCTGCTTGAGCGTGCCTCACGCGTCAACGAAGACTACGTCGAGCAGTTCACCAAGGGTGCAGTAAAAGGCAAGACCGGTTCACTGACCGCTTTGCCAATTATTGAAACCCAGGCCGGTGACGTATCTGCCTTCGTACCAACCAACGTGATCTCAATCACCGATGGTCAGATCTTCCTTGAATCCAACCTGTTCAACTCGGGCGTGCGCCCAGCGGTTAACGCCGGTGTCTCGGTATCTCGGGTAGGTGGTTCAGCGCAGACCAAGATCATCAAGAAACTGTCCGGTGGTATTCGTACCGCTTTGGCTCAGTACCGTGAGCTGGCCGCTTTTGCTCAGTTTGCTTCGGATCTCGATGAGGCGACCCGTAAGCAACTGGAGCATGGTCAGCGCGTGACCGAGCTGATGAAACAGAACCAGTATGCGCCGATGTCGATTGCCGAGATGGCCGTCAGCATTTTCGCCGCTGAGAAGGGCTTTTTGACCGACGTCGAGCTGAACAAGATCGGCGCCTTTGAGAAGGCTTTGCTCGCTTACTTCAAACGTGATCAAGCCGATCTGATGGCCAAGATCAACGAGAAGGGCGACTATAACGACGAGATCGAAGCCGGTATCAAGTCTGGCATCGAGAACTTCAAGGCAACCCAAAGCTGGTAAGCCGAGTAGGGGCATGATTGTTTCATGCTCCACTTCGTGCGACCCGGCTACGGGCTAACCTGAAAGGTGTCATATGGCAGGCGCAAAAGAGATTCGCACTAAGATTGCGAGTATTAAAAGTACGCAGAAGATCACCAGCGCCATGGAAAAGGTGGCGGTCAGTAAAATGCGCAGGGCTCAACAGCGCATGACCGCCAGCCGTCCTTACGCTGAGCGTATTCGCCAGGTAATTGGCCATCTGGCCAATGCCAACCCGGAATACAAGCACTCCTTTATGCAGGAGCGCACAGTAAAACGGGTCGGCTATATCGTGGTGAGTACCGATCGTGGTCTCTGTGGTGGCTTGAACGGTAACCTGTTCAAGGCATTGATCCAGAACATGAAGGAATGGCGTGATAAAGACGTTGAAACCGACCTCTGTGTGATCGGTAGCAAAGGCGCCAGCTTCTTCCGCAGCTTTGGCGGCAACGTGGTAGCAGCGATCACTGATTTGGGCGAAGCACCGTCCCTGAATGATCTGATCGGCAGCATCAAAGTGATGCTCGATGGCTACCAGGAAGGCCGTATCGATCGCTTGTATCTGGTGTCCAATGGGTTTGTAAATACCATGGTTCAGCAGCCCAAGGTCGAGCAGTTGATTCCCCTGGTTCCGACCAGCAAGGAAGAGCTGCAGGGCCATTGGGATTATGTCTATGAGCCCGACGCCCAGTTACTGCTGGATGGTCTGCTGACTCGTTATATCGAGTCCCAGATCTATCAGGCAGTGATCGAGAACAATGCTTGCGAACAAGCAGCGCGGATGATTGCGATGAAGAGTGCGACTGACAATGCTGGCGATATCATCAGCAGCTTGCAGCTTATTTACAACAAAGCCCGTCAGTCAGCGATCACCCAGGAAATTTCGGAAATCGTCGGCGGCGCCGCCGCGGTTTAACGGTCAGGTTTCAAACTTTTAGAGGAACCAACACATGAGTAGCGGACGTATCGTTCAAATCATCGGCGCCGTCATCGACGTGGAGTTTTCCCGCGAAGACGTGCCGAAGGTCTATGACGCGCTGCAAGTAGCGGGCGAGCAAGGCCTGACACTTGAAGTGCAGCAGCAATTGGGTGATGGCGTGGTACGTGCCATCGCCATGGGTACCACTGAAGGCCTCAAGCGTGGGTTGGAAGTGAACAACACGGGCGCGGCGATTCAGGTTCCGGTCGGGGTGAAAACCCTGGGTCGGATCATGGACGTGCTGGGTAACCCGATCGATGAGGCGGGTCCCATCGGTGAGGAAGAGCGTTGGGGCATTCACCGCAAAGCGCCATCCTATTCCGAGCAGGCAGGCTCCAACGAGCTGCTGGAAACCGGGATTAAAGTTATCGACCTGATGTGTCCTTTCGCCAAGGGCGGTAAGGTTGGTCTGTTCGGTGGTGCCGGTGTTGGTAAAACCGTCAACATGATGGAGCTGATCCGTAACATCGCCATTGAGCACAGCGGTTATTCCGTATTTGCTGGTGTAGGTGAGCGGACGCGTGAAGGTAACGACTTCTACCACGAGATGAAAGACTCCAACGTACTGGACAAGGTTGCTCTGGTGTACGGTCAGATGAACGAGCCGCCCGGTAACCGTCTGCGCGTTGCTCTGACTGGCCTGACCATGGCTGAGAAGTTCCGTGACGAGGGTCGTGACGTACTGCTGTTCATCGACAACATCTACCGTTACACCCTGGCCGGTACCGAAGTATCCGCCCTGCTGGGTCGTATGCCGTCGGCAGTAGGTTATCAGCCGACCCTGGCTGAAGAGATGGGTGTTCTGCAGGAACGTATCACCTCCACCAAGCAGGGTTCCATCACGTCCATCCAGGCGGTTTACGTACCGGCGGATGACTTGACTGACCCCTCGCCAGCCACCACCTTCGCTCACTTGGATGCGACCGTGGTACTGTCTCGTGACATTGCTTCCCTGGGTATCTACCCGGCGGTTGACCCGCTGGACTCTACCAGCCGTCAGCTGGATCCGTTGATCATCGGTCAAGAGCACTATGATGTTGCCCGTAACGTGCAGTACGTGCTGCAGCGTTACAAGGAACTGAAAGACATCATCGCGATTCTGGGTATGGATGAGCTGTCGGAAGAAGACAAGCAACTGGTAGCCCGCGCACGTAAGATGCAGCGCTTCCTGTCGCAGCCGTTCTTCGTGGCCGAGGTCTTTACCGGTGCACCCGGCAAATACGTGTCACTGAAAGATACCATTAGTGCCTTCCAGGGCATCCTCAATGGCGACTACGATCATCTGCCCGAGCAGGCGTTCTACATGGTCGGCACCATTGATGAAGCCATCGAGAAAGCGAAGAAAATGTAATGGTAGCGCCCGCGCAAGCGGGCGCAGAACCGAGGCAAGATTATGGCTATGACAGTACACTGCGATATCGTTAGCGCGGAAGAAGAGCTGTTCTCCGGCCGGGTCGAAATGGTCGTGGCCCATGGCAACATGGGTGATCTGGGTATTTTGCCCGGTCACACACCACTGCTCACCGATCTTAAGCCGGGTCCGGTTCGGGTGATCCGTCAGGATGGCAGCGAAGAGGTGTATTACATCTCTGGTGGCTACCTGGAAGTTCAGCCGAGCATGGTCAAGGTGCTTGCCGACACGGCTATCCGTGCTGGTGACATCGATGAAGCAGCTGCTGTGGAAGCAAAAAAAGCCGCAGAGAAAGCGCTCAACGAGAAAGGCGCCGAGTTCGACTATGGGTCGGCCTCAGCCCGTCTCGCCGAGGCTGCAGCCCAGCTGCGGACCGTGCAAGAAATGCGCAAGAAATACGGTGGACCGGCGTTTAACAACCGGTAACCGCAAAAAGGCAGCTTCGGCTGCCTTTTTCTTTAACGCAAAAAGCGGCTATTACCGCTTCCAGCCTCCGGTCTTCAATGCCAAACTCAGGCAGCTAGCTTAACTTGCCTTTGCTATCATCCCCCTCTGACTCACGTTACAAGCAAAGGGATGCCCCATGAATCTGCATATTGTCATTCTCGCTGCCGGACAAGGCACACGCATGCGCTCGACCTTACCCAAAGTATTGCACCCAGTCGCGGGTAAGCCAATGCTGGGGCATGTGCTTGACTGTGCGCGTGCAATGCAGCCGCAGCAGATACATGTGGTGATCGGACATGGTGCTGAACGGGTGCGCGAGCAATTGGCCGCGGCGGATATCAACTGGGTGGTGCAAGCCGAGCAGCTGGGCACCGGGCATGCTGTCGCTCAGGCATTGCCCCAATTAGACGGGGCTGAGCAGGTCCTGGTGCTCTACGGCGATGTTCCGCTGCTGCAAGCAGATACTTTGCGGCAGCTTAGCCAGCAGGCGGGTGACACCGCACTGGGTCTGTTGACCGTGCAGATGCATGACCCCAGTGGGTATGGACGTATTGTGCGCGATGCCGCAGGTCGCGTGCAGGCGATTGTTGAACAGAAAGACGCGAGTGCAGAGCAACGACTTATACGTGAAGGTAATACCGGGATTATGGCCTTACCGGGTAGTCAGATAAGCAACTGGTTAACCAGCTTATCCAGTGACAATGCTCAGGGTGAGTACTATCTGACCGATGTTGTGGCCTTAGCGGTAGAGCAGGGCGTGCCGGTAGAAGTAGCGCATGCCAGCACCGAGGAGGAAGTTCTCGGTGCCAACAACCGCCAGCAACTGGCAACCCTGGAACGCAGTTACCAGCGCCTTCAGGCGGAAAAGCTGATGACCGCAGGTGTCACCCTGGTAGATCCGGCACGCCTGGATGTTCGCGGTGAGATCAGCGTGGGCCAGGATATCAGTATCGATATCAATGTCGTGTTGGAAGGCCGGGTTGTTTTGGCTGATGGTGTGATCATTGAGCCTAACTGCGTGCTCAAGGACTGTGTTATTGGGCGCGGCACTGTGATCAAGGCGTTCAGTCATATTGACGGCGCTGAATTGGCTAGCGACTGTGTCGTTGGTCCTTACGCCCGTTTACGTCCGGGTACCCGGTTGGCCAGTCAGGCTAAAATCGGTAACTTTGTCGAGACCAAAAAAGTGGATATCGGGCCTGGAGCCAAGATCAACCACCTGTCCTATGTCGGTGATGCCAGTGTAGGCGCAGAGGCCAACGTTGGTGCCGGCACTATTACCTGCAATTACGATGGGGTGAACAAATATAAAACGCATATTGGCGCCAACGCGTTTATTGGTTCAAATACTGCTCTTGTTGCGCCGGTAAGCGTAGGTGATAACGCAACCACAGCAGCAGGCTCAGTGATCAACCAAGATGTGCCTGATGCTGCGCTAGGTGTGGCCCGAGCCCGTCAGCGCAATATCAATGGTTGGAAGCG
>REBY01000130.1 GCA_007692485.1 Pseudomonadaceae bacterium | reverse complement strand
ATGATCTCCAGATATATACGCGAGTTACGTGAGCGCCTGCAAAACCGCCACAGCACGCTACAGGTGCACCAGGAAACACTCAAAGGCATGATGGGGCAACTGGAGAACCTGGCCACCACTGATGGCCTCACGGGGCTGCTCAATCGCCGCACTTTTTACCAGGAAGCCGAACGCCGGCTGACCTTGCTGACGCCCGGCAAGACTGCCGGGCTGGCGATCATAGACCTGGATCACTTCAAGCAGGTCAACGATACCTACGGCCACGGTGTTGGAGACAAAGTGCTGCAAAGTTTCGCCCAGATCGCCCGTGAAAGCCTGCGCGATCACGACCTGCTCGGCCGTTTTGGTGGTGAAGAATTCATTGTGTTGATTCACCAGGCCGATGCCAACCTGCTCAACCAGTGCGTTGAACGCATCCGCCAGCGCTTTTCCCAGACCAGCTTCGCCGGCTTGCCTGAAGACTATCGCTGCACCCTCTCAGCGGGCTTGTGCCTTATCCGGCCGGGTGACAAACTGGAAGAACGCATCAGCCTGGCTGATCAGGCGCTTTATGCTGCCAAAGAAGCCGGGCGCAACCGCAGCCATTTCAGTGACGAAAACGATGCCTGACATCCAAATTGCCGGTCGGCAGCTCAGCATGCCCTCTGGCAGCAACCTGCTTGAGGGTCTGTTAACGGCAGGCATCCCTGTCCCCTATTCCTGCCGTTCCGGTCATTGCCAGACCTGCTTGCTACAAAACCACAAGCCGCTCGCGCATGGCGACCCCGCCACCAGCAACTTGAGTCCCGAACAACAAGCGAATGGCTGGCTACTGGCTTGCCAGTGTGCAGTGAGTGAGAACCTTGAGCTAACGCGCTTTGATCCGCAACAAAGTGCGACCCCCGCGCTGATCAGCGGCCAGACACAGCTGGCCGGCGATGTGCTGGAGCTCCGACTGCAACCACGCGGACCGCTTCGCTATCAGGCCGGCCAGCACCTTACCTTATGGCTCGACGACAACCTGGGCCGTAGCTACTCGATTGCCAGTCTGCCGGATGACGATGGACTGGTTTTTCATCTGCGACTTTACCCACAAGGCGCTTTTTCGCAGCGTATTCAGCACATGGATAATGGCCAGACCATCTACCTGTCTGGAGTCGCGGGCATTTGCCATTACGACCCCGACTGGCATGACCGCCCCTTGTTGCTGCTGGCGCGCGGCACCGCTGTCGGCATGCTTCACGCCATTGCCCGCGACGCCCTGAAACAGGGCCATACAGCCGGCATCACACTGATCGTCTGGCAGCGCAGCGAGCAATCCGGTTACTGGCATGCCCAGTTACAGGCATGGGCTGAACAACACCCTGAAGTGACTTATCTGACCACTACTGACAACGAGAGTGATCAATTACTGCGGCAAACAGGGCTTGTCGCCCGCAACGCGATAGCGCTAGTCTGCGGCAGCCCGGTTTTTGTTGAGCGTCAGCGCAAACCGCTGTTTATGAGTGGGCTTGCACGCCGGCAAATACTCGACGAAGCCTTTCTCGGTAGCCAGTAGGCCGCCGTCGCCCTGAACCATGGATACTCTCGCATGACCGAACACCTGTTGATCGAGCGTCAGGCTGCCGTACTGACCCTGACCCTGAACCGCCCCGAGAAGAAAAATGCCCTGACCCGCGACATGTACAGCGGCCTGGCCGATGCCATCATTGCAGCGCAAGACGACAAGGCCATCCGCGCCGTGATCATTCGCGGTAGCGACAGCTGCTTTACCAGCGGCAATGATGTCAGTGACTTCATCAACGCCCCAGCCAGTGGCCCCGACAGCCCGGTTTACCGCTTTCTCAAGGCCATCTGTCACGCCGAAAAGCCCTTGATTGCAGCGGTAAATGGCCCGGCTGTTGGCGTCGGCACGACCCTGCTACTGCATTGCGACCTGGTCTATGTGGCCGATAACGCCCGGTTGAAAATGCCTTTCGTCAACCTTGGGCTGTGCCCGGAAGCTGGCTCCAGTTTCCTGTTGCCGCGCTTGCTTGGTCACCTGCGTGCCGCTGAACTCTTGTTGCTCGGCGAAGAAGTCAGTGGGCAACGCGCCGCCGAGATCGGCTTGGCTAATCAGGCACTGCCTACGGGTGAGGCGGTCTATCAAGCTGCGCTGAACAGCGCCCTACGCATTGCCAGTCTGCCACCGGGTTCGATCAAGCTAAGCAAGCAACTGATCAAAGAAGGCGTTAGCCGTCATGCCGACGAGGTTATGGCGGCTGAGGGCGAGCACTTTGCCCGCCTGCTGCAAGGCGCCGAAGCCCGTGAAGCCTTGACCGCATTCATGGAAAAGCGCCAGCCAGTGTTTGCTGACCAGTAGCCCCTAGCGACGAATGTTGAACCACAGCATCACCAGTCGATTGAGTTGAGCCCAAAGACTGATTTTTGCGCGGTGCCAGAGTGGCAATTGCAGCCACTCGGCGTAAGTCCACTCCTGGCTCTGGGCAAAATCCTGATTGAAGCTGGCGGTTACCGCTGTCGTCAGAGACACATCCAGCGCTTGCTGGTTGGCTTCCAGATTCCAGTGCATGTTCCAGTGATCAAAATTGCACGAACCTATGCTCACCCAGTCGTCTGCCAGCACCATTTTCAGATGCAGAAAGCGTGGCTGGTACTCGAAGATGCGCACCCCGGCCTTGAGCAAACCACGATAGAAGCGCTGGCCGGCATAGCGCACCGCCGGGTTATCCGTGATGCTGCCACACAACAGCAAACGCACGTCCACCCCACGCCGGGCCGCACGCTTCAGGGCACGGCGTACCGGCCAACTGGGTAAAAAGTACGGCGTAGCCAACCACAGCCGTTGCTCTGAACGGCCGATAGCTGCCAGCAAGGCTTGCATGATTTCACGATGCTCACTGGCATCGGTATAGGACACCCGACCATGGCCGACTGGCTCACCCGCTAACGGCGGCGCCGGCACTCTGACTCTTTTCAACCTCGGCGGTTGCCAACGCAGGCGCCGGCCACTGATCCGCCATTGGCGTTCGAACAGATCCTGCCAGTCGTCGACCACCGGCCCCTGCACTTCAAGCATCACCTCATGCCAGTGGCTTTGCAATTGCTGCGGCTGGTAGAAGTCATCCGTTAAGCCTGCCCCGCCAACAAAAGCGTGTTGCTTGTCGACCAACAACAGCTTGCGGTGGTCACGGTGGAAATTACCGTGCCCACCCAGCCAACGTAACGGGTTGTAAAAACGCAGTTGAACGCCAGCCTCCTGAAGCTGTTCACGTTCCTTGCTGTTGAGCTGAGCGCTGCCAAAACCATCCAGTAAACAGCGCACTGCCACACCACGCTCGGCAGCGGCGACCAGCACACGGATCACTTCAGCACTGGTTTCCCCAGAACTGACCAGGTAGAGCTCCAGATCAATCGCCTGCTGTGCTGCCGCCATGCATTGCAACATACGTGGCATAAATGCGACACCGTCGATCAACAGGCTGTAGGTATTGTCATCCCGCCAGGGGTAAATTGGGCCAGCCATCCAGTGCCTTCTGCTTGGGTAAAGCCACGCTCGGCAGATACCTGCACCCGCTGGCTACACCGATTAGGGAATCCGATAATCTTCCTGACTGAGCAGATCCATTCCACATTCCAGTTGGCTAATCCAGTCAAGAAACTGATTGATCATATCAGGCCCGACAAAAGGACGGCCATGCTGCGGCACAATCATTGCCGGCTTGAGCTGGCGAATCATATTGGCCCATAGGCGGCAGACCTTGTTACCGGCCATATAGCGTCGGTGGAAACCTTCCATACTATGCACATGCTCGGCAAAGTTGGTTACCGGCTCAGCATCATCCAGCATGGAGGCGCCCATGTCGCCTGAAAAAAGAATGCCACTGACCGGGTCAAAAAACTGCAGGTTGCCCACCGAGTGCAAAAAGTGTGCTGGCAAGGCCTTGATGACGGTTTGCCCCAGCGGTATATCCTGACCACGATCCGGCACCGCAATCATCCGCTCGGTGGTGCTCAAGCCGCCAGACCTTTGGGTCATGAAGCTAGCCGACAAGTGCGGCAAAAAACGCGCCCAGAGTTTGGAGCAAACCACTTTGCAGCGGGTATGCAAAAACCATTTATCCAAGGACGCAATAATGTCCGGGTCCTGGTGCGAGGCAAACACATAGGTCAGCTCCTGCACCGGAATATGCCTACTAACCGCCATCGACAAGGGCATATAAGTCAGGTCACCACCGGGGTCGAGCAGTGCATGCTGGTCATGGTCAATGATCAGAAACTGGTTCGACTGCACGCCGTCACCGGTTACCAACTGGTCAAAACACAGCACCTTGTGGATGCCATTATCAAAAAGAATGCGGGGTGGACTGGACATAAGTCATCTTCCTCGATTGCCAAAGCGCCCTTTATAGGCCAGACAGACTCCGCAGATACTGACCTGTATCAAGCCTGCGCCCTCTTGTCATACCTCGGTCACGCAGGCTTCATGGAACTGACATAGCAATGCTTGAGGATGAATCATGAACATTGTCCTCAGGGAGTTCGTTATGTCGCCTATCGCCCAGTCCGTGGAGCAAACCGAGCGTCGCTTTGTGGTTGAGCTGGCCCACAGCAGGCCGTTGCTTGAAGCCGCTCAGCGCCTCCGCTACCAGGTTTTTCGTGATACCTACGGTGCTGACCTCAGTAGCCAGACAGATGAACGCGACCATGATCACTTTGATCTGTTCTGCGAACATCTGATCGTCCGCGACCTGCACACGGACCAGATCATCGCCACCACCCGCTTGCTTGACAGCCGTGCTGCCCGGCTGGCCGGCGGCTTCTACAGCGAAGGAGAGTTCCAGTTGATCGGGCTCAACGAACTGCGCGGCAATATCGTTGAAATCGGTCGCACCTGTGTGCATCCCGGCTATCGCAGCGGCGCCTGCATTGCCACCCTGTGGTCCGGTATAGCGCAGATGATGAACGCTCGCGATTACAGTTATTTGATCGGTTGCGCCAGCATTGGCATGCGTGACGGTGGTTTGCAGGCCCATGCGGTCATGCAGCGTTTGCGTGAACACTCTCTGAGCCGAGAATGGCTGAATGCAATACCCCGCCTGCCATTACCCGATATGGCGCTGCCCGCCAATGTCACTACCCAACTGCCGCCACTGCTGAAAGCCTACATGCGGTTGGGCGCAAAAATTTGCGGTGAACCTTGTTGGGACCCGCTATTCAATGTGGCTGATGTTTTTATTCTGCTGCGCCGAGAGCAACTCAGCCCACGCTATGCCCGGCACTTCAAGGCCAGCTGAGATGAACTGGATAGCTGCTTGGCGGCGCTGCTGGCGCATTCCAGCGATCACCGGCTGGTTGCTGTGGGGCTTGCTATTGGCGCTATTGCAAAGCACCTGTAACTGGCTGCGACCACAGCGCCGCGAAGCACAACGAGCCCGGCTGATGCAGCACTGGATGCGCGGCCTGATAAGCTTGCTACCACTGGATGTGCGTTACTTCGGAGCCGCCACCCAGCAACCAGCCTTATGGCTGTGCAATCATATTTCCTGGTTGGATATCGTGATTCTGGCCGCGCTCTACCCTCAACGTTTTGTATCCAAATCAGAGGTCGCGCACTGGCCTGTGATCGGCACACTGGCTCGTGCCGCCGGCACCCTGTTTATCCGACGCGGCAATGCTAGCGGTCTGCAGCAGTCGTTACTGGAGCAGTTGCAGCAAGGGCATTCGGTGATCATATTTGCCGAGGGCACAACCACCTGTGGTGATCGCGTTGCACCGTTACATGGCAGGCTGTTGTCAGCCGCACAGATAGACCAGGCCTTACTGCAGCCGGTAGCGCTCGGCTATTACCAAAGGGGCAAGCGCGACGCACTGGCACCTTTCGTCGATGCTGAGCACTTCCATCACCACCTCTGGCGTCTGCTGGGTAGCGCGCCCATTCAGGCGCGCGTGCAGTTTCTACCACCAATGATCGCCGCCCAGGGCAACCGCCAACAACTGGCCGCGCGGATCCGCGAACAAATTGCTCAAGTGCTCGATGTACCCATGCTAGCCGCGTCTGGCAGACGCAAGGACTCCTCGGCTACAAAGGATTTGACCGCCGGCATAAACGCCAGAAAGTCGCTTTCAAACCCGGCGTAATCCGCTTCCAACTCTGCAACACCGCCTGGCAGAGCATTTTCTCGGGTCAGCCGCCGCGCCAGGTTGTCTACCGCACGGTGCAGATTGTCCAACTGCGCATAACTGCTCAACCAGTCATGCTCCGCCATGCGCTCGATGACCCGTCGCGCATGCTCAGGCATCAAAGCTCGCTGGCTAAGCAAGTGCCGGTACATCCCGGCGCTGTAATCAGCTAACGGCTCAGAATGAAAGCGTGCCCAGTGCCGAGCCAATAAATGGTCGTAGTACATATCAACCAGAATGCCCGCATAACGGCGCCGCAACGGACTGATTCGTTGCTTGCTACGCATGACCAAGGGATGCTGGTCAGTAAAAACGTCAATCCGGCGGTGCAACCATACGCCTTCACGCACGGCGAGCGGCAAAGCCAGGCCAGCTACTGGCCCCTTGACGAAATCACCCAGTACGCTGCCCAACGCAGGTTGCGCCGCCTGCGGCCCCAAATACAGATGAGCCAGAAAATTCATCAGCGCCCATCCAATTGTTGCTGCAAGGCAGCAACCTGGCTTTGTAACGTGTTGATATTACGGGTGACCTGCACACGAAAACTGTCGATCGCGCGCTGGACCTCGGCAGACTCTTCCTGCTCACGGTCCAGCCGTGTCGAGAGCGCCAGTATCGCTTCTTCGGCAGCAGCCACATCCGGGGCATCTCGGCTGGCCAAACGTTCTATCTCGTCGGCCTGAGTACGTTGCTGGCTATGCAACCGGGACAACTGCTCTGACCATTCCTGCATACTAGCCAATTGCTGTTCCAGGTCAGCCAGTTGGGTCTGCAGAGCAGCCGAGCCAGCGCTATTTGCCTGCAACTCGGTGCTTAGCTCAGCCAGTTGCTCCGCTTGCGTGGTTGCCGCCGCTTGCCGTGCCTCAGCCGCGTCAGATATCGCGCTCTCAAGTGCCTGCTGTAATGCTGCCAGACGATCCTCCTGCTGCTCTTCTGACGCTACCAAACCAGCAATCTGTTCGCGCTGCTGAGCAACCTGCTCTTCCAAGTCCGCCAATTGATCGCGCTGCGCCTGCTCAGCCGCTGATAATTGGGATTCAGTCGCCGACACTTGCCCGGTAATCAGCTCAATCTGTCCTGCCGCGTCTTCACTGATACGCGCAAAACTATCCTGCGTCGCAATCAATTGTTGCCGCAAAGCATCCTGCTGCTGGTAACTCCAATACCCCAGTCCCAGCAGGGCGAGACTCAAGGCCGCCGTCAGCGCCCACAAGGCACCTGTGCTGGCTGGGACACGTTGCTCACGGACCACCGCACGCATACCCGTTGAACTATCATTATTGACAGCCTGCGGACGCTCATCGCGACTGGCGCGGATACTTGGCAAGGCGCCGTCATTTTTATCAGCGGCCATAAAGTTTACGTCTCCTAAATCGTGCCCTCTGGCAGGGCAAAAAACGCTCGGTCGCACCGACAATAAGCGTAAAACGCCCGAATCAGAGCGGTTACGCACCCACTATCAGGGCTTGGCAGGCGATTGTGAACTGGTACGCTTTCTGCATATAAACATTGTTACCGCCTGCACCGGATCGGACCTGCCAGCCTGGACTAGGTTCCCGCTTCGACTCAGGCATTGCCATGGGGGTGCAAAGCATGATTGCAGAAAGTCAATTCAACCGTTCAACCCTGGACTGCATGACCCTGCTGCGTCGTCGACTGAAGCAAACGCTAGGCGTCAATATTCGCCTCAGCCAACCAGACGCACCTGAACAACTGGTCAAGCATGCCAGCGGTTGCGATCAGGACGATATTCGCGAACTGGGTCAGCGACTGCATCAGTTGCTGACACCAGAAGCGCCTGAACCGGCAATACCACCAGTCAATCTTGGCCAAGGCGCTATCGAATCGCGTACCTATAAAGCCGATCGCAAGGTCGAGCCAGCGCCCGTACCCAGCCAGCACAAACCGGGCGGCAGCGTCCGTGTTTACCGGGGCCAGGTCATTCACGGCTGACTCTCCGGACGTAAAACCACACAAGTGCTCCGTGGATAGAATCCCCGCTGAATGCTATGCTTGGCGCTTCCTGTCAGACTTCGACAGGCAGCGCCCGGGCGTCATTGCCTTTACCAGAGGCGTAACGGGCGGCCCGGTTGACCGTGGCCGGTAGCCGACCCGGCAAGCATGTTTTGCAACAGTGAACGGGGTAACCCGCCTACTGAACCTGATAATGGAGAGATAACATGGCTTTTGAATTACCCGCTTTGCCCTACGAGAAAAACGCCCTCGAGCCGCAAATTTCTGCCGAAACCCTGGAATACCATTACGGCAAGCACCACAACACTTACGTGGTCAACCTGAACAATCTGGTTCCAGGTACCGAGTTTGAAGGCAAAAGCCTGGAAGACATCGTCAAAACCTCCAGCGGTGGCGTCTTCAACAATGCTGCCCAGGTCTGGAATCACACCTTTTACTGGAACTGCATGAGCCCCAATGGTGGCGGCGCACCGACCGGTGAGCTGGCCAAAGCCATTGATGCCAAGTTCGGCTCTTTCGACACGTTCAAAGAAGAGTTCACCAAAACAGCTATCGGCACCTTTGGTTCCGGCTGGGCCTGGCTGGTCAAAAAAGCTGACGGCTCGCTGGCTCTTGCCAGCACCATTGGCGCCGGCAACCCGCTGACCAACGGTGATACCCCGCTGCTCACCTGCGATGTGTGGGAGCACGCCTATTACATCGATTACCGCAATGCACGGCCCAAGTATGTCGAAGCATTCTGGGAGCTGGTCAACTGGGACTTCGTGGCAAAGAACTTCAGCGCCTGAATCCACTGATCTGATCAGTTGACAAACACCCCGCTCTTGCGGGGTGTTTGCGTTATGGGGCTTGCATCACGCCCACCGCAAACGGCATCATGGAACAAAGCCAATTCTGACTCTGGATATAATAAGACCTTGAAACTAGAGCATCGGCACAGCCTTTCCGTCAAACTGCTCCGCTTGGTACTGATGTGGGCGGTACTGGTCGGCATCGTTCTTAGCTGCGGACAGATTCTCTACGACCTGCGCCAGGAACGTAAGCTGATTGACGCCACCGCAACCCAGGTTCTCGCCATGGCGCGCGACCCTGCAACACAGGCGGTTTACAGTCTGGACCGGGAAATGGCCGCTCAGGTCGTTGAAGGCCTGTTTGAATACCAGGCAGTGCGTTTTGCCTCTATCGGCCATCCGGATGAAACACCTTTATCCCAGCGTGAGCGGCCACTGTCCAATCCCCCCCTGCGCACCCTGACCGACCACCTGTTCGGGGTAGACCAGCACTACACCATCGCGCTCTACGGTCGCCCTCCCTTTAACGAATACTACGGTGACCTGCGCCTGACGCTAGATACCGCGCCCTTTGGGCAGGATTTTCTGCGCCGCTCTATGGTCGTGCTCTTCGCCGGTATTCTGCGTGCCATGGCCATGGCCTTTGTACTTTTCCTGCTTTATCACCTGTTGCTGACCAAACCGCTGGCGCGCATCATCCATCACATTGCTGAAATCAACCCGGACAAACCCGGTTCAGCCCCTATTCCGATGATTCCCGGACACGAAAAGAACGAGCTCGGCTTGTGGATTCGCAAAGCCAACGAGCTGCTGGAGT
>REBY01000075.1 GCA_007692485.1 Pseudomonadaceae bacterium | reverse complement strand
GCAATCAGCTCAAGAAAGTCTTCCAGTGTGCCGGTAGGCGGCAAAAACACAAAGAGTTTGCCCTCTCGCGGCTCCACACAGAGTGCGGTTGCAATGATTTCAGGCGGGGTAATATCCGGCTGTTGCTCCTGCCACTCCTGCCCTTTCGCCAACACATGCAAGCCTCTAGCGGATTCACCGGTTGCCGGCGTCAGGCTGTAACGACTGGCGACCTCGCCATGCACATCCGGCAACGCCGGTGGTGTATCGAACAAGGAACGTGGTTGCGGCTCTTCGCGCCGCTTCAGCGGCAGGGCTGACAAAGGTAGACGCAAGCCCATCGGCGAATCGCCCGGGACCAGGTAGAGATGGTCACGGCGCAGGGGCCACTCGCCCGTTTGCCAGCCGTCATCCTCATCATTGCGCGCCAGCGGCAATACCAGACCGACTTCACGGTCGAGCCCACGTTCCAGCAGGCGGGCCAGGCGATTGCGGTTGGCATCATCGCCCAGATCTTCGTCCTTGAGGTCAACATCGACGGGCTCGTTGCGCTCTTGCCAAAGGTAGTAATAGCCATCCTCGTAGCAAGGAATCAGAAACCGCTCAGACAACCCCAGTCGCTTGACCAGTTCAGCGGCAAAACGCCGCGCTTCGCCTTCTTTGAAGCCATAGTCTTGCTCGATATTGGCCAGCCATTGGTCATCACGCCAAACTGGTTCACCATCGTGCCGCCAGTAGCAAGCCAACGCCCAACGCGGCAAAGGTTCGCCCGGATACCATTTACCCTGCTGGTAATGAATCAGCGAACCTGGAGCATAGTGCGGCCGCAGACGTTGTAACAACTGCTCAGACAGGTTGCGCTTGGTGGGACCCTGCGCATCAATGTTCCATTCCGGTGCATCCATATCATCGATTGCCACAAAAGTGGGCTCGCCACCCATGGTCAGCCGGACATCCAGCGCTTCCAACTGGGCATCTATTCGGTCACCCAGTTTATCAATCTGCTGCCACTGATCACGGGTATAAGGCAGGGTGACACGGGGATCTTCATGCACCCTTTCAACCGACATGTGCACATCAAACTCAACCTCGCAGGGCTCGGTCGCACCGGTAATGGGCGCGGCACTGCTCGGTTCCGGTGTAGCTGCCAGCGGCAAGTGCCCTTCTCCGGCAAACAGGCCGGACGTCGGGTCAAGACCAATCCAACCGGCCCCTGGCACATACACCTCGGTCCATGCATGCAGGTCGGTAAAGTCCACTTCGGTACCGGAGGGACCATCCAGCGCTTTCACATCGGCCGTCAGTTGAATCAAGTATCCCGAAACAAATCGGGCTGCCAGCCCCAAATGGCGGAAGATCTGCACCAGCAACCAGGCGGAGTCACGGCAACTGCCCTGCGCCAGACCCAGGGTTTCCTCGGCGGTCTGCACCCCGGGCTCCATGCGAATCAGGTATTTGATGTCATGCTGCAGTCGTTGATTCAACTCGACCAGAAAGGTCGCAATGGCTTGCGGTTCACGCTTGACCTGTTGTAACCATTTCTTCAGCAGTGGCCCGGATTCAGTGACTTCCAGATAAGGATGCAGTTCCTTTTCCAGACCTTGCGGGTAGCTGAAAGGAAACTGTTCGGCATAGTCTTCAACGAAAAAGTCGAAGGGGTTCACCACGGTCATCGGCGCGATAAGTTCAACGTCGATATGCAGGTGATCAATCTTTTCCGGAAATACCAGGCGCGCCGCGTGGTTGCCAAAGGGGTCCTGCTGCCAGTTGATGAAGTATTCACCACCACTGACCTTAAGGCTGTAAGCCTCCACCGGTGTGCGGCAATGCGGTGCCGGGCGCAGGCGCACCAGGTGTGGCGACACCGAAACAGGCTTGTCAAAGCTATAGTGTGTGCGGTGTCTGAGTGCTACACGAATGGTCATGATGCAAAATTCCTGAAAGGTAACCGGTCAGTCGGTCGATGCAGCAAGGCGTGTGCCAAGACGGGCCACTGCGCTCAACATAGCACGCCGCCGGGCAGAGTGGCGGCATTGACGACTAAAGAATAGTTGCTTAACTGTGTCGACTCAGTGACATACTCACTGTAGCCAAGCATAAACCCATTAGTCGGCTATGGGTTAAGCTAGCTGGTACGGCAATTGCTTTATCTCAATCGACGCGCACCTGCTGCCTTGGCGAGGCGCGCTGCCGATAACAACACCCAGTTAGTTGAGAATCTGCATGAGCAAAGTGAACTGGAAGGACTACGACCCGAAGCGTTTTTTCGACGAACTCATCGCTGCGCCCGGCCAGCCACGTCCGGAAGCTCGCATGCTGTGCGAGTACCTTGCCAGCCTGGATGCGCGCGAGCTGAATGATCACAAGACCGCCGCCGAGGTGGCCATTCAGCTTATGGGCATCACCTTCACGGTATATACCGAAGGCAGCATGATTGATCGTGCTTGGCCCTTCGATATCGTGCCCCGCATCATTCCTCTGGCCGAGTGGCAAAAGACAGATGCCGGGCTCAAGCAACGCGTACAAGCACTGAACCTGTTCATTGATGACCTCTATCACGATCAGAAAGTCATCAAGGACAAGGTGTTCCCCAAGGAAATCCTCGCCCAGTCAGTCAACTTCCGCCCGCAGTGCGTCGGGGTCAAAACGGCACACAATGTCTGGGCGCATATTTGTGGCTCTGACCTTGTGCGCGACAACGACGGCACGCTGTATGTGCTGGAGGACAATCTACGGGTCCCCTCCGGCGTCTCCTATATGCTGGAAAACCGCAATGTCACCAAGCGGGTGCTGCCGGACCTGTTCGCCTCAGGCTGGATTCAGCCGGTCGATGACTATACCTCACAGCTGTACGACACGTTGGCCTCACTGTCACCGCGCCCTGGTGATGACCCGGTCATCGTGATCCTGACCCCGGGCATCTACAATTCAGCCTATTACGAGCATTCTTACCTGGCCCAGCAGATGGGCGTTCAGTTGGTGGAAGGCTCAGATCTGATTGTCGATGATGACGATTGCGTTTACATGCGCCTGGTCGATGGCCTGCAGCGGGTGGATGTCATTTACCGGCGGGTGGATGACATGTTCCTTGATCCGGAAGTCTTCGAGCCCGACTCCATGCTCGGTGTAAAAGGCCTGATGCGCGCCTGGCGCAGCGGCAAGGTCGCTCTGGCCAATGCGCCTGGCGCCGGGGTTGCCGATGACAAAGTGGTATATGCCTTTGTGCCCGAGATCATCAAATATTACCTGGGCGAAGAACCCCTTTTGCCCAATGTACCCAGCTACCTGTGCATGTTTGAAGATGACCGCAACTATGTACTCGAGAACCTGGACAAGCTGGTGGTCAAGCCCGCCAACGAGTCCGGCGGGTACGGCATGCTGATCGGGCCGCACTCGACTAAACAGGAGCAGGCCAAATTTGCCGAACTCATCAAGGCGGATCCGCGCAATTATATGGCGCAACCAACCTTGAATCTGTCGACTTCGCCGACCCTGTGTGACAACACCATGGAACCACGCCACGTCGATTTGCGGCCCTTTATCCTGTCCGGTGAATCGACCTGGGTGACCACCGGCGGGCTGACGCGCGTTGCCCTGAACAAGGGCTCACTGGTCGTCAACTCATCGCAGGGTGGCGGCAGCAAAGACACCTGGATTGTCGATATTTCCGAGCTATGAGCAGGGGACCCACTATGCTTTCTCGTGTCGCTGAAAACATCTATTGGCTGGCCCGTTATCTGGAACGGGCGGAAGATACTGCCCGCCTGCTCGGCGTAACCAGCAATCTATTACTCGACCTGCCCCGCTCGACCAAGCTGGGCTGGGAAGAAATCATTGCCATTACCGGTAATGACGCACTCTTTGATGAACACTATGAAACCCGTGATGAAGCCAGTGTGCTCAATTTCATGTGCGGTGATACCCGCTATAGCGGCTCTATCCTCAGCTCGCTGGCCGCAGCCCGCGAAAACTTGCGTACCACCCGTGACGTTATCCCGCGTGAGATTTGGGAGGAAGTGAATCAGCTCTATCTCAGTGTCAAGGAGCAGGTAGAAAACGGTATTACCCCGCGTCGGCGTGACGCCTTTCTTAGCCGGGTCATTCGCAGCTGCCAGACGGTCAACGGTATTATTGAGGGCACCTTGAGCTACACTCAGGCACGGACCTTTCTGATGCTGGGCCGCCAGCTGGAGCGTGCGGATATGATCACTCGCATTATCGATGTGCGTTCAGCCAACCTGCTGCCACGCAGTGCCGAAGACCTGAAACCCTTCGAGAACCTGCAATGGATGAGCGTACTAAAATCACTCAGCGGCTACCAAATGTACCGTCAGCACGTGCGCCTGCGCATTCGAGGCCCGGATGTGTTGAGCTTTCTATTACAGGATATGCGCTACCCGCGCGCGGTAGCCTGCAGCCTGGAGCGTTTTTCCTTTGCCCTGAAAAACCTGAAAAACCATGACGACGCGCTGGAAGCGGTCGAGTTGTGCCGGCAGCGTATCGCTGGTGCCGATATCGTCAAGCTCGCCGCCGAACCCGACTTGCTACACGCCTTTGTCGATGAAATCCAGCTCGATTTCACCGCTGTGCATGAAGCTGTCAGCCACAGCTGGTTCGAGGGCGGGGAGCTGAGCAGTGAAGCTCAGTCTGCATGAGCTACTTTGCCCAACTACTGCGCAATCAGGAACCTGGTCAGCTGTTCCGCTATCACCCCAATGGCCATGTTCAGCGCTGTGACTGTGGACAAGCCATTTTTTTCCATAACACTCGCTGCCTCGCCTGCGGCAGCGAATTGGGCTATCACCCGCAATTGGGCCTGCTGCTCAACCTGACCCCGCAAAGTGATGACCAGCATTGGTTGATCCGCCCGACCGAAGCCAGCGAGCCACAGCCGGTCAAGCGGTGCAGCAACCTGCACGGTCCCTTGCAGTGCAACTGGCTGGTCAGCAACCCGGAAGATGGCGACCTGTGCCAGGCCTGTTCACTCAATTTGCTGATCCCCAACCTTGAGCAACCCGGCAGCCCTGATCTCTGGCGGGAAACCGAGGAAGCCAAGCGCCGTTTGATTGCGCAACTGATCATGCTGGGCTTGCCGGTGCTCAACCGGCAACAAGACCCGCAACACGGCCTGGGCTTCAAGCTGATGCGCCAGCAGTTCGGCGATGAGCCGGTAATCACCGGGCACATGAATGGCGTGATCACCATCAATGTGGCAGAAGCGGACCCGGCTTACCGTGAACAGGTGCGGCAAAACATGGCGGAGCATTATCGCACCCTGCTCGGCCACTTCCGCCATGAGTCAGGGCACTATTATTGGGACCGGCTAGTGCGCGATAGCAACTGGTTGCCACCCTACCGTGAGTTATTTGGTGATGAGCGCCGGGATTATCAGCAAGCGCTGAGCAATCATTACCAGTACGGGCCTGCGCTGGACTGGCAAAATAATTTTATCAGTCATTATGCCGCCTCGCACCCTTGGGAAGACTGGGCGGAAACCTGGGCGCATTACCTGCATATGACCGACACACTGAATGTGGCGCTGGATTTCGGTATTCAGGTGGACCGCCTGGAACTGGCGCTAACGCCCTTTACCCATAATGAACTGGGCTGTACCGAAGATGACCCTGAAGCCGAACGCTTTCTCGCCTTCGTCAATCGCTGGGTCATGCTCAGCAGTGTGCTGAACGTTCTGGCCCGCACCATGGGCCAGGCTGATATTTATCCCTTTGTGCTGAACCCTGGCACTCTGCGCAAAATGTATTTTGTGCACCGGGTGATTGCTAACGCGTCCGGTTGATACATCTTGACCGCCAATACATCGTCAAAAAACGACAAGGTCATGCTGCTTAAGGGTCGGCCCTGGAGACATCGTTCTGCGCCAGTTCCAAGGCCGCTCGATCCGTCCACTGCTCTCCAAGTTCTGCTTTAACAGAAACACCTAACTCTTTGAATTCGTTCACTTGCTTAACCAGGTTTCCACGACCACTCAGTAGCTGACTGCAAGCTTTCTGGTAAGCATCACCGGCACGGTCCAGGCTGCGTCCGATTTCATCCATACTGGCCAGAAAGGTACGCAACTTGTCGTGAACCCGTGCAGCCCGTTCCGCCAGTTCAGCGGTATGCCGGTTCTGGTCTTCGAAACGCCAGAGTTGGCGCACGATATTCAGACTGGTCAGCAAAGTCGTTGGCGTGGCTACCAGTACATTGCGCTCAATGGCTTTCTGAAAGAGAGTCTCGTCAGCTTTGAGTGCTTCGACAAAGGCTGATTCGATGGGAATAAACATAAAGACCATTTCCGGGGCATTCAGCCCCGGCAGGTCAAAATAATTCTTGTCCGCCAATTCCCGAATGCGCTCGCCTATGGCCTGGCCATGCTCGGCCAGCGCCACCTGGCGCTCGTTGTCATCCTCGCTATTCACATAGCGGGTATAAGCGGCCAGTGACACCTTGGCATCAATGATCAGGTGCTTGCCCTGCGGCAAGTACACCACCACATCAGGCCGCTGGCGTTGACCTTCATGAGTATTCAGGCTGACCTCACGCTGGAAATCCTGCCCCGGGCGCAGGCCGGAACGCTCCAGCACGTTTTCCAGAAGCAGCTCACCCCAGTTGCCCTGAATTTTCTTTTGCCCGCGCAGCGCGGTACTCAAGTCATGGGCTTCCTGGGTAATTTGCTGGTTCAGTTCTTTCAGGTGTTGCAGCTCCTGCGCCAGCCGGGCCTGCTGCTGGGTATCCTTGTGATGGATGTCTTCTACCTTATGACGAAACTGGTCGATCTGCTCACGGAAGGGTTTCAGCAAGGCATCCAGCGATTGCTGGCTGGTCGCGGAGAAAGCTTTGCCCTTATCTTCAAAAATTCGTCCGGCCAATTGCTCGAACTCAAGCTTCAATTGTTCACGGCTGTCCTTGAGCAGCTGCTGCTGTTCGGCAAAGTGCTGCTCACGGTGGTTCAGGCTGGATTTGAGCTCGCTGTGCTCGCGCAATAACTGCTCATGCTCGCTGCGCATGCGCTCCAGTTGCTGCTCTGACTGCTGACGTTGTTCGCGCAACTCCTGAAGTTGCTGTTCCAGTGATTCCAGGCGCGAAGCACTGCGCTCACTCCGTGCTCGCCATTCCTCGCGCTCCAACTCAGCGCGGCGCTGGCGTTGCTCGGACTGTTGCTGCTGCTCACGCAGCTCGGCGATTCGGCTCTGGCTGCCCTGATCACGCGACTGCAGCTCGATCAGTTGGTGGTTATGCGCCTGCGCCGCCTGACTCATTGCCGCCAGCTCTGCGGCCGTTGCCTCCTGACGCCGCCAAGCCCAGATCAGCGTGACCAGCCAGGTGGCAACAAAGAACGCTAGCGCAGTGCTCAACACAGGTAGTAACCAGGGCATCCATGTATCTCCTTGGATATAAACAAGCAAGGGTGCCCTTAGGCACCCTTGTGGTCATACGCGGCGGTTACAACAACCTAGCCGCACTTGCTTTCGCCACAGTTCAAGCAGGTCATGCAGCCATCCATCTGCACTACCGCCTGGGTATGGCATTTGCCACACATTTGCGCGCCGGGCGGATAGCTTTCAGTGACATCGTCACAGCTGGCATCCGTCTGGGGCTGAGGTTTCAGGCTCATAAACTCGGCGCGTTTCTGTTCCAAATAAGCGGCCTGATGCTCATCCATCTCATCGGTGATCATGCCAATCTTTTTCAGGTGCTGATCAATCACATCGCCAATTTCCGCTACCAGCGAGGGCATCCAACGGCCGCCACGCTTCATGTAGCCGCCTTTGGGGTCGAAGACGCTACGCAGCTCTTCCACCAGGAAAGTGCAATCACCGCCCTTGCGGAACACCGCGGAGATAATCAGCGTCAGGGCCGAGATCCACTGGTAATGCTCCATGTTCTTCGAATTGATGAAAATCTCGAAGGGCCGGCGACTTTCGTGATCGCTACCGTGGTTGAGCACAACATCATTGATGGTGACGTAGAGCGCATGCTCAGAGACCGGGGTCTTGATCTTGTAGGTGCTGCCTTCAAGCTGTTGTGGCCGCTTGAGTTTTTCGTGCATTTCCTCGATATCAGGTGCTGCTGCAGCGGCGGCCAGTGCTTTGGCCTCAGCGTCAGCCTTGACTACGGCGTAGTCGACAATTTTGCTGTTGATTTTCAGTGCCATCTTGGTGTCCTCGCCCTGCCGTGGCAGGGCTTGCTGATCTGGGTTCAAAATTTACCGTAGTAGCCTTCTTTCAAGGCGTCATAGAGGTTGGCTGCCGAGTGCATCTCGCCGTCGTACTCGATCTCTTCGTTGCCATTGACCTCGATAACGCTGCCATCTTCCAGCTTGAAGCGGTAGGTGGTGTTGGTCAGGTCTTCTTCCTTGACCAGAACACCCTGGAAGGCTTCCGGGTTGAAGCGGAAGGTAGTGCAGCCCTTAAGACCCTGGCGGTAGGCATAACGGTAAATATCCTTGAAGTCTTCGTAAGGATAATCCGTGGGCACGTTGGCGGTCTTGGAGATCGATGAATCAATCCACTTCTGCGCCGCAGCCTGAACATCCACGTGCTGGATCGGGCTGACGTCATCCGCGGCGATAAAGTACTCAGGCAGGTTGCGCGTCGCCGCTTCCATGCTCGGCAGCGCTTCCGGGTTGATAAAGTGACGGTAGGCCAGCAGCTCGAAGCTGAACACATCAACCTTTTCCTTTGACTTCTTGCCCGCACGAATCACGTTACGGAAATAGTGGTGGGCAAAGCTCGGCTCAATGCCGTTGGAAGCGTTGTTGGCCAGTGACAGCGAGATGGTGCCTGTCGGCGCGATCGAGCTGTGATGGGTAAAGCGCGAACCTTTCTCGGCCAATGCTTCAACCAGCGCCTGATCTTCGCCCGCAACCTGTTGCATGTAGCGGCTGTACTTGGCCCATAGCAACTTACCGGCAACCTGATCGCCGACCTTGAAGCCATCTTTGATCATTTCCGGACGCTTGACCAGCATGGCCTCGGTCACGGTGAACTGCTCATCCATGATCGGCGCGGCGCCCTTCTCTTCAGCCAGTTGCAGACCAGTGCGCCAGCCTTGCAGGGCCATTTCCTTGGACACCTCTTCGGTGAACTCAAGGGATTTCTCATCGCCGTACTTCATGCATAGCATGGTCATGGTCGACCCTAGGCCGAGAAAGCCCATACCGTGACGACGCTTACGGTAGATCTCGTTGCGCTGTTCTTCCAACGGCAGGCCGTTGATCTCTACAACGTTATCCAGCATGCGGGTGAATACATCGACTACGCGGCGGTATTCATCCCAATCGAACCAGGCCTTGTCGGTGAACGGCTCACGCACGAACAGGGTCAGGTTGATCGAACCCAGCAAGCAGGCGCCATAGGGTGGCAGTGGTTGCTCGCCACAGGGGTTGGTCGCGCGAATTTCTTCACAGAACCAGTTGTTGTTCATCTGATTGACGCGGTCGATCAAAATGAAACCCGGCTCGGCGAAGTCATAGGTGCTGGTCATGATCATGTCCCAGATACGCTTGGCTTTCAGCGTACGGAACACGCGGCAGGCCACCAGACCGTCTTCACGGAAGAGGTAACGCTGGCTGTTCGGCCATTCGCGCCAGATCACTTGCTCGGGATCGTTGACGTCGACACCATCAGCCTCGGCTTCATCGGCCGTCAACGGAAAGGCCAGCTTCCAGTCAGCGTCGGCTTCGACGGCTTCCATGAATTCTTCGGTGATCAGCAGCGACAGGTTGAATTGGCGCAGGCGGCCGTCTTCGCGCTTGGCCTTGATAAAGTCCATGACATCCGGATGACCGACATCAAAGGTTGCCATCTGCGCCCCACGACGGCCACCGGCAGAGGACACGGTAAAGCACATCTTGTCGTAGATATCCATGAACGACAGCGGGCC
>REBY01000033.1 GCA_007692485.1 Pseudomonadaceae bacterium | reverse complement strand
TCACCAATCACCAGCACCGCCGGACTTTGCAGACCCACCTGCTGTGCCATCGCCTGCATGCTGCCGAGACTACAACGGGTTTCCCGCTGATCCGGCAAACTGGCGCGCTCGATCATGGCCACCGGCGTGCCGGCGGGTAGCCCACCTGCCAGCAAACCGGCTTCAATCTGCGCCAGGCGCGCCACGCCCATATAGACCACCAGTGTCGTGCCACCTTGCGCCAGGGCCGACCAGTTCAGCTCACTGTCATCTTGCGTGTGCGCCGTCACCAAGGTAACGCCGCGGCTGACGCCGCGCAGGGTCAGCGGAATACCGCATTGGGTAGCGCCGGCCAGGCCGGCGGTAATGCCATTGATAATGCCCGCCTGGACGCCACGCTCGGCCAACCACTGCGCCTCTTCACCGGCACGACCGAAAATGCATGGATCACCACCCTTCAGGCGCACCAGGCGCTTGCCCTGTCGACCATAACGCAGCATCAATCGGTTGATAAAAGCCTGCGGCGTTGAGCGACAACCGCCTCGCTTGCCGACCCGGATAATCCGTGCCTGGGGGCAATGTTCAAGGATCGCCGGATTGACCAGGTCGTCCACCATAACCACGTCGGCTTGCGCCAATACTCGCACAGCCTTCAGCGTAATCAATTCCGGATCGCCGGGACCGGCGCCGACCAGCCAGATGTTGGTATTCATGGGGTGTTCCTGTGTGGTCATGGTTTTCATGCTTGCGCTCCCATCCCCCTCTCACCCAGCCACTCGTTGTAGAGGGGGGGAGGGTGGGTAGAGATCTTAAGCCTCAACAAAATTCACTCGCTTGGCTAACAAACGCCGAACTTCCGGCACGCAGGAGCCGCATTCGGTGCCACAACCCAGCTCAGCCTTGAGCCCATCCAGATCCAGCCCGCGCTTGATGCCGGCTTCAATCTGGCTCTGGCTGACGTTCATGCAATTGCACAGCGTCTTGTCGTTACTGATCACTGCGCCGCCAGGCGGGCTGCTGAGTGGTGCCATAAACCACTGGCGCAACGCCGCATCCGCTTCGCCACTGGTCCACACCGTGCGTAGCCAGTCACTGGCGGCCGTTTCACCGGTCAGTCGAATGGCGGTGATGCGCCCGTCTTCAATGCGCACCCGCTTACCCACTGCACGACGTGGATCGTCATAGGCCACCACGGGCCCGGTATCCAAGCCGAGCAGGGCGTCTATCCTGGCCAACCAGTCAGCCGATGCTGCCTCGGTATGGGCAACGCGCACCAACAGGGCAGAACGCTCGCGCCCGGTCAGGCTGAAACTGGCGTAATCAAAGTCCTCGCACAGCGGGCGCAAGGCACTGAAGTGTTCCTGCACACGGTCTTCGACCAGAATAAACAGCTCCCAGGGCAGGGAGACTGGTTGCAGGCTGATCGCTGCCTGCTTGAGTTCCGGCTGCTTGGACAAGGGATCGAATGCAGGTTGTGTCAGGGTATTGACCCCCAGCCCCTTGAGAAAGCGATCACCCCAGTGCATGGGGATAAACGCCTGGCCAGAACGTACTTGCTCATCGCCTTGTACTGGCAGAATCAGGCTACCGCGCTTGCTCTTGACCCTGACCAACTGGCCGTCTTTCAGCTTGCGGCTACGCAAATCATCCGGATGCAGGCTGATCAATGCTTGCTCGACATGGCCAAATAACTGCGCTGCCGTACCGGTGCGGCTCATGCCATGCCATTGATCCCGCAAGCGGCCCGTATTGAGCAACAGTGGATAGCGAGCATCGCGCTTTTCTTGTGGTGGCTGGTACTGCTCGGCAATAAAACGCGCACGCCCATCCGCAGTGGGGAACTGCCCGTCAGCATACAAACGCGCAGTGCCGTGCTCAGCCCCCACCGGGAAGGGCCATTGTTGAGGCCCGAGCTCGTCAATCAGTTCATGGCTGAGCCCGCTGTAATCCAGATCTCGGCCGGCCGTCAGACCCTTGTATTCGTCGAACAGCTCGGCTGGACGGGCAAAGCCGAACAGCGTCGGCTGCCCCGGGCGCAACTGCTTTTCCAGACGCTGCGCCAGATCACAGACAATCGCCCAGTCGGGCCGCGTCTCAGCCGGTGCCGGGATTGCCGGACGCACATGGCTGATGCAGCGCTCAGAATTGGTCACCGTACCTTCTTTCTCGCCCCAACTGGCCGCCGGCAACAACAGGTCGGCATAGCGGCAGGTTTCGGTCGTGGCAAAGGCCTCCTGCACCACCACAAAGGGACACGTGGCCAGCGCCTCATGCACCAGCGTCTGGTTCGGCATGGATTGCGCTGGATTGGTACAAGCGATCCACAGAGCCTTGATCTTGCCATTGCGTACGGCCTCGAACAGCTCAATGGCACTCAGGCCTGGAGTCAGCGGCATCTTTTCGACACCCCAATACTCAGCCACTTCGCCCTGATGCTTGGTATTGGCCGCATCGCGGTGCCCCGGTAACAAATTAGACAGACTACCGGTCTCACGCCCGCCCATGGCATTCGGCTGCCCGGTCAGCGAGAAAGGACCGCTGCCCGGCTTGCCGATCTGCCCGGTCGCCAGGTGCAGATTAATCAACGCACTGTTCTTGGCACTGCCCGACGTCGACTGGTTCAGCCCCATGCACCACAGCGACAGAAAGCTTGGCGCCTTGCCAATCATCTGCGCGGCTGCCTGCAGATCATCCGGGTGGATGCCACAGAGCTCGCTGACCATAGCCGGACTGTAATCGCGCACCAGATTCTTCAACGCATCGAAACCTTCAGTATGCGCATCGATAAAAGCCCGATCGATCCAGCCTTCCCATAGCAGAATATGCAAAAGCCCGTGAAACAGCGCCACGTCAGTACCCGGTTGCACTGCCAGATGCAGATCGGCAATCTCACAGGTGTCAGTACGTCGCGGATCGATAACGATAATCCGTTTCTCCGGGTTCTCCGCCTTGGCCGCCTCCAACCGGCGGAACAGCACCGGGTGGGCAAAGGCCATATTGCTGCCGGCAATCAACAAACAATCGCTGGTCTCAATATCGGTGTAAGAGCAGGGTGGGGAGTCAGCCCCCAGACTGCGCTTGTAGCCCACCACCGCGCTGGACATGCACAAGCGCGAATTGCTATCGATATTGTTGGTACCTACCAAGGCCCGCGCCAGCTTGTTGAACGCGTAATAATCTTCCGTCAACAACTGCCCGGAAATATAGAAGGCCACACTGTCCGGACCGTGCTCGGCAATCGTCTGGCCAAACACCTGGGCGGCATGATCCATGGCGGTATCCCAGTCCGTGCGGCTGCGGGCCAAGCCCTTGCCCAGACGCAACTCGGGATACAAGGCCCGCGCCGTCAGATCCCCGGTTTTGTGCAGCGTCGACCCCTTGCTGCACAATCTGCCGAGATTGGCCGGGTGCTTCGGATCACCGGTGACACCGAGAATTTTCTCGTCATCATGCTCGATCAATACCCCACAGCCGACGCCGCAGTAGCAACAGGTGGAGGCGGTAGTCTTTGTCATTGTCATAGGGAAACACTGATTGATTGCGCAAAGCGGGTAAGCGGCGTTGGGTGCGACCTGTTCTGGACCGTCGATGCCCTGGACGGGCATCGCCGAGCGCCCAGGGACGGGTTCACAGCGTGTCCAGAACAGGTCGTACCCAATGACGCCTGCACCAGAGTCGATTCAATCTGTGTTTCCCGTCCTAAGATCATGCCGACGCCCGCGCCTTTTCCAGCGACAACTGCACCCGGCCACCTTCAACCCGGGTCGGATAGCGGTGAGTACAGCCGACATCCGGCGCCACCGCCTCACCGTTTTCCAACTGGATCTGCCAGTTATGCAGCGGGCAGGCAACCTGCTTGCCGTAAATGATCCCCTGCGACAGCGGCCCACCCTTATGCGGGCAGCGGTCATCCAGCGCAAACACCTCATCCTCACTGGTACGGAACAGCGCAATATCACCCTTAGGGCCATTGATGACCCGTGAGCCCAATTGTGGAATCTCTTCCAAAGCACAGATATCCAACCAGTTCATGCGTTCACCTCATCCAGCTGCTGTACCGCAATACGGCGGAACTCCTGCTTCAACTCTTCCTTCTCGATGCGCTCTTTCCACGGATCCTGCTCAAAGGACAACGAGAACAGCAACCGCTCATGCAACGCCTTGCGGCGCTCGGCATCCTCCAGCACACCCTGCTTGATGTGCTCCATACCGACCCGCTGCAGATAGTGCACCGTCCGCTCCAGATAGAAAGCCTCCTCACGGTAGAGCTGCAGGAAAGCCAGGCTGTATTCCATCACCTCGTCCTCGGTTTTCACCTTGACGAAAAACTCACCAGCCTCCGTCTTGATCCCGCCATTACCACCGATATACAGCTCCCAACCGGAGTCCACACCAATGATGCCGATATCTTTAATGCCAGACTCGGCGCAGTTGCGCGGGCAGCCAGAGACCGCCAGCTTGACCTTGTGCGGCGACCACATGTTGAACAGCGCATGCTCCAGATCAATACCCATCTTGGTCGAGTTTTGCGTACCGAAGCGGCAGAACTCGCTACCGACACAGGTTTTCACCGTACGGATCGATTTACCGTAGGCATGCCCGGAAGGCATATCCAGATCCTTCCACACACTGGGCAAATCTTCCTTCTTGATGCCCAGCAGATCGATACGCTGCCCCCCGGTCACCTTGACCATGGGCACCTGATACTTGTCCGCCACATCGGCAATCCGGCGCAGCTCGCCCGCATTGGTTACCCCGCCCCACATCCGCGGTACCACCGAATAGGTGCCATCCTTCTGGATGTTGGCGTGGGCGCGCTCATTGATAAAGCGCGACTGCGGATCATCCTTGGCCTCACCCGGCCAAGTCGAAATCAGGTAATAGTTGATCGCCGGGCGGCAGGTCGCGCAGCCATTGGGCGTGCGCCACTCCATAAAGGCCATGGCCTCGGGAATGCTGGTCAGGTGATTGTCACGAATCGCCTTGCGCACCTGGCCGTGATTCAGATCGGTACAGCCGCAAACAGGGCGCTCACTCTTCGGCTTCACATCCGCCGCGCCGCCCACGGTATTCAGCACAATCTGCTCGACCAGGCCGACACAGGAACCGCAGGAACTGCCGGCCTTGGTGTGTTGTTTGACATCATCCACACTGAACAGGCCGTGCTCCTGAATCGACTTGACGATGGTGCCTTTGCACACGCCGTTGCAGCCACACACCTCCATATCGTCAGGCATGTTGACGGCCTTGTTCTGGCCTTGGTGACCCGTATCGCCAATGGCATTTTCACCGAACATCAGATGGTCGCGAATTTCGCTGACATTCTGGTTGTTCTTGATCATGCGGAAATACCAGCCGCCGTCGGCCGTATCGCCATACATACAGGCGCCAACCAGCACGTTGTTTTTGATCACCAGTTTTTTGTACACACCACCAATAGGGTCGGACAGAGTAATTTGTTCACTGTCTTCATCACCCATGAAGTCACCGGCCGAGAACAGGTCAATACCGGTTACCTTCAACTTGGTCGAGGTCACCGAGCCCTCATACCGGCCAATACCGAACATGGCCAAATGGTTGGCGCAGACTTTGGCCTGCTCGAACAGCGGAGCCACCAGACCGTAGGCAATGCCACGGTGGCTGGCACATTCGCCAATAGCGTAGATCTTCGGGTCAAAGGTTTGCAGCGTGTCGCTGACCAGGATGCCGCGATTGCAGGCCAGGCCTGCGCTTTCTGCCAGTTCGGTATTCGGGCGAATACCCGCAGCCATGACCACCAGGTCGGCGGGTACTTCACTGCCATCCTTGAAGCGCACGGCCTTGACCCGGCCCTTGCCGTCATCCAGTAACTCACTGGTGAACTGTGGCAGCAGGAACTTGAGGCCGCGCTCCTCCAGCGATTGCTGCAAGAGCTCGCCTGCGGTGCGATCAAGCTGGCGCTCCATCAGCCACTCGCCGATATGCACCACGGTGACATCCATACCGCGCAGGGCCAGACCATTGGCGGCTTCCAGCCCGAGCAGGCCGCCACCGATAACCACCGCATGCTTGTGCGTTTTCGCCGTCTCCATCATGGTGTCGGTATCGGCGATATCGCGGTAGCCGATTACCCCTTCGAGATCATTCCCTGGAATCGGCAGCATGAAGGGATTTGAGCCGGTGGCTAGCAGTAGGCGATCGTACTCTGCTTCGGTACCGTTATCGGCAATTACCTTGCGTGCTTTGCGATCGATCTTTACCACCTTGCGACCGGTATGCAGGGTAATGCCATTGTCGGCATACCAGGATAAGGGGTTGAGGATGATGTCCTCGAAATTCTGCTCGCCAGCCAATACCGGCGAAAGCAGGATGCGGTTGTAGTTCGGGTGTGGTTCAGCCCCGAACACCGTAATGTCGTACAGATCCGGCGTCAGCTTGAGCAATTCTTCCAGGGTGCGAACCCCGGCCATGCCGTTGCCTACCATCACCAGTTTGAGCTTTTGCATCCTGAGCTCCATAGTCTTGAGCGCATAACAAAAAAGGCGTCCCCACCGCTCACGCGGTAAGGACGCCTTTGTCCGGTAATCTAATTGTCAGCCTTAAGTAACGTTCAGCCTGTTCAGGGCATTGAGGTTAATCGGCATGTCCAGACATGCACGCGTTGTGCCAACTTTTAAGTGATTGAAATAGATAGTCTTTTTATAGGCCTGGACTATTGCTGCGCACTTATATGAGGCATTCTGCTTTGCCGTGGTGCGCATATCAATGGGGGGTGCGCACGATCATCACCGATTGCGCTGCTTGCTGCACTACGCGCATGGCATTGGTGCCCAGCAGGATGCGTTCCAGTTTGGGTCTTTTATGTGAGGCCATTATGATCAGATCCACACCGAGTTTCTCGGCGCTCTCTAGAACGGCTTCCCAGACCTTGCCGTCGGCAATCAGAAAGTCACTTTGCAATTCTGCCGGCAAGTGGTTTTCGGCAAATACCTGGAGGCGGTCATGCAAGGCCTTGCGGATTTGCTCGGCGTAATCCTGCGGGAAGTAACCGGCCACCAGCGGCGTACCAAAGTTGGGCGTCACACTGAGCAAGGTCAGCCGTGCCCGGTTTTGCCGTGCCAGGGCAATCGCTGTGGGCAGGGCATAGTCCCAGGAGCTGGGATGCTGCAGATCAACGGGGAGTAGCAGATGTTTGAGCATGTCCATCTCCTTGCCAGCTCGGGCGGCGACGCTTCCATTGTAGCCCAGTAACCAGACCGAGCAGAGCCAGCCCGGGCAGCCACATCCATTCCTTGCGCCAGCGATCAACCGGTGCCTGCAGTTGGATAATTTCCTGGTCCCAGTCAAAGCCGAGCTCTTCGGCCAGGCTGCCGAAGCGTACCTGGTCGACCAGGGTACGGCCGTCTTCCACGATCAGCTCTAGTCCTAGGTTGTGCATGCGCTCAGCCCCGTCGTCACCTTCCGGAATGGGCACCCGCAGAAAGAACTGGCGCGGATCACCGAACTCGTCTTCACCGGCGATTTCCATGCGCAGGTAGTTGTCGCGGTCGATCTGCTCCATTACCTGCGACAATTCACTGGGCGGTACCTCTTGGTAGGGGTCGTGCAGCAGGTCCATCCAGTAACCGGGGCGGAACAGGGTAAAGGCGACCAGCAAGAGCAGCAGGCTCTCGTACCAGCGGCTACGCACCAGAAACCAGCCCTGGGTGGCGGCGGCAAACATCAACATGGCAATAGTGGCAACCACAAAGATCACCATGCCATGTAACCAGCTGACATCGATCAGTAGCAGATCGGTATTGAAGATAAACAGGAATGGCAAGGCAGCGGTACGCAAGCTGTAGTAAAACGCCTGGAAGCCAGTACGCAGCGGATCACCACCGGATACCGCCGAGGCGGCGAAGGACGCCAGCCCGACGGGTGGCGTTACATCCGCCATGATGCCGAAATAGAACACGAACAGGTGTACCGCTATCAGTGGCACCAGCAAGCCGTTCTGCTGCCCCAGCGTCACGATCACCGGCGCCAGTAGCGCGGAGACAACGATATAGTTGGCGGTCGTCGGCAGGCCCATGCCGAGGATCAGGCTGAGTATGGCAGTGAGCAGCAGCATCAGTAGCAAATGCCCCATCGACAGCCACTCCACCACTTCAGCCAACACCAGGCCAATACCGGTCTGCGCTACGGCGCCAACGATAATACCGGCAGTTGCGGTGGCAATACCGATACCGATCATATTGCGCGCGCCAGTTACCAGGCCCTGAAAGAAATCATCCAACCCCTGGCGCAGGTCAGGTAGCAGGCGACTATTGCCACGGAACCAGGCAGTCAGCGGGCGCTGGGTGAGAATGATAAAAATCATGAAAACCGTGGCCCAGAAGGCGGACAGTCCGGGCGACAGCCGCTCGACCATCAGGCACCAGACCAGCACCACGACAGGCAGCAAAAAATGCAGGCCAGCCATGACCGTGGGTCGGGTTTGAGGTAGGGCATCGATAGGGCTGTTGGGGTCGTCCAGCGTCAGTTCCGGGTAGCGGGCTGCCAGCCGCAACAGCCCGATATATACCAGCGCCAGTGCCGCAGCCACGATCCAGCCGGCATGAGCACCAAGAAGCGGTTTTAGCCAGCCCAGGCCGTAATAGACGGCAAAGGACAGGCCCATCAGTAGTAACAGGCCAGTAAGAAAACCAATCAGTTTGCGTACCAGTGGACGTGGCGGATTACTGCTGGGAATACCTTGCATGCCCGCCTTGAGTGCCTCCAGGTGGACGATATAGATCAGTGCGATATAGGAAATCAGGGCGGGCAAAAAAGCATGGCGAATGACCTCGACATAACTGATACCGACGAATTCGACCATCAGAAAGGCCGCTGCGCCCATGACAGGTGGCATGATCTGGCCATTGACCGAGGAGGCTACTTCAACGGCGCCGGCTTTCTCTGCGCTGAACCCCACTCGTTTCATCAGTGGAATGGTGAAGGTGCCTGTGGTGACGGTGTTGGCGATTGAGGAGCCAGAAATCAGCCCGGTCATGCCTGAGGCCACTACGGCAGCTTTAGCTGGTCCGCCGCGGTAGTGCCCCAGCAGGGAAAAGGCCACTTTGATGAAATAGTTCCCGGCGCCAGCTTTTTCCAACAAGGCACCAAAGAGCACAAAGAGAAAAACAAAGCTGGTGGAAACGCCCAGGGCAATGCCGAATACCCCTTGGGTCGTCAGCCAGTGGTGGTTAGCCATTGACTGCCAGCCAACGCCACGATGCGCGAGGATGCCCGGCATATGTGGGCCAAGTAGCGAATAGAGCAGGAACACCAGAGCAACCAGCATCAAGGGTGGGCCCAGCGTTCGCCGGGTAGCTTCCAGTAGCAGCAACAAACCGGTCAGGGCAACAACAACATCAAAGGCCGTCGGTGAACCAGGACGTTGTGCTAACTGCTGATAGAACAGGAACAGGTAGGCGGCGCAAAAGCTGGCAACCAGAGCTAACGCCCAGTCTGTCAATGGAATGTGCTGACGCGGCGAGCGGCGCAGTGCAGGGAAGGCAATAAAGCCTAGAAATACGGCAAAGGCCAGGTGGATCGAGCGTGCTTCGGTACTGTTGAAAACACCGAAACTGACAATAAAGGGCAGTGGCGAGGCAATCCAGAGTTGGAACAATGACCAAGCGGCGGCAACAGTCAGCAGAATGGTTTTGCCGATGCCGGCAGGCTGGCGTGGTCCGGTTTCGACGCGGGCGACCAGCGCATCCAGTTCCGCTTGACGCGTGCTGTCGGTATTGGCCATAGGCTATGGAGTCTCGTGTAAGTGTCTGCGCCAGCTTGAAAAGCTGGCGCAGAGGTAGGCATCTTGCGTGCTGGCGGCCAGCTTACATCCAGCCGCGTTCCTTGTAGTAGCGCACTGCGCCGTCATGCAGAGGGGCACTCAGGCCATCTTTGATCATGCTTTCCGGTTCCAGATTGGCAAAGGCGTCATGCAGGCGGCGGAAACGGTCAAAGTCCTCAAATACGGCCTTGACGATCTGGTAGACGGTTTCGTCATCAGTTTCTGTCGTAGTAACCAGGGTAGCGCTGACGCCAAAGGTGTCGACATCGTCGTCATTGCCCCGATACATGCCGCCAGGGATAGTGGCGCGCGAGTAGTAGGGGTAATTGTCGACCAGTTGGTCAATGGCCTCGCCGGTTACATTGACCAGATTGGCATCTACCGTGGTAGTGGCTTCCTGGATCGAGCCGTTGGGGTGGCCGACCACATAGACCATGGCGTCGATATTGTTATCACCGAGAGCCGATGCCTGTTCATTGGCCGTCAGTTCGGAAGCCAGCGAAAAATCACTGGTGGTCCACTCAAGGTATTCCATCACCACGTCCATGGTGTTGCGCTGGCCCGATCCGGGGTTGCCAATGTTGACCCGCTTGCCCTTCAGGTCAGCCAGTTCATTGATGTTGGCGCTTTTACGCGCGACGACAGTCAAGGGTTCACCATGCAGGGAGAAGAGGGCGCGCATGCTCTCCATCGGGCCTTGCTGCTCGAAATTGCCAACGCCTTGTGATGCCTGGTATTGCACATCCGACTGCACAACACCCAGGTACATGCTCTCATTACGCATGGCGTTGACATTGGCAACCGAACCACCGGTTGAGGGGGCGTTGCAACGCAGGCCGTGCTCGCTGGCGCCACGATTGACCAGGCGGCAAACACTTTGGCCGACGCGGTAGTAGACGCCTTGCTGGCCACCCGTGCCGATAGTGACAAATTTCTGTTCGGCAATGGCCGGGGTTGAACTCAGTAGCGCGCCGCCCAGCAGGGCGGAAAAAACAGCGGCGAGGGTTGTGCGTTTCATCAGTCAGGCTCCTTGTTCAATGGGTGGGGCTGGCTCGGTAGCGAGCACAAGCCCTCATTGCACCTTTGAGAACATAAACCCCAGTCGCTGATCAGGCAAGCTGACGGCGGCAATCAATCCAGCGGCCAGCCGCCCATCTCGCGCCAGCGGTTGACGATGGCGCAGAACAGCTCGGCGGTTTTTTCTGTGTCATAACGTGCCGAATGCGCCTCGTGGCCGTCAAAGTCGATACCGGCAGCGGCGCACGCTTTGGCTAACACGGTTTGCCCATAGGCCAGACCGCCCAGAGTGGCGGTATCAAAACAGGAAAACGGGTGAAAAGGGTTGCGTTTGATCTCGCAGCGCTCAACCGCGGCGTTGAGAAAGCCGAGATCAAAAAAAGCATTGTGGCCGACCAGTACGGCTCGCTTGCAACCAGCGGATTTGACCGCTTTACGCACCTGCTTGAAGATCTCCCCCAGCGCTTCCTGCTCACCGACGGCCATGCGCAGCGGATGATCCAGCTTGATCCCGGTAAATTCCAGCGCCGCGGCTTCAATATTGGCTCCGGCAAAGGGCTCCACGCGAAAGAATGTGGTGTCATCCGGATAAACCATCCCATCGTCATCCATCAGGATCGGCGTAGCGGCAATCTCCAGTAGGGCGTCGGTTGCTGAATTGAAGCCGCCGGTTTCCACATCGACCACTACAGGCAAAAAACCGCGAAAACGGTAGGCCATGGGCGGCTTGGGTTTGCCAGACTCGTGTGTGGGTGGTTCAGCCTCAAAATCAAACTCGGTCACAGATATTCCTCAAACAGGGATCAGGCTTGCTCTACGCGCCAATGGATAGACTCACCGGCGCGCAAGGGCACTACATTTTGCCCACCCAGCGGCAGGCTGTCAGGTACCATCCAGGCATCGCGGACCAGGGTAATCTGCTCGCGATTGCGCGGCAGCTGGTAAAAGTCTGGGCCGTGGAAGCTGGCAAAGCCTTCCAGCTTGTCTAGTGCGCCTAGCTGGTCAAAAACTTCGGCATACAGTTCGATCGCCGCATGCGCACTGTAGCAGCCAGCGCAACCGCAGGCGGCTTCCTTGGTATGGCGTGCATGCGGCGCCGAGTCGGTACCCAGGAAAAATTTGCTTGAGCCCGATACGGCCGCATCACAGAGTGCCTGCTGATGGCGTTGGCGCTTGAGGATCGGTAGGCAGTAATAATGCGGGCGAATACCGCCGACCAACATGTGATTGCGGTTGAACAGCAAGTGGTGCGCAGTGATGGTCGCTGCGACGCGCTCGGGCGCCTGGCGCACAAAATCCACGGCATCGGCGGTGGTGATGTGTTCGAACACCACACGCAGGGTCGGGTAGCGCTCGACGACCTGAACTAGGTGGCGATCGATAAAAACTTTTTCCCGGTCAAAGATATCCACATCGCTATGCGTGACTTCACCGTGCACCAGCAGGGGCATATCGACTTCAGCCATGGCTTCCAACGCCGGTTGGATATTATCCAGTGACGTCACCCCTGATTGGGAGTTGGTGGTTGCTCCGGCGGGGTACAGCTTGGCGGCCACAGCTTGGCCTTGCAGCTTGGCCTGGCGAATGATCTCCGGCGTAGTCTGGTCGGTCAGATAAAGTACCATCAAAGGGTCAAAGCCAGAGCCCTCAGGGCGAGCGGCCAGAATACGTGACTTGTAGGCGTCAGCTTCAGCCCCATCGCGTACCGGCGGTACCAGGTTCGGCATGATAATGGCGCGGGAAAATACCCGGGCTACGTCACGTACGGTATGCGGCAACAGATCGCCGTCGCGCAAGTGAATGTGCCAGTCATCCGGGCGAGTCAGGGTGATGCGGTCAGTCATGGGGTGGGTCCGAGCGGTTTAACTGGCGCCTATGCTACCGGAAAAGGTCAGGCTTTGACATGCGCGTGCTGTCGTCGCGCATGCCGCCTAAAGTTTTCCCTGGCCATGCCGATGAATTGCTGTAAGCCGGCACTGCTCCGTTGCCGGCGCTGTTCATCTGTGGAGTATCTCGGTGAAGCAATGGTTTACCCTGCTGATATGTAGCCTGACGCTACCGGCTCAGGCGCTGACATTCCAGACCCGCATGGAAGACGTGCAATGGGCCGTGGAAGGGGATAAGTTTGCCTGCCGCCTGGCGCAGACAGTCAGCGGTTACGGCGAAGCCGTGTTTGTTCGCCGTGCCGGTGAACGTCCCGTGTTTGAGTTGAATGCCTGGAGCAATCTGCTGCGTCCGGGTCGCGTGCATGTCTATAACCAACCACCGCAGTGGCGCCCTGATGGACGCAGTCAGGCTTTAGGGCATGCCCAGGCGGCTGACAATGAGCCGGTGTTGCGCTTGCCGCAACAGCAAGCCGCCCAGATGCTCGCTGGGCTGGCGCAAGGCATGCAACCGACCATTCTGGGCGATAGTTGGGCCAATGCCACGCAGCCGCTGCAAGTGGTCGTTTCCAATGTGGGCTACGGCGCTGCCTGGAGTGAATTTCAGGAGTGCGTTACCGGCCTGTTGCCGATGAACTTTGATCAGGCGTCCAATACCTCCATCAGTTTTGCCACCGGCGGGTCCCGTTTGACCAGCGAGGCGCGAAGCGTGCTGGATACTGTGCTGGTCTATCTGCAGGCCGATCAAGACATCAGCCGCATCCAGTTGGATGGTCATTCAGACAATGTTGGCAACCGTCTGGATAACCGTGAACTGTCGCGCCAGCGGGTGCTGGCCGTGCGGGATTACCTGGTTGAGCAGGGTATCGATGATGAACTCTTCAGTCTGCGCTTCCACGGCGAGCGTTATCCGGTAGCCAGTAATCAGAGCGCCCAGGGGCGAGCGGCGAATCGTCGGGTTACCCTGCAGCTGGAAAAGTAGTTCCCCTGTGAATCTTGCCCTTACAGCGCTAGAATAGCGCCTTTGATCACTGGTCGCCGGTCGGCCAGGGCAACGATTCATCAAGGGAGCGCGCAATGTCAGATGTAAATAAAGTCGTCCTCGCCTACTCGGGCGGTCTGGATACCTCGGTCATTCTCAAGTGGCTGGAAGATACCTACGGCTGTGAAGTGGTTACCTTTACTGCTGATTTGGGTCAGGGCGAGGAGCTGGAGCCGGCACGTACCAAGGCAGAAGCCATGGGCGTGAAGGAGATTTACATCGAAGACCTGCGTGAAGAGTTCGTCCGCGATTTCGTGTTCCCGATGTTCCGTGCCAATACTGTCTATGAAGGCGAGTACCTGCTAGGCACCTCGATTGCCCGTCCGCTGATTGCCAAGCGCTTGATTGAAATTGCCAACGAAACCGGCGCTGATGCCATCTCCCACGGTGCCACCGGTAAAGGTAATGACCAGGTGCGCTTTGAGTTGGGGGCTTATGCCCTCAAGCCCGGCGTCAAGGTGATTGCGCCCTGGCGTGAGTGGGACCTCTTGTCGCGCGAGAAGCTGCTCAATTATGCCGCCGAGCATAATATTCCAATCGAGCGCCACGGCAAGAAATCGCCTTACTCGATGGATGCCAATCTGCTGCACATTTCCTATGAAGGTGGCGTGCTGGAAGACACCTGGGCCGAGCATGAAGAAGAGATGTGGCGCTGGAGCGTCTCCCCTGAAGCGGCCCCTGATCAGGCGACCTACATTGAACTGACCTACCGCCAGGGCGATATTGTTGCCATCAATGATCAACCGATGAGCCCGGCTACCGTGCTTGCCGAGCTGAACCGTATTGGTGGAGCCAATGGCATCGGCCGCCTGGATATCGTCGAGAACCGCTTTGTCGGTATGAAGTCACGGGGTTGCTATGAAACCCCCGGCGGCACCATCATGCTGAAAGCGCACCGGGCGATTGAATCCATTACCCTGGATCGTGAAGTGGCCCACCTGAAAGATGAATTGATGCCGCGCTATGCCGAGATCATCTATAACGGTTTCTGGTGGAGTCCTGAACGAGCCATGCTGCAAAAGATGATCGATGCCTCGCAGGCCAGCGTCAATGGCGTGGTGCGCTTGAAGTTGTACAAAGGCAACGTCATTGTGGTGGGACGCAAGTCTGACGATTCGCTGTTTGATGCGGCTATTGCTACCTTTGAAGACGATGCTGGTGCTTACGATCAAGCCGACGCAGCGGGCTTTATCAAGCTGAATGCACTGCGCATGCGGATTGCTGCCAGTAAAGGGCGTAAATTGCTTTAAAAGTAGGGGCTAAAGCTGTTGGTGTAAATCAACAGCTTTAGCCCAAATGGCATGTTTTGGTAAAAAACTGTCACGTTTTCGAGTGAAGCGCTATTGCCGGCCACCTGTTCCAGAAAGGCTACAAGCACATCCATGTGCGCTCGACGATAGCCTCCATGGCAATTGACGGTCTGAAACAGCTGGCGGGCAACACCGCTTACCAACCTTTTGCGTGTTGTCAGTCTCGGAGGTAAGTCATGCGAATTCTGCACACCATGCTTCGAGTAGGCGATCTGGAGCAATCCATCGCCTTCTATACCGAGGTACTGGGTATGACCCTGTTGCGGCGCAAGGACTACGCCGAAGGCCGCTTTACGCTGGCCTTTGTTGGTTATGGCAATGAGGCCGAGCATGCGGTGCTGGAACTGACCCATAACTGGGATACTAACCATTACGACCTTGGCAATGGCTATGGGCATATTGCCATTGAAGTGCTGGACGTCTATAAAGCGTGTGAGCAGATTCGTTCGGCGGGTGGCAAGATAACCCGCGAAGCCGGTCCGATGAAGCACGGTCAGCGCATTCTGGCCTTCGTGGAAGACCCTGACGGGTACAAGATAGAGCTGCTCTCGGCACGAGCCTGAGCGGCGTCACCGAGGCCTGGGCATGAGTCCACTGTTGTTGCCGGCACTGCTGCTGGTTCTGTTGCTCGTTTTGCTCTGGCATGTCAGCCGCGTGCGACGTCAGCGAGCCATTCAGCGCGAGCGTACGCGTGGTTTGGAGCAGATTCTATTGCTGCGCGCACTGCTCGAAGAAATGCAGCGCCATCGCGGACTGACTTTCGGTGTCATGTCAGGTGAGGAAAGTCTGGCCAATCAGCGCTGGACCATCTACCAGCAAATCGGTCAGTTACTCCAGCAAGCTCTTGCGCACGAGTCCTCCCTGTTCTGGTACGCCTCCTGGCACCATATGCAACACCTTTGGCAAGACATCGAGGTTGAGCTTGAACAGGCAACCCCGGAACACGTGCTGACCTTGCACAACCGCCTGATTGCGCATCTGCTGGATACCATCACCGCTATCGCTGAACGCTATGATCTGGTGCGTTTTGGCCAGCTTGCGGCCAACGGCGATGGTCACTGGTTTGAGTTATTACAGAATACTGAATTGCTTGGGCGCGCGCGGGCCATTGGTACTGGCATTGCTGCCCGTCGGCAGAATACCGCTATGCAGCGGGAAGAGCTGTTGCGGTTGGCACGGCGGATTCGCGAGGAGGCTTATCTGGTGCTGGCACGCTTGCATGCTGAGCCGGCACTTCGCCCAGCGTTCGCCAAAGCCGTGCGTGAAGCTGAAGAAGCCCTGGATCGCTTGCTGGCGCATATTGATAACCTGCTGCAGAGCGATCAGCGCGAGCATTCCACGGCATTTTTCACCATCGCGACCCAGGCGGTCAGTGCCCAATTTGCGCTGGCTGATATGTTACTGGAACGTATGCTGCACAATCCTTCAGGCAGGATTGATGCCGCGAATGCGTGAGGCCATGTCAGCCGCGTAGAGGTCGGTCATGCCGGCAATAAAGTCCACCACGCGCAGGTAGCAGCGATAACGGCCCCAGCTTTGTTGCGGGGCATTATTGCCCATCAAGTCGAGGATGCGCCGATGCTTGAAGCTCAGCGATTGTCCAGTATGCAGTTCGTTGACGGCGCCACAAAATGCGTCCAGCAGGGTTTCCAGCGTGCTGTAGGCACCAATTTCATGCAGCGTTTTGCGTTTGTCCTGAAAAATACGCTCGCGAGCCATCTGTTTGGCGGTCAATACGCAATCACGTGCCGCCGGGTGCATATGTTCGACCAGATCACCGCGTAACTGCCCGGTCAGCAAGGCGGGTTGCTGGGTAATAAAGGCTTCGGCAGCGGCGTTGACCAGATGCTCGATGGCTTTACCACGCAAAATGGCCAGTTTGCGTCGGGTTGAGTCGCCAGCGCCCAGTTGCCGGTAGGTTTCCGGCAGGTCATCACCGACTAATGCGAGCAGCGGTTGTTCGACCTCATGGTAGTCCAGTAGCTCCATCTCCAGACCGTCTTCGAGATCAATCAGCGCATAGCAGATATCATCGGCAGCTTCGACCAGGTAAACCAGCGGATGACGCGCCCAGCAGTGCTCATCCTGCTGAGGCAGGCCCAGTTTCTCGGTAATTTGCACCAGTAGTGGGTATTCAGCTTGGTAGCTGCCAAATTTGTGCTTTTTGTAGCCTACGCTGTCGGCATGGCGCGCGGTCCAAGGGTACTTCAGATAAGCTCCCAGCGTGGCATAGGTGAGGCGCATGCCACCTTCGAACTGGTGATACTCCAGTTGCGTCAGCACGCGAAAGCCCTGAGCGTTGCCCTCGAAATTCATCAGGTCAGCCTGCTCGGCTTCGCTTAAAGGATCCAGCCAGCCCTGAGCTGCTGCCTGTTTGAACCAGTGCCGGATGGCATCTTCGCCAGAGTGTCCGTAGGGCGGGTTGCCAATATCATGCGCGAGGCAAGCCGCCTGCACAATGACGCCGATATCTGCCGGCTGGCACCAGTCAGGTAGCTCATCACGCAAGCGCTCTGCAACCCGCATACCCAATGAACGACCCACGCAGCCGACTTCCAGGCTGTGTGTCAGGCGGGTATGTATATGGTCATTGCTGGAGACTGGGTGCACCTGGGTTTTCTTGCCCAGGCGACGAAAGGCACCGGAGAAGATGACCCGATCATGGTCTTTATGAAAGGGCGTGCGGCCCAATTCTTCGCTGCTGGCGACCGGTTTGCCCAGGCGTTCGCGGCATAGCAAGGTTTCCCAATCCATCGTGTTCCCTGATAATGACGAGTATGGCAGCGAGTATGTGGCATGCACGCCAGGGCCGCAATCATGGCGGCAGGTCGTCGCTGCTAATGATAAAATACGACAAAGTCTTGTCATGCGAGTATGCCTCATGAGTGCACCCTTTGTGCTGACCCTGTACGGAACCTCTGCCTGCCACTTGTGCGAGTCAGCGCTGGCGGTGCTTGAGCCACTCAAAGGCAATGGCGTGCATGTTCACGAAGTGGATATCAGCGATGATCCGCTGTTGCTGGAGCGCTATCAATTGCGCATCCCGGTGTTGCAACGCACCGATAACGGCGCCGAGCTGGACTTTCCCTTTGCGCTGTCGCAAGTCATGGATTGGTTGCAAGACGTGTTGCGGGAAGGCCGTTGATATGGCGGATCTAACCCAGCCCTTTTGGCGACGCAAGACACTGGCGGATATGGAGCCGACAGAATGGGAAGCTTTGTGTGACGGCTGTGGTCTGTGCTGTTTGCAGAAGCTGGAAGACGAGGACCAGCCGGGGGCGGTGTATTACACCGACATAGCCTGTCAGTTGCTTGATCGCAATAGCTGCCAGTGCCGTGACTATGCCGGGCGTAAGGCCAAAGTGCCGGACTGTGTGCAACTGACCCCGGCCGATGCCGCTGAGTTTGCCTGGTTACCGGCCACTTGCGCCTATCGCTTGTTGGCTGAGGGTGATGAGCTGCCAGCCTGGCATCATTTGATGTGCGGTGATCCGCGTGAGGTGCACCGGCAGGGTATCTCCCGTGCTGGGCGCATGCTCGCAGAAGACAGTATTGCACCTGACGACTGGGAAGAGCGGATCATCTTTCGCGTTGGCTGAAAGCCAATTGCAACCCGTTTAGTTGCGGGTCTGCAGTTCACGTAGCTTGATGTACAGGTAACGCACCTGATCGTACTCAAACGGGCTGTCTAGCGCCCCGTAACGGAAGCCGTTTTGTTCCCGCAGATCAATTGCGTAGACACCATAAGCTGCCGGATAGCGGTTCATCCCATCGCGATAGTGCAGAAAGTTGGCCCGGTCCTCCAGGCTCCAGTCCACTGCCATGGCGCTGGTGTCGCGCAAGGTAGATGGGCCGAGAAAGGGCAGGACCAAATAGGGCCCCGGCGGCATGCCGTAACGGGCAAGCGTTTGCCCAAAGTCTTCCGGTTCCTGTGGCAGGCCCATTTTTTCTGCAACATCAAAGATCCCCAGCACACCCAGCGTGCTGTTCAGCAACAGTCGGGCAGTGGTGCGCATGGCTTTTTCACCCTGACCCTGCAGGGCACTGTTGGCCAGGTTGGGCACGTCAGAGAAGTTGCTGAAGACATTGGAAATCCCGCGCCTGACAGGGCGTGGCGTGACTGTGCGATAGCCATCCAGCACCGGCAGGTAAACGTACTCGTCAAAGCGGGCATTGAAGCGGTAGGTACGCCGGTTGATGCTTTCAAAGGGGTCATGGACATCCAGGGCGCGCAGGCTGGAACGTTCGAACTCCCAATCACTGTTGCTGTATTCGATATCCAGTTCCAGCAATGGGTCGCGAAACTCGGGTATCGCAAAGTCCACGGGGACCGGTTCAGCCATTAGCTTGGCGGGCAGTAGCGCGCTTATCAGGACTGCCAGCGTCCATAGACGGTTGATCCTTGGTTTCATGGCTGGGTCTCCAGAAAGTTGACTATCCATTCAACCACTTCGGCATGGTCAAGAATCCCGCCATGGCCACCGCGCGAATAGAAACGCCCGCGCTGTCCAAAGGTGTCGCGCAAGAAAGCATAGTCGTCAGCACTGAGAATAAAGTCATCGGCACTGGTCATGACGCCGAAGCGAGATTGACGCAGGTTCTCGCTGAGCGGGTGCAGGCTACCGAGGGACGCCATCTGCTCAAAGTTGCTCTCAGGGTGTTGTTGCTGCCACCAGGGCCAGAGCAGGTTGTCGATATAGCAGCCAAAGTTGCATTGCAGCGCCCGGCGCAAATAGGGCGTCAGCGGTGTGCTGGCAGTCAATCCGGCCATGGATGGGGCAAATACGCCCTGGCCGGTGATCAGGTCACTCATGAAGGTAATGTCAGCAGCGGAGAAGCGAAAGACTGCGCCAATCAGTAGTGCCAGTTCGGCGTCAGTCAGTGCATTCTCACTGGCCTGAAACTCGTAGAAAAGGCCTGTACCAATATCCGTGCCACCGCCTTCGGCGTAGTAGGCGACCAGCTTTTCAAAAATATGCTCAAAAAAACCATCGTCGTTATTCAGGTTGTCCAGTCGCACCTCTGCCATGCCATCGAGGCGGCGGATGGAGGTCAGCAGGTCAACCGGCGGATGCATCAGCAATACACGCTGAAAATCAAACAAGTTACCTTGCTCGCGGTCCCACTGGTCGAGCCAGGCCGCATTCAATGCGCCCAGGCTGAAGCCGGCCAGTCGGTAGTCGGTGATCTCAAGGCCGGTACTGGCTTCGGCCTGTTCAACCGCCATGCGCATGACACGATGCAGGTCTGCCGCATCCACCGGCCCAAGGCCGGGATAGCCATGTTCCGAGGCGGCCGCAATAAAGTCGTAATTGGTGGGAGACGACAGCAACATGACATGCATGCCGGCATGCCACAGCGCGTTTTTCAGCGTATCCAGGCGTGGCGTGTCAAAACGTGAACCTGTCCCGGCAATCAGAAAGACCAACGGTGCCGGTTCGTCTTGCCAGGCCAACCGTACGGTCAGGGTGTTGAGCTCGCGCATGAAGCGCGGTAATCGCCGTTCGGGCAGTGCGCGCAAGCTCAGGTCGCGCTGCTGCACGGGGGGCAAGCCGGAGAAGTCCGGGCGTTGCTGCTCGGGTGTGCCGGCAATACTGGCGACCAGCGCATTGCTCTCGGTAAAGCTGAAACTGGTGGCCAGTGTGGGCGTTGCCCATGCAGCGAGTAACAGGAGTAATAGATTACGCATGTAGGTCACTGGACTTCCTCGGCGATAAAGCCGCCGGACTGACGTGCCCACAGGCGCGCATAGAGACCCTGCTGGGCCAGTAGTTCGGTGTGTGTGCCTTGTTCGATGATACGGCCCTCATCCAGCACGATCAGGCGATCCATGGCGGCAATAGTCGACAGGCGGTGTGCAATAGCAATCACGGTTTTGCCCTCCATGAGCTGGTTAAGCGTGCCCTGAATGGCCGCTTCAACATCCGAGTCCAGCGCCGAGGTGGCCTCGTCGAGAATCAGAATGGGTGCATCCTTGAGCATCACGCGGGCAATTGCAATACGTTGTCTTTGCCCGCCAGACAGTTTGACGCCGCGCTCGCCAACATGAGCTTCATAGCCCTGACGTCCTGCGGCATCGCGTAACTCGGGAATAAAGTGGTCGGCTTGGGCGCGTTGCGCAGCCTGCTCGATCAAGGCCTGGCTGGCATCAGGTCTGCCGTAGGCAATGTTTTCGCGGACTGATCGGTGCAGCAAGGCGGTATCTTGAGTCACCATGCCAATATTGGCACGCAGTGATTCTTGGGTCACTTGGCTGATATTCTGACCATCGATCAGGATACGACCGCCTTCTAGATCATAAAAGCGCAGCAGCAAATTGACCAGGGTTGACTTCCCCGCGCCAGAGCGGCCGACCAGGCCGATCTTTTCGCCCGGACGGATATCCAGGTTGAACTTTTCCAGCACCCCCGCACCCTTGCCGTAATGAAAGTCAACCTGCTCAAAGCGGATCGCGCCCTGGCTCACGCTCAAGGGTCGCGCGTCGGCGACATCGTCGACCAGGTGTGGGCGCGAGATGGTGTTGATGCCATCCTGAACGGTGCCGATATTCTCGAATAATGCCGACAGTTCCCACATGATCCATTGAGACATGCCCCAAAGGCGCAATACCAGGCCGACCGCCACCGCTACAGCACCCACGCTGACGGCCTCGTGCAGCCAGAGCCAGATCGCCAGGCCGGTAACCGTAGCCAGCAGCAAGGCATTGAGCAGGTACAGCAGGGTATAGACCAGAGTGACCAGACGCATCTGCCGGTACACCGTGCGCATGAAGTCCTGCATGCCTTCGCGGGCATAGCTGGATTCACGCTGGGCATGGGAAAACAGTTTGACCGTCTGGATGTTGGTATAGCTATCGACGATGCGCCCAGTCATCAACGAACGCGCGTCTGCCTGGCGCTCTGCTACCTGGCCGAGCAGAGGTACAAAGTGGCGCATCAGACATATGTAGCCGAACAGCCAGGCAATCAGTGGCAGCATCAAGCGCCAGTCGGCCAGGCCGACAACCAGCAGCGTGCCAAGAAAATACACGCCAACATAGTTGAGGACATCAATCAGCTTGATCACGCATTCGCGCACCGCCAGGGCAGTCTGCATCAGCTTGGTAGCTATGCGCCCGGCAAACTCATCCTGGTAGAAGCCCATCGATTGGCGCAGCAAATAACGGTGGACCAGCCAGCGAATGCGCATGGGGTAGTTGCCCATGAGTGTCTGGTGACTGAACAGGGCATTAAACAGAATCAGCAAGGGCAGCAGGCCAAGCACGACAAAGCCCATTAACCAGAGCATACCGGCTTCGTTTTGCAAAAAGGTGTCTCGGTTCTGCTCACTTAACCAGTCAACAATATTGCCAAGAAAGCTGAACAGCCAGACCTCGATAAGAGCAATGCCTGCCATCAGCAGTGCGGCCATGATCAGTGACGGCCAGGCACCGCGCGTGTAATGCAGGCAAAATGCAAACAGCGTACGTGGTGGTTCGCCGGGCTCTGCAGCGGGGAAGGGGTCAAGGCGGCGTTCAAACCAGCGGAACATGCAGGGCTACCGGGTGTCATATCTGGACACGCATTATCCTGCCGGGGTCACCTCGGACTCAAGGGCCAATGTGCCTCAGGCTGTTTTTTGTCACAAAGTGCCAACTGGTTCACGGACCTTTTGCTAAATATGTCTTACACTCATTAGTGGTGAGCAGGATACTTGTCAGTATGCTTTGTTACGGTCCAACTACCACCTATGGAAGGCTCCGAACGGGAATGTCAGAGGAAATAGCATGAGTCAGCCAGGTCGGCCACTCACTGAAGCGGTCATGTTCTTCTCCCAGTGGGGCGTCTGTAAGCAGATGCTGTTCCCCGAGTTCGAGGCTTTGCTCGATGGCATGGTCAGCACCCCTGAGTTTGCTGATGAAACCATGGACGCGGTGTTCTTGCAGATCAGCTCGCGGCTGCATGTTCGTGGAGCGGTCTTCTTCACTATTGATTTCGATCAGGACGGCAATATCAGCCCGCTGTGGAATCTGCCATTGCGCCTGATGGCTGACAAGGCTGGGCGCGGCCCGGACATGGGGGGCGGCCCGATTCGCTTGGCATGTGCCGGCTTTACCCGCCACCCACAGTTCAAGGCTCACTTGTGGAAGCCGGGTCAGCGTGGCGGGCGTTCCGATCTGTTGCATATCAAGGATGCGGTTACCCGCAACACGCTGGGCATCCTTGGTGAGGATGATAATGCCCTCGCCATGTTGGCCGCCGGTCAGTTGCACATGGCTGCCGAAGATGCCTGGTTCGGTGAGCAGGAAAATGGGAAGCCAGCGCCAGATGCCGAGGCTGTGCTGGGCGCTGAGCGTGATCACCACAAGCGTGAAGCACAAGAGTTACGTCAGCAAATCAATGCTTTGCAAACGGAACTTCAGATAGTTCAGCAAGCCCGCGAAAATGATATGGAGATGCTGCGTCAATCTCATCGCGAGCATCTTGATGTGTTGCAAGGTGAAATGCTCGACATCAAGCAGTCGCTGGAAGAGCAACAACAGCAGAACCTTAACCTCAAGCGTGAGCTGTCCAAACTTCAGCACAAGCATCCGGTCGACCCCGGCTGATTTGCCTCCTTGCCGCTGCTGCGGAATAATCACCTTTTCAGCTGAGCCGTTTTGCCGGTCAGTCAATGCAGTTTAGCGAGGTGATATGGAGCAGTTTCGCAATATCGGCCTGATCGGCCGGCTCGGCAGTGGCAAGGTGGTCGATACCCTCAAACGCCTGAAACGCTTTCTGCTCGACAGCGGACATACCGTGATTCTTGAAGATGCGGTGGCGGAATTGATGCCGGGCCATGACCTGCAGGTGTGCTCACGCAAGATGATGGGCGAAATCTGCGATCTGGTGATTGTGGTGGGCGGTGACGGCAGTCTCTTGGGTGCGGCGCGTGCCTTGTGTCGCTATAACGTCCCGGTGCTGGGCGTGAACCGCGGGGGCTTGGGTTTTCTCACCGATATTTCACCCGATGAGCTCGAAGAGCGTGTTGGCCGTGTGCTGGCTGGCGAGTACATGATGGAAACCCGCTTCCTGCTGGATGCTTTTGTGCGTCGCGATGATGAGCAATTGGGCAGCAGTGAAGCGCTTAACGAGGTGGTTCTGCATCCTGGCAAATCCGCACGCATGATCGAATTCGAGCTGCATATTGACGGTCAGTTTGTTTACAGCCAGAAGTCCGATGGATTGATTGTGGCAACCCCGACGGGATCGACCGCCTATTCACTGTCCGCCGGCGGCCCCATCATGCACCCCAAACTGGAAGCCGTGGTGCTGGTGCCCATGTTTCCGCACACCCTGTCCAGCCGGCCGATAGTGGTTGATAGCAACAGTGAACTGAAAATCATCGTCTCCAAGCAGAGCGGCATCTATCCGCAAGTCAGTTGTGATGGCCAGGTGCATATGACTTGCGCGCCTGGCGACAGCATTACTATCCGCAAGAAACCGCACAAATTACGCTTGCTGCATCCGCTCGACCATAACTTCTATGGTATTTGCCGGGAAAAGCTGGGCTGGTCCAGTCGCTTGACGGGGGGCTGATGATGTCCTCTGCTGCGCGCGTTCAGGGTTACGATATTATCGGTGATGTGCACGGCTGCGGGCAGACCCTGGAACGCTTGTTGGAGCAGATGGGCTACCGTTGTCGTGCCGGCGTCTGGCAGCATCCACAGCGCAAGGCCTTGTTTCTTGGCGATATTATTGATCGTGGTCCACGTATCCGGGAGGCTCTACATCTGGTACGGGGTATGGTCGAAGCGGGTCATGCGCAGTGCATCATGGGTAATCATGAATTTAATGCGCTGGCCTGGTCGACCCAGGCCCCGCCGGGTAGCGGGCAACAGTTCGTGCGTGAACATAACGAGCGTAACTACCGGCAGATTGGTGAAACCCTACAGCAATTCTCTGCCTGGCCAGACGAATGGACCGAATTTCTCGACTGGTTTTACCAATTACCTTTGTTGCTGGATCTGGGTGATTTCAGGATGGTGCATGCCTGTTGGGACCAGGGCCTGATTGCGCCCTTTATCAAACAGTACCCGGATGCCTGTATCGACCGTGATTTTGTGCGTAATGCGGTGGATACGGATTCCTTCGCCGCCCAGGTACTGGACCGCCTGTTGCGTGGCACGGATATGCGCCTGCCCCATGGTATGACCATGACCGGCAAGGACGGTTTTGTACGTGCCTTTTTCCGCACCAAATTCTGGGAAGAAAGTCCGCAAACCTATGGTGATATCGTGTTTCAGCCGGATGGTTTGCCAGAGGCGATTGCGGCACGTCCTCTGAGTGATTCTCAGAAGGCGGAGCTGCTTGTATACGGTCCGGAGCAGCCGATCCTGTTTGTTGGACATTATTGGCAACAAGGTAAGCCGCATCCAATTCGCCCTAATCTGGCTTGTCTGGATTACAGTGCTGTGAAATATGGCAAACTGGTCGCTTATCGCTGGCAAGGTGAGCAGCATCTTGAGCGCGATCACTTTGTCTGGGTCGATGTGCCGCGTCTGGCCTGATTCAAGGAGCCTGCATGATTCCAGCGTTAAAGCGTCCGATTGAGGAAGATCTGAGCCATCTGGCGCGCTTTTTACGCACCAGAGGCGTGGTGCATCGGGTGACTGAAGAGGGCGCCCAGCAGGTGGTCTGGGCTGTTGATGAGGCGGATGCCCAGGTGATTCAGGCGCTCTATCGTGATGGCGTGCCGGAAGCGGTTGGTCCGGCGCCTGCGCGGGTTCGTGGGGCTACGGCTTGGCAGCGTACGCTGCAACATATTCCGATGACCTTGGCGGTGCTGGCAATTTCCGCGCTGGTTGCGGTGCTCAGCCGCTTGGGCAGTGATGCCAGTGTGCTGGTTCATCTGACTTTTACCCCGGTTACCCCGGAAGGCCGTTTGGCTGCCTACCCGGATCTGGCCCAGTGGTGGCGGCTGATCACGCCCATTTTTATCCACTTTGGCATGTTGCATCTGGCGTTCAATGCACTCTGGTACTGGGAGTTGGGTCGGCGTATCGAGATTCGCTCCGGCAGCCTGTTTCTGCTGGGCGTGACTATTTTGTTTGCACTGGTTTCCAATGCCAGCCAGTGGCTGTTTGGCGCGCCTGGGCTCTTTGGTGGTTTGTCCGGCGTGCTGTACGGGCTGCTTGGTTATTGCTGGCTTTACCAGTGGCTGTGCCCGAATGTCCACTTTGATCTGCCCAAGGGTGTAGTGGTGCTCATGCTGGTCTGGCTGGTGCTCTGCCTTAGCGGTTTGGTTACCATGCTGGGTTTTGGTGCCATCGCCAATGCTGCCCACGTTGGCGGGCTGGTTATTGGAGGCCTGGCGGGGCTTATCGCCGGTGGCCTGCAACGTCAGCGGCAATCGGATTAACATTATCTTATCCATTGGGTTGGTTGGCCGGCCCATCGTCAACGCTTCTGCCGGAGTACTGCCATGACAGGCTTTATCGACATGCTGCGCAATATTACCCCCGAGATTTATGCCAGCCTCAAGCAGGCTGTTGAGATCGGTAAATGGCCGGATGGCCGCAAACTGACCCGCGAACAAAAGGAGCTCTGCTTGCAGGCAATGATTGCCTGGGAAACCGATAACCTGCCGGAAGACGAGCGTACGGGTTATATGGGGCCGCAGAGCTGCAAGTCGCAGGAGAAAGAGGTACCTAATATTTTGTTTTCCACCGGCTCGGATACCCTGCACTGATGGCTTTACTGCACGCCCGTGGCGCCGTCCGCAAAATGCTTGGCAGTCTTGCTGAGCCAGTAGCCTATCAGTTGCCGATTGGTGATGAGCGGGTGCCGATGAACGAATGGCTGGGCAAAACCCTCCGTCTTGAGGCCTTGGGTGATATCCACTGTATTCACTGTCAGCGTCGGACCAAGAAAAGCTTCAATCAGGGCTATTGCTACCCCTGTTTCAGAAAGCTGGCGCAATGCGATACCTGCATTATGAGCCCGGAAAAGTGTCACTATGCCGAAGGTACCTGCCGTGAGCCGGCCTGGGGTGAGCAGTTCTGCATGACCGAGCACATCGTTTATCTGGCCAATTCGTCAGGTCTCAAGGTTGGTATTACCCGTGCCAGTCAGGTGCCTACCCGTTGGATTGATCAGGGCGCCAGTCAGGCATTACCGATTCTGCGCGTGGCCACCCGTCAGCAATCCGGGCTGGTTGAGGACTTGATCCGCCAGCACGTAGCCGACAAGACCAATTGGCGTACCCTGCTCAAGGGTGAGCCGCCGCAGCTGGATATGTTGGCCGAACGGGATCGCTTGCTGGCGCCTGCTGCTGACGGTATTGCCGAACTGCAACAGCGTTTTGGTCTGCAGGCTATCCAGCCATTGCCGGACGCGGCGCCGCTGAACATAAGCTACCCGGTGCTGGAATACGCTACCAAACCCCAGTCGGCCAATCTGGACAAAGAGCCGCTGCTTGAGGGTACCTTGCTCGGTATCAAGGGTCAGTATCTGTTACTGGATACGGCCGTCATCAATATTCGCAAGTACACGGCCTACAGCCTGTCGGTCAGTGTCAGTTAAGGAATCATTATGCGTACCGAACAGCCGAAGACGATATACCTCAAAGATTACCAGCAGCCCGATTACTGGATCGACGAGACGCACCTGACCTTCGAGTTGTTCGAGGATCACGCGCTGGTCCATAGTCGGCTGTCGCTGCGGCTCAATGCTCAAGGGAGCAAGTCGTTGCCGCTGTTGGTACTTGATGGGCAGCACCTGCAGCTAATCAGTGTGGCGCTGGATGATGTCGAGTTAGGCGAGGGCAGTTACCAGTTGGATGCTGACCACCTGACGCTGCAACCCCACAGCGCCGAGTTTGAGCTGGCCATCACAACCCGAATCGAGCCGCAGAACAACACGGCGCTGGAAGGGCTCTACAAGTCCGGTGGCATGTTCTGCACACAGTGTGAAGCCGAGGGTTTCCGCAAGATTACCTATTATCTTGATCGCCCCGATGTCATGAGTCGCTTTACCACCACGGTGATTGCCGAGCGGGGGGACTATCCGATCCTGCTGTCCAACGGAAACCCGATTGCATCCGGTGAGCATGAGGGTGGGCGGCACTGGGCAACCTGGGAAGACCCCTTTCCCAAGCCGGCTTATCTGTTTGCTCTGGTGGCCGGCGATCTGGTATTGATTCAGGACAGCTTTACCACCATGAGTGGCCGCATCATTGATTTGCGGATCTATGTCGAGCCGGAAAATCGCGAGCAATGCGGGCACGCGATGGACAGCCTGAAACGCTCGATGCGTTGGGATGAAGACGTTTATGGGCGTGAATACGACCTGGATATCTTTATGATCGTCGCGGTCAATGATTTCAATATGGGCGCGATGGAAAACAAGGGTTTGAATATTTTCAATTCCAGCTGCGTGTTGGCCCATCCAGATACCGCCACCGATCTGGCATTCCAGCGCGTCGAATCCGTTGTGGCGCACGAATATTTCCACAATTGGTCGGGCAACCGTGTGACCTGTCGTGACTGGTTCCAACTCTCGTTGAAAGAAGGCTTTACCGTCCTGCGTGATTCGCAGTTCAGTGCCGATATGAATTCGGCCACGGTCAAGCGCATCGAAGATGTCACCTTTCTGCGTGCCAACCAGTTTGCCGAGGATGCTGGCCCCATGGCGCATCCGGTGCGCCCTGACTCCTTTATCGAGATTGCCAACTTCTACACTCTGACGGTCTACGAGAAGGGCTCGGAAGTGGTCGGCATGTTGCATACACTCTGTGGGCCGGAGGGTTTTCGCCAGGGCACAGACCTGTACTTCGAGCGGCATGATGGTGAAGCCGTAACCTGTGATGACTTCGTTAAGGCGATGGAAGATGCCAATGGCCTGGATCTGACCCAGTTCAAGCGCTGGTATAGCCAGGCGGGTACCCCGCGATTGGAGATACATGGCCACTGGGATGCTGGTACCGGAGAGTTTCGTTTGCTCTGCCGCCAAAGCTGCCCGCCGACGCCGGGGCAGTCCGAGAAGCAACCGTTGGTGATTCCCTTGCGCATGGCCTTGCTCGATAGCGAGGGTATCGAGATGCCGCTGCAGTTGGAAGGTGAAGCCGAGTCGCGCGGCAATGAGACCGTTTTGGCGGTTACCGAGGCCGAGCAGGTCTTCGTGTTTACCGGGTTGGCCGAAGAGCCTCTGCCATCTCTGCTGCGTGGCTTTTCGGCGCCGGTGAAAATGGCCTATCCCTATAGCCGCGATGATCGGGTTTTTCTGGCCAAGCATGATCCGGATGGCTTTAATCGCTGGGAGGCTGCACAGGCACTGGCCGTTGAGGTCATGCAAGGGTTGACGGTTATGGCCCAGACCGGGCGTCCGCTGATGCTGGACCAGCGCATGGTCGATGTTTACCGCACGGTGTTGAATGATCCTGAGCTGGATCCGGCCATGGTGGCCGAAATCATCCGTTTACCCTCTGAGGCTTATCTGGTCGAGTTAGCCGAGCAGGCGGATATCGATGCCATCCACAAAGTGCGCGAAGCCATGCGGCATGAACTGGCGCTGGCGCTGCAGGGTGACATGCTGGCTGCCTGGCAGCGTCTGGCGGTGTCCCAGCCCTACACGCCGGATGCCGCCTCTGTGGCGCGGCGGAGTCTGAAAAATACCTTGCTTAGCTATCTGATGCTGACCGGTTCGGAAGAGGTGGTGGCGGCTTGCGTGCGCCAGTTTATCGAAGCCAACAACATGACCGATCGCCAGGCGGCTCTGGTTGCCTTGGTCAATTCGCCTTATGAAGAGCAGAAGCAGGCTGCCTTGGCCGAGTTTGCATTGCAATGGCAGGGCTATCCGCTGGTTATGGACCAATGGTTCAGCGTTCAGGCGGCTTGTGGCTTGCCTGGTGGGTTGGAACGGGTTCAGTCGTTGATGCAACATCCAGCCTTCAATCTGCGTAACCCGAACAAGGTACGCGCAGTGATCGGTGCTTTCGCTAACCAGAACCTGGTCAACTTCCACCGCCTGGATGGTGCCGGTTATGTTTTCCTGGCTGACCAGATCATCACGTTGAACAATCTTAATCCGCAGATAGCAGCGCGTCTGATGACGCCACTAACGCGCTGGCGCAAGTATGATTCCACCCGCCAAGCGCTGATGCAGCAGCAATTGCAGCGCATCATGGCAACAGACGATTTGTCCGCCGATGTCTACGAAGTGGTCAGCAAGTCACTGGTCTGATCCGGCCCTTGCTTGCACTAATCCATCTGCTGATTGGTGCAAGATAAGGCGATGCCGTTGGCAGGCGGTGCAAAAGCCCGTTACTATTAGCAAGCCTCTGCTTGACTGAGACGATTATTGTCTTTGCCCTTGCGGTCATCGAGGTATCAGCGTCCTGCCCGGCAGGGCAGGTATTCATAAGAATAAGGGGGAATGGTGTATGCGTGAGCCGATCGAGCGGCACGCCACATCCTTTGGCCTGACAACAAGCTTGTCCGGCCAGGGTCGCAAATTATCTCTGACACGTCAGGTTCTGACTGCCCTGGGCTTTACTACAGCCATGGCATGCATGCCGCTTTCTTTCGCCCAGGAAACCGAGGTACCCAGTACTGAGCCAGCTATGGAAACCGAGCTGGCCCATCGTGCCTTGTTGCTTGATGTCGCTCAGGCGGGGGATCGCCTGGTCGCCGTGGGGGGGCGTGGCCATGTCATTTACTCTGACGATCTTGGCCAGAGTTGGACACAGGCGCAATCACCCGTGCGTCAGGTGTTGACTGCAGTCTATTTCGTGGATGAAAACCACGGCTGGGCCGTTGGACATGATTCCCTGATCTTGCACAGCAGTGATGCGGGTGAAAGCTGGGAGCTGCAATACCGTGATCCGGCCTTGGATCAACCGGTAGACGAATTCGGACTGTTGGAAAAGCCGCTGATGGATGTCTGGTTCCGCGATACGCAAACCGGCTTTGCCATGGGTGGTTATGGCCTGTTTCTGCGCACTGACGATGGCGGTCAGACCTGGGAAGATCTGACCGATGAAATCGACAATGATTTTGGCTTTCACTACAGCGCGATTACTGAAGTGAAGGATACCGGGCTGTTTCTGGTTGCCGAGATGGGCGCCATGTTCCGCTCATTTGATTTCGGTGACACCTGGGAAGCCCTGCCCGAAGAAGACCAGCCCTATGAAGGTTCGTTGTTCGGGGTAGTCGGCACCGACAAGCCCGGCGAGATCCTGACTTGGGGGTTGCGCGGCAATATGTTCCGCTCCACCGATTTCGGTGATAGCTGGGAGCAGGTTGAGTTGATCACGCCGAACAATGGCCCGCTAGAGGCGACTCTGCTTGGTGGTCACAAATCCACTGACGGCCGCCTTGTTGTTACCGGCCTGGGTGGCACCGTGGTGACCAGCCTGGATGGTGGCGAAACCTTCCAGATCATGACGCGTCCGGATCGGGCCAACCTGGCTGCAGGGCGCCCCTTACCCGATGGTTCCTTCCTGTTGCTGGGGCAGCGTGGAAGTGTCCGTATGGATTCTGTCGTCATGCCCGACGTCCTCCCATAATAATGATTACGCGCCAGGAGAAACTGGATGTCTAAGCATCATCAGGAAACTGCCCCCTTTATCGAGCGGGTCATTTTCACCAACCGAATGTTTGTGTTGTTGGCATTCGCCCTGCTGACCCTGTTCTTTGGCTATCAGGCCATGCAGGTCAAGCCGGATGCCAGCTTCGAAAAAATGATTCCGGTCAATCACCCCTATATCGTCAATATGCTCGAGCATCAGGACGATATGCCCAATCTGGGTAACCGGGTACGTATTGCGGTTGCTATTGAAGATGGCGATATCTTCACCACCGAATACATGGAAACACTCAAGCGCATCAATGATGAAGTGTTCTTCCTGCCGGGTGTTGACCGTTCCGGTCTGCGCTCGCTGTGGACGCCCAATGTGCGCTGGACAGCGGTAACCGAGTTTGGCTTCGACGGTGGTCCGGTTGCCAACCATCCGTCCTACTACGATGAACATCAACTCGAAGAACTGCGTGAAAACGTATTGCGTTCGGGTGAAATTGGCCGGCTGGTAGCGAACAACTTCAAGTCTTCAATCATTGAAGTGCCACTGCAGGAAAGCTATCCAAATCCGGAAAATACCAGTGAGCAGATTCGTCTGGACTACGGTGATTTTTCGCGTCAACTGGAAGAAACGATCCGCAGTACTTTTGAAGAAGAAAATCCGAATATCAGCATTCATATCACCGGCTTTGCCAAGATTGTTGGTGATCTGATCGAAGGGATTATTGGCGTTGTCATGTTCTTCGGCGTGGCCTTGCTAATTACCTTCTTCCTGTTGCTGATGTTTACCCGTTGCCTGAAGAGTTCGATCATTACTCTGGTGTGTTCGGTTATCGCGGTAATCTGGCAGTTGGGTCTGCTGCGCAGCATGGGCTTTGGGCTCGATCCATACTCCATTTTGGTGCCTTTCCTGGTCTTTGCCATTGGTATCTCGCACGGCGTGCAGATCATCAATGCCATGGCGCTGGAATCGGTCAAGGCTGATGGGCCGCTGACAGCTGCCCGTCGCGCGTTCCGCTCGCTTTACATTCCCGGTATTGTGGCTTTGATCTCTGACGGTGTCGGCTTCCTGACGCTGCTGCTGATTGAGATTGCAGTGATCCGTGAGTTGGGTATCGCAGCCTCTGTTGGTGTGGCTGTCATCATCCTGACCAACCTGATTCTGCTGCCGATTCTGATGTCCTATATCGGTATCAGTAAAAAGGCTATCGAGCGCAAGCGCGAAATGTCAGAACGTCCGCAGAAACTCTGGCTGACCATTGCCAAGTTCTCGCATCCGAGTGTGGCACCGGTTTCCGTAGTGCTGGCGATCATTGCCTTTGGCTTCGGTATCTACCATGGTCAGAAGGTGCAGATCGGTGACCTGGATCCGGGGGCGCCAGAGCTACGCCCGGACTCGCGTTACAACCTGGATAACGACTTTATTATCAGCAATTACTCGACCAGCTCCGATGTATTGGTAGTCATGGTCAAGACGCCGGACGAAGGTTGTTCGATGTTTGACACCATGGATGCCATCGATCAGTTGGAATGGCGCATGCTGAACGTTGAAGGTGTTCAATCTGCGGTATCGCTGGTGACCGTCGCCAAACAGGTGATCATGGGCAACAACGAGGGCAACCTCAAGTGGCTCGGCCTGTCGCGCAACCAGGACAACCTGAACACGGCCATCAGCCGTGCTGAAGGGATGTTCAACCAGGATTGTTCACTGGCGCCGGTAATGATCTTCCTCAATGACCACAAAGCCGACACGCTGATTCGTGCAACCAGCGAAGTGGAAGCCTTTGCCGAGGAGTTCAATACCGAGAACCTTGAGTTCCTGTTGGCGGCCGGTAATGCCGGTATCGAAGCAGCCACCAATGAAGTGATTCAGGCGTCGCAGTTGAAGATGCTGCTGACCGTGTATGCGGTAGTTATCTTCATGTGTCTGATTACCTTCCGATCCATCCGTGCCGTGATCTGTATCATCGTGCCGCTGGCTTTGACGTCGGTCCTTGCCAATGCGCTGATGGCCTTTATGGGCATCGGGGTGAAAGTGGCGACGCTGCCAG
>REBY01000120.1 GCA_007692485.1 Pseudomonadaceae bacterium | reverse complement strand
TGCCCTGGCGACCCTCAAAGTTACGGTTCGAGGTCGAGGCGCAATGCTCGCCCGATTGCAGGCGGTCCGGGTTCATCGCCAGGCACATTGAGCAACCCGGGTCACGCCATTCAAAGCCGGCCGCGAGGAAAATCTTGTCCAGACCTTCACGCTCGGCCTGCTCCTTGACCAAGCCTGAACCAGGAACCACCATCGCTTGCTTGACACTCGGGGCCACCGAGCGACCTTTGGCGACAGCGGCAGCAGCGCGCAGATCTTCTATCCGCGAATTGGTGCAAGAGCCGATAAATACCCGGTCCAGCTTGATGGAAGTGATCGCCTGATTGGCTTCCAGCCCCATGTACTGCAAGGCGCGCTGATAACCACTGCGCTTGACCGCGTCAGTCTCTGCTGCCGGGTCCGGCACTGCGGCATCAACGGCCACCACCATCTCTGGCGACGTGCCCCAGGAAACCTGCGGTTTAATGCTGGCAGCATCCAGCTCAACCACGGTATCAAAGTGCGCGTCAGCATCGGATTTCAGGTCTTGCCAGCTGGCCACAGCCTGCTCCCAATCAGTACCCTTGGGCGCATAGGGACGGTCTTTAACATAGGCGATGGTTTTCTCATCACAGGCAACCAGACCAACACGGGCACCCGCTTCGATCGCCATATTACAAATGGTCATACGCCCTTCGATCGACAGGTCGCGTATTGCCGAGCCAGCAAACTCAATGGCATGACCGTTGCCGCCGGCAGTACCGATCTGGCCGATGACCGCCAACACGATATCCTTGGCGGTAACACCGAATCCCAACTGACCATCAACCTGCACCAGCATGTTCTTCATTTTTTTTGCCACCAGGCACTGGGTCGCCAGCACATGCTCGACTTCCGAGGTGCCGATACCGTGCGCCAAAGCAGCAAATGCGCCGTGGGTTGCAGTATGCGAGTCACCGCAGACCACGGTCATACCCGGCAAGGTTGCGCCCTGCTCCGGCCCCACCACATGCACAATACCCTGACGGCGGTCAGTCATCTGAAATTCAAGAATGCCGAAATCACGGCAGTTATCGTCCAGGGTAACCACTTGCAGCTTGGATACCAGATCCTCGATACCTTCGACCCCGGCACTGCGGTTGGTCGTCGGTACGTTATGATCCGGGGTAGCCAGGTTGGCATCAATGCGCCAAGGCTTGCGACCCGCCAGACGCAACCCTTCAAAGGCCTGCGGCGAGGTCACTTCATGCAACAGGTGACGGTCGATGTAAATCAGCGCAGAGCCATCATCGCGCTGCTTGACCAGATGGTTATCCCACAGCTTGTCGTAAAGGGTTTTGCCGGACATGCGTCAACTCCTGCAAGGGCTATTCAAGTGCAATGAGAATATCCGCTGGCAATTGATAAAACAAATTCATAATATTTATCTATTGCATAACCATTAGGAATCAATATGGATAGCGCCAATCTGCAGGCTTTTCTTGCGGTCGCCAATAGCCGCTCTTTCTCCCGTGCGGCCGAACAACTGCACCTGACCCAGCCCGCGATCAGCAAACGGATAGCTGCGCTTGAACAGCAACTGGGCTGCCAATTGTTCGACCGCATCGGCCGCACAATCAGCCTGACCGAAGCCGGACGTGCGCTGAAGCCCCGCGCCGAACACCTGCTGAACCTCTTGCATGATACCCGCCGCGCACTGAATAACCTGTCCAGCCAGATTCAAGGTCAGCTCAGTATCGCCACCAGTCACCATATCGGCCTGCACCGCCTGCCTCAGGTGTTGCGCCGCTTCAGCAAGGCTTACCCGGGTGTCGCCCTGGATATTCGCTTTCTGGACTCGGAAGTCGCTCACGAACAAGTGCTGCAGGGGGCCATCGAACTGGCCGTAGTGACCCTGCCACCCCACAGCGAGCTTCCGCTGCGCAGTGAACGCATATGGTACGACCCCCTGGCCGTTGTGGTAGCCCCCGAACACCCGCTAGCCGATCAGGCCTCAGTCAACCTCAGACAACTGGCCGATCATCCTGCGGTACTGCCTGAAAGCCATACCGTCACGCATCGAGTGGTTAGCGAACTCTTTGCCAGCCATGCATTGGTACCCAGCGTCAGCATGACTACCAACTATATGGAAACACTGAAAATGCTGGTATCCATCGGCCTGGCCTGGAGCGTACTGCCTCACACCATGCTGGATAACCAGGTCCGCAGTCTGGCGGTCAAAGGTGTCACCCTAGAGCGCGAGTTGGGCTACGTGTGCCATACGGGGCGCACCCTGTCGAATGCCGCTCATGCATTTATTCAAATATTGCAACAAGAGCGTGAAACCCGCGCTTGAGCGCTTGCAAAGAGAGGGTGCAGCAGAGGCTGTAGAAATGCCAACCTGACAACTTGTCGCCCCGTCTGGCAAGGGCTATGTTGATTGAATAGCAATATCAATGTGCAAGCCCGAATGAGCCTCAATGGGGTAACAATAATGGGGCAACAGAACAATAGGCCGGCGGCCGCAGACAACTCGGCCAAAGATGCCGCATTCAAACGGCTGTTCTACCGCATGCCAGTCGCCAGCATGCTGGTAAATGCTGCCGATGGCTGTGTCATCGATATTAATCCTGCCTTTCAACGGCTGTTTGGCTGGGCCCGCGAAGAATCCCTCGGGCGAGACAGCGGTCGAGAATTCCCCCTCTGGCGCAACAAGCAACAACGCGAGCTCATGCTGCAGCATTTTCATCAGCATGGCCGCATGGATCATTTTGAAGCCGAGCTGGTATGCCGTGACGGCCGCTTGAAAACCTGTGTGGTCTCGGTTGAATATATCGAACTGGACGGCATGCTTTGTCGCCTGTCGATGGCATACGACATTACCGAGCAAAAACGCTTTGATGCCGAGCTGAAAAAAAGCCAGGAACGGCTGAACATGGCATTGGATGCCAGCCAGATGGGCATATGGGATCTGGACCTGGGTACCCGCACTCTGCACTGTTCAGCCCAGGCCGCTTACCTGCACGGCTTCCATGCCTACCCCTGGGAAGGCCCACTGAATTACTTCACCCGCAGTATCCACCCCCAGGACCGCAAAGCCATGCGGCAGGCCTTTATCGCCATATGCCGCGGCGAGCAACAGCGTTACAAATTGAGTTACCGCCAGTTCAGCCAACAGAACCAACCCCGCTGGCTGGAAGCTACCGCCACCCTGCACCGTGATGCCAACGGCACCCCCTTGCGCATGGTCGGCACGCTGAAAGACATCACCGACCGCCGGCGTAACGAGCAGGCGCTGATAGACAGTGAAGTCAAGTTTGCCACCCTGTTCCAGGGCGCGCCAGAGCCCTACTGCCTACTGAGTCGCGAGGCATTGGGTATCATCGAAATCAACCGCAGCTTCACTGATCAACTCGGCTACCTGCCGGAGCAGGTTATCGGTCAGACGCCGGAACAAGCCGGCCTCTGGAACGACCAGGCGCGCGCACGGAGGCTGCTGACCCGGCTTCTCAACCAGGATAATGTACAAGGCTTCGAGCTGAGCGTTCGCCATCAGCAGGGTCACAGCATTACCTGCGAGATCTCAACGGCAGCCCTGAGCATCAACCGGCAACCCTGCCTGCTGCTCAGCGTCAAGGACATTTCCGCCCGCAAGGAGGCGGAACGGGCCCTGCGCGCCTCAGAGCAAAAATTTGCCCTCGCCTTTAAAGCCAGCCCAGACTCGATCAGCATGACGGAACAAGCGAGCGGACGGCATATTGAAGTCAACGAAGGCTTTACGCGCTTGACGGGGTATCGGGCCGAAGAGGTGATAGGCAAAACGGCGCAAGAGCTGGGCATCTGGAGCGACTATCAGCAACGTGAGGAGATGATTGCCGAGCTGCAGCAGAAAGGCCAGGTACGTGAACGAGAGATGCGGGCCAGGGGCAAGTTCGGCCAGGAACTGCTGGTAACGGTTTCCGTCCAACCGCTGAGCCTGGGCAGCCTCGACTGCATGCTGGTGACGGCGCGCGATATCACCGAGCAAAAACTGATCGAGGCACGCATCAAGCACCTGGCTTACCATGATGCGCTGACCGACCTGCCCAACCGGACTCTGCTGACTGACCGCCTGGATCAGAGCATCAGCTTGTACAAACGGGTCAATCTACGCGGCGCGCTGATGTTTTTTGACCTGGACCACTTCAAGCACATCAATGACTCGCTCGGCCATTCCTGCGGCGATGCGGTACTGCAAGCAGTGACCCAGCGGCTGCTCGCCACAGTGCGCAAGCAGGACACCGTGGCCCGCTTGGGCGGAGATGAATTTGTCGTCTTGCTCAGCGGCCTGGACGCTGATCATGCACAGTGCTTGCAACATATCCGCAGCACGGCGGAAAAGTTGCGGCGTGCTCTGGCACAACCCATGCAGATCGAGGGCCATGCGCTGGAACTCAGCGTCAGCATCGGTATCGCCGTATTGCCCGACCATGGCGACAACCCGGAAGACCTGCTCAAGCGCGCCGACATTGCCCTCTACCGTGTCAAGGAAACCGGGCGTAATGGCATCGCCTTTTTCGAGCAGGCCATGCAAGTGGCTGCCAGCGAACGCCTGTCGATCGAATCAGAGCTACGCCAGGCGCTGGCTCTGGGCGAATTCCAACTGCATTACCAGCCACAGCTGGATGCTGCCAGCCATCGCATTGTCGGCGCCGAGGCCCTGATTCGATGGCACCACCCCAAGCGCGGCATGATCAGCCCAGCCAGCTTTATTCCGGTACTGGAAGAAAGCGGGATGATTCTGGCTGCTGGCCAATGGGTGGTAGCCCAGGCCTGCCAACAGATCCGCCGTCTGCTGGACAGCAACATGGTGAACACAGACTTTCGTCTGTCAGTGAACATCAGCCCGCGCCAGTTCCGCCAGCAAGAGTTCGTTGAGCACATTGAGCAGGCCATCAATGCTAGCGCTATTCCCGCCTGCCACCTGGTACTGGAAATTACCGAAAACATTGTCATTCAAGACATCAACGACACCATTGCGAAAATGCAGCAATTACGGGCTCTGGGTGTCGCCTTTGCGATTGACGATTTCGGTACCGGCTATTCCTCACTGAGCTACCTCAAACGCTTACCTCTGGATACACTGAAAATTGATCAGTCCTTTGTGCGTGACTGTACCCAGGACCCCAATGATGCCGAGATCATTCGCGCAATCATTGCTCTGGGTCTGAACATGCAACTGAAACTGGTCGCCGAAGGAGTCGAGCAACAGGAGCAGTTGGATTTCCTTATGCAACTGAGCTGTCACGCCTACCAGGGTTACCTGTTCAGCCCGGCGCTGGCAGAAGCGGACTTCCTCAGGCTGCTGGAAGTCGGCAAATAAGTTCTCAGTGCTTGTCAGCACGCCGGCAATTCATGCCAGAATGACTGTATTTGCCAAGGAACTGACTGTGACCCTGCATACTCAGGCATTGGTGGTCTACCCTGCCGAACAAGCGCAACACCTGAACGCACTGCGCAACTTTGCTGAATCAGCCGATATCCGCCTGCACGAATACAGCAGTACCGACTTCCTTGCCGAGCCCGGTCGCTGCCTGGATCATGCCCAGCATGTGGTCGTTATGGCGGATGAAGAAGACTTCAGCGAATACGTCAACCTGGCGAAAACCCTTAACTTTTCACTCGGTATTCTGCCGCTGCAAACAAAAAGCCGCCTGCACAAATGGTTTGGTATTCCGGCTAACCAGGAGGAAGCCATCGCACTGGCCTTTGCCGCCGATAACACTGCGCTGGACGTCGCCCGCTGTAATGATGAAGTGGTCCTGGGCATGGTCATGCTGGGCGAGACACCCTTTCTCGACCAGCGCAGCAAAACCTACCTGAACCGCCAGTCTTCGCCCTACCAACGCCTGGTGTACTGGTTGGTGCTGGTGTGGACCAGCCTGCGCAACCTGATGGCGATCAAGCCGTTCCCTGTCACCCTGACCACGGGCAAGAATGTCACGATCAAAACCGCCATTACCGGCCTGGTTGCGATTGAAAACGATATCAACAGTGCCGCGGCACGCCTGATCAATACCACGCTATCGGCTCAGGATGGCAAAGTCTCGACCATTGTGATTGCACCCAAATCGATCAAGGAATACCTGTCCTTTCTGCTGACCAGCCTGTTCAAGGGTGAACAGCACGTGAAGCGCTTACCCCCCACTGTCAGCTATATCAAAAGCCAGTATTTACGCATCGATTCCAGCCAGCCGCTAGGCTACTTTGTGGATGGTCGGCGCCGGGAGGCAACCAGTATAGAGCTGCACCTGTATCCGGAAGCAGTGCGCATCAATGTCGGCGCAATCCAGCAAACCAGCCAACCGGGTCAGCGTAACGGCAAAGACACCATGAAAGTCGATAGCCTGCCGGTCAACCAGGACCGGTTGAATATGATCCAGTCACACCTGCCGTTGTTTACCCGCGCCCTGGAAGACGAGTTCAAAGATCTGTTCCTGCAATTACGCATCAATGCCCAGGCCCATCCACACTATATTGCGCTGATGGTACTCAGCGTGATCGTCGCCAGCCTCGGGCTCTACCTGTCCAGTGCCGCAGTGATTATCGGCGCCATGGTTCTGGCCCCACTGATGTCCCCGATCATCTCCTTGTCCATGGCGTTATTGCGTGGTGACCGTGTGCTCTTGCAACGCTCCTCGCTGACTATTGCACTGGGCATTGGCCTTGCTCTGCTGACAGCTGCTGTGCTGGCATTGATCATCCCGATCAACCGGATTACCCCGGAAATGGCCGGCCGCCTGCATCCTAACCTGCTGGATTTGGGCGTCGCTATTGCTTCCGGGGTCGCTGGCGGGTACGCCCATGCCCGCGAAAGCGTGATGAAAAGCCTGCCCGGTGTAGCCATTGCCGTTGCCCTGGTACCACCCCTCTCGGTCGCCGGTATTGGTATCGGTTGGTGGCAGTGGGATATTTTTGCCGGTGCCATGCTGCTGTTCCTGACCAACCTGGTTGGCATCGCCCTGGCTGCGGCCCTGACCTTTCTGGTGCTCGGCTTTGCCCCCCTGCTGAAAGCCAAGCGGGGCCTGACCATCTCTGCTGCGCTGCTGACCGCCGTAGCCATTCCGCTGACGCTGGCCTTTGTTGATATCAACCAGCGCTGGCAACTGGAGCGCGACCTGACGGACGCGCCCTTGGAAGTCCATGGCAAATTGATGACCATGCAGGCACCTCAGGTATCGCGCCAAGGGCGCGGCGTCGTCATTCAAGGTGATCTGGTGGCGGAACAACCCATACTGATGGCCGACCTGCGCGCTCTGCGCACTCGCTTGGAAACCCAGTGGGGGCGCCCGGTAACGCTGGAACTGAATACGCGCGTGCGGGTCGGCGGCGGCCCCTGACGGAACTTCCACGTCAAAACACAGTCAAATTTGCTAAGACATTAGCCTTGCGGGAGCAAGTACCATGAGCAAAACCCTAATAAGCGTACTGGCTGTAGGTGGAATCGCTGTAGCCGCAGGGGTAGCCATTGCCAATTATCAGGTGCAGGGCGACCCGGCAGTGCAGCAGGCACAAGCTCCGACTCACGCTGAAGTCATCAGCGTGACTGACTTGACCACCAGCGAGCAGGTTCCGCGTGAAGTATGTCGGGATATCGAGGTCACCCGACAAAAACCGGTACAGGACGAACACCGGGTCACCGGCTCAGTTGCCGGTGCCATCGTGGGTGGTGTGCTGGGTAATCAGGTCGGTGGTGGTAGCGGCAAAAAACTGGCGACCATTGCCGGTGCTGCAGCCGGTGGCTATGCCGGGAACAAAACCCAGGAGCGCATACAGCAGAACAACACCTACACAGCCATTGAGAGCCGCTGCGAAACTCAGTATGAGTCACGCCAACGGCATACCGGTTACCAGGTTGAATATCGCATTGGTGAGGAAACTGGCAGCGTACGCATGCAACAGCACCCCGGTGAACGCATCCCGCTGGAAAACGGCGAACTGGTCCTTAGCCAACAGTAATTCAAGGTAGACAAGCCAAGCCCGGCAGGCGTGATCTGCCGGGCTTTTTTGTGTCTATATTGCGCCCAACACTATCGTCTCGGCATAATGCCCTGCTTTTTCAATTCCACCAGGCAGGAGTGCAGCATGTTCAAGGTAAATCAGTATTTTGATGGCAAAGTCGCGTCAATTGCTCTGCAACAACCCGAAGGCGCAGCAACCGTTGGCGTGATGGCGGCAGGCGATTACGAATTTGGTACCCAGCAACTGGAGATCATGCATGTAGTTGACGGCAGCCTGACCATCCAACTGCCTGGCAGCGATAGCTGGCAAACCTTCAGCAATGGCGAGAAATTTACCGTGCCCGCAAACAGCCGCTTTCAGGTCAAGGTTGAGCGCGACACCGCCTACTTCTGCGAGTATCGCTAAACCTCAAGCCTGCTCATATCAGTCGCTGGCCGGGCTGCAAACGCTCTCCGGGGGCTGCTTCGGGCACCCCGGTGTCCAGCTCGACATCCTGTGTTTCACCATCAAACCACAGGCGTAAGCGGGCTGACTCACCGGCTGGCGTTGCCTGCACCTGGCGCAAAAAGTCCATCACCGACTCAACCGGAGTGTCATTTACCGACTCAATCAATGCGCCCGCTTCAACACCCTGCTCCCGCGCGGCTCCGCGCGCCCGCACCACCAGCAAACCCTCGCGCTCTGAGGACAAAGAAAACTCTTCACGGCGCTCAGCATTCAACGCTATGACGCTGATCCCCAGCGCAGTCACCACCTGGTCATCGCCCAACCCGGCAAAATCCTGCTCACGACTTGCTTGCAACACCTCAGGTGCGACCAGAATACGCGCACCCGTGCGAACGGCCAGCGCAAGCCCATCCGAAGGCCGGGTATCAACATATACGGGTGTATCCGGGTCAGCCTCACGACGAATATCCAGCACGCCGAGATAGCTGCCCTCAACCAGCGCATCGACCATTACCTGATGCAGCTCGCCGTCGAGCGCATCCAGCATGGCAACGGCCGTGTCGTGGGTCATCGGGCGCGGCGTGCCCACGTCTTCGAGGGCGCGCATAATCGCCATAGCCTCGTGCGTACCGATACTGATCAACACAAAGTCACCAGAATCCGGTTCCCTGAGAACCACCAGAGGCGCACCAGAAAAAGGGTCTACCGCTACCGTGGCCAACTCAACCGCGACCAGCTCATCCGGCGCCTGCATCGGAACCCGGGCCTGAGCCAGAGTCACCATCAGCATAACCAGCACGACAACCACTATAGATTTCAACATCAGGACGCTCCCCGCCAAAGCTTACGCTCAGCCTAGCATGACAGTGCGAGAGAGGGGAAAAGCAGAACAGAAGAGACGCAGCCGGAACACCGGCTGCTGGCAATCATCAGTAATTGGCAACATCTCGCAGCGCCTGACGCTGCATGTTATTGTCACTGTGCGATGATTTATCCAAACTATGCCCTTTGAGCGGCAGCACCTGAGCCTGAACTTCAGGCTGACTGGCCTGCGGGGCCATCTCAGCCTGACGACGGCGCTCGGCCTGTAAACCTGCAAGCATGAGACGTTCGTTACGATTCAGGCACTTGGCTAGCAAGCGGTGCTTGAATGTGCGAGCAACGATATGAATGCCATCCGGGCGACCTTCTACGCGTATCAATCCTTTGACCAGCAACGCCTGACACTTCGAATAGAACATCAGTTTCCTCTGGGCAAATAACCTGTGGACGAAGCCTGTGATCAGCTTTCTGTCTCGATTATGGGCCAGTGCAATCCGCACGTCAATTCGACGGCGCCATCAATTCGGCATCACATAGACGCGCAAACCCTGTTTTGCAACGGCGGCTGATTACTGCGGATGCTCAATACTGCCGTCATAAAAGACCTCACAATCGTCATCAACATCCAGCGCACGCAGACCGCGGTCGACCAGATCCAAGACCGGCCCAATGGCCTCTACCAATACATTGGGGCTCTCTACCTCCGGGTCCTTGAAGCGACCATTAATACGCTGTTGAATGACTGCGCAGCCATCGACATCAATGACGGCCACGCGTAAATCGGCAAAGGCATACTCAACAAAATCCAGCTCTCCCGCCAAGGCAACACGGCTTTTTTCTGTGCGCATGGCGACGTCTTCAGCCTTGGCCATCCCTTCAGCAATCGACCATTCAGACGACATGGCTGTGA
>REBY01000061.1 GCA_007692485.1 Pseudomonadaceae bacterium | reverse complement strand
TGATGGAGTCGAGCAGGATGATCACGTCTTTCTTGTGCTCGACCAGGCGCTTGGCCTTCTCGATGACCATCTCGGCGACTTGTACGTGGCGGCTCGGCGGCTCGTCAAAGGTCGAGGCAACCACTTCGCCGCGCACGGTGCGCTGCATTTCGGTCACTTCTTCCGGGCGCTCGTCGATCAGCAATACGATCAAATGGCATTCTGGGTTGTTACGCGCAATGTTCGAGGCGATGTTCTGCAGCATCAAGGTTTTGCCGGCCTTGGGCGGCGCAACGAGCAGGCCGCGCTGGCCTTTGCCGATCGGTGCACAGAGGTCGATAATGCGTGCGGTCAGATCTTCGGTGGAACCGTTACCAGCTTCCATCACCAGGCGATCATCCGGGAACAGGGGGGTCAGGTTCTCGAACAGGATCTTGTTCTTGGTGTTTTCCGGCTTGTCGAAGTTGATCGAATCAACTTTCAGCAGGGCAAAGTAGCGCTCACCGTCTTTGGGTGGGCGGATTTTGCCGGAAATGCTGTCACCGGTCCGCAGATTGAAGCGGCGTATCTGGCTGGGGGAGACATAAATGTCATCCGGCCCGGCAAGATAGGAGGAGTCGGCGGAGCGCAGAAAGCCGAAACCGTCCTGCAGGATTTCCAGAACGCCATCACCGTAGATGTCTTCACCACCTTTGGCGTGCTTTTTCAAAATCGCAAAAATCACGTCTTGTTTACGTGATCGGCCCATATTATCAAGGCCCATCTCGTTGGTGATGTCGAGCAATTCGGGAATGGGTTTTTGTTTGAGTTCGGTCAGATTCATAGGTTAGCTGGAATGTAGTTTCGGCAGGACGGGTTGGTCTTGGGCCGCCACGGCATACATCACGTGGGGCAGTTGGGTAGTTCTGGGTGTAATCAGGGAAGCCACGACCGTAGGCTACGGCGGTGAATTGGTTGGTAAACTTATCACCGCTTTGGGGTGACGTCCAGCCCGGATTGGCTCCGGGCCGGAAATTACATATATCAGGGCGTTTGGCAGGCTCAGATATTGCTGTCGAGGAAGGCGGCCAGTTGTGATTTGGACAGGGCGCCAACCTTTGTTGCTTCGACGTTACCGTCTTTAAACAGCATCAAGGTGGGGATGCCACGCACGCCATACTTGGGCGGGGTGTCCTGATTGTCATCGATGTTCAGCTTGCAGATTTTCAGCTTGCCAGTGTAATCCTTGGCAATCTCGTCCAGCACCGGGGCAATCATTTTGCAAGGGCCACACCACTCAGCCCAATAGTCGACCAGTACCGGGGTATCGGACTTGAGCACTTCGGCATCGAAGCTGCTGTCACTGACGTGTACGATCAAATCGCTCATTCTGTTCTCCAAGGGTAAGCTGCTACTTGGCTGGCATCATAGCATCGGACCGGGTAATGACGGAAGGTGGCTGGTCAGTCGATCATTAGGCAGTGTTAGAATCGGGGCACAGTAGGCAAAGGCGGCAAAAATGACGCAGAAAACGACGCAAGATCACCCCCTGATTGCTTCGATTGACTTGGGTTCCAACAGCTTTCATATGGTGCTGGCGCGGGTTGAGCAGGGTGAAATCCGCTTGCTTGAACGCCTCGGTGAAAAAGTGCAGTTGGCCGCCGGCTTGGATGCGGATGGCATGCTCAGCGAAGACGCCATGCAGCGTGGACTCGACTGTTTGCGGCGTTTTGCCCAACTGATCAGCGGGCTGCCGCGTGGAGCGGTGCGGGTGGTAGGCACCAATGCCCTGCGCGAAGCGCGTAACCGTGCGAGCTTTATGCGCCAGGCTCAGCAGCTGCTGGGGCATCGGGTTGAGGTGATCTCCGGGCGGGAAGAAGCGCGGCTGATCTATCTGGGCGTGGCGCATACGCTGGCCGATGATGCGGGTAAACGCCTGGTGGTGGATATCGGTGGTGGCAGCACCGAGTTCATTGTTGGCGAGCGTTTTGAATCCTTGCTGCGTGAGAGCTTGAGTATGGGCTGTGTCTCCTTTGCGCAAAACTATTTTGTCGACGGCAAGATTTCCCTGTCCGCCTATGGCCGTGCCTATACTGCAGCCCGCCTGGAATTGATGAATATCGACCAGGCGATCAACCGCCTCGGCTGGCAGGAAGCCGTCGGTGCTTCGGGCACTATTCGTACTCTGGGCCAGTGTTTGCAGGCGGCAGGCAAGAGCCAGGGTGAGGTCAATCGTGAGGGGCTGCTTTGGCTCAAGCGCAAGGTGTTGAAGTGCACCCATATCGATCAGTTGGAGCTGGAAGGGTTGAAGGAAGAGCGACGTCCGATCCTGACCTCCGGGCTGGCAATCATGGAAGCGGTTTTTGATGCGCTAGGTATCGACACCATGGGCCACTCCGAAGGTGCTTTGCGTGAGGGTGTGCTCTACGACCTACTTGGCCGCCAGCGGCATGAGGACGTTCGCGAGCGCACGCTGGCTGCGCTGATCGAGCGCTATCATGTGGATCGTGAACAGGCGGATCGGGTGGAAAGCAAGGCATTGACTTTGTTAGGCAAGGTAGCCGATGCCTGGGGTCCGTTTGAAGACAAGCAGGTTGATATGCTGCGTTGGGCTGCGCGGGTGCATGAGGTGGGTCTGGATATTGCCCATAGTCAGTATCACAAGCATGGCGCCTACCTGATTGAGCATGCCGACTTGCCAGGTTTCTCGCGTCAGGAGCAGCAGGTACTGGCGCTTCTGGTCTGGGGGCATCGACGCAACTTGCCGAACCGTAACCGGTTGGCCGAGTTCAGTGATGACAGTCAGTGGATTCTGCATCTGTGCATGTTGTTGCGCTTGGCTATCTTGTATCACCATATTCGAGGCTACCAGAGCATGCCAAGGCTGAAGGCGCGGGCTAGCGAAAACAGTCTCGTGCTGGAGTTTCCCGCGGGCTGGTTGGAGTCTAACCCGCTGACCCAGGCCGACTTCCAGCAGGAAGCGGCCTATTGGGACAAGGTTGGTTATACCCTGACGGTGCGCTGAGGTGAGCTGGCCAGCTTGTCGAGCAAGAGGGCCTGCGCGCTGCGCGGGTTCTGGTTGCCGCTCGGCGAGCTGCGTACATAGCTACCATCGGATTGCAGCACCCAGCTATGGGTGTTGTCGCTGATAAAGGCCTGTAGCTCCTGACGCGCGCGTGTCGTCAGGCGTTTGCCCTCAAGTGGAAAACAGGTCTCCACCCGGTTATCCAGATTGCGCTCCATCAGGTCGGCACTCGACATCCACACTTGTTCCTGACCGCCGTTGAGGAAGTAGTAGACCCGGCTGTGCTCGAGGAAGCGGCCGATGATCGAGCGCACCGTGATGTTGTGTGACACACCGGGAACGCCGGGGCGCAGACAGCACATGCCGCGAATGATCAGCTCGATTTTCACCCCTGCCTGCGAGGCTTTGTATAGCGCCTTGATCACCTTGGCATCGGTCAGGCCATTGGCCTTGGCGATGATATGCGCCGGTTTGCCGGCTTGGGCGTTCAGGGTTTCCCGGTTGATCAGTTCGAGTAAGCGCTTTTTCAGCGTGAAGGGCGCCTGGAGCAGTTTTTTCATGCGCTGGGTCTTGCCCATGCCGATCAACTGGTTGAACAGTTTGTGTACGTCTTCGGTCAGGGCCAGGTCCGAGCTGAGCAGGCTGTAATCGGTATAGAGCCGCGCGTTGCCGGCGTGGTAGTTGCCGGTGCCAAGGTGCACATAGCGCTTCAATGCTTGCCCTTCGCGACGCAGCACCAGGACCATCTTGGCGTGGGTCTTGAAGCCGACTACGCCGTAGATAACCACGGCACCGGCTTGCTGCAAGCGGCTGGCCAGCTGCAGGTTGGATTCTTCATCAAAACGGGCCCGTAGTTCGATCACTACGGTGACCTCTTTGCCGTTGCGCGCCGCATCGACCAGGGCGTTGACGATTTCCGAGTTGGCCCCGGTGCGGTAGAGGGTTTGTTTGATCGCCAGCACATTGGGGTCCTGTGCGGCCTGGCGCAACAGGTCGGTGACCGGGCTAAAGGATTCGTAAGGGTGCAGCAGCAAAATGTCCTGCTTGCTGATCGCCTGAAACAGGTTGTCGGCATTCATCAGCATTTTTGGAATGCCCGGGCTGAAGCTGGGGAATTGCAGGTCTTCGCGATTTTCCAGGCTGGTAATCGAGAACAGGCGGGTCAGGTTGACCGGGCCTTTGACTTCATAGAGCTCGCTCTCGCTCAGGCCGAACTGGCGCAACAAAAAGTCGGTTAGCGGTTTCGGGCAGTTGTCCGCCACTTCCAGGCGCACGGCGTCACCGTAGCGACGTGATAGCAACTCGCCGCGTAGTGCGCGGGCCAGATCATCTACCTCGTCGGGGTCGACAATCAGGTCAGCATTTCGGGTTAACCGGAACTGATAACAGCCGAGCACTTTCATGCCGGGGAACAGGTCGTCGGCATGGTTATGGATGATGGATGAGAGGAAGGCAAAGTTATCGCCCCCATCGCACAACTCATCTGGCAGCTTGATCAGGCGTGGGAGGGAGCGCGGCGCAGGGATGATTGCCAGGCCCGAGTCGCGACCAAAGGAGTCAACGCCTTCCAGTTGAACGATAAAGTTCAGACTCTTGTTCACCAGCAGCGGGAATGGGTGGGTTGGGTCGAGGCCAATCGGGCTGATGATCGGAGCGACTTCCTGGCGGAAATAACGCCGGATCCACAGTGTTTGTTTGTGCGTCCATTGATGACGACGTATAAAGCGAATGCCTTTCTCGGCCAGTTGCGGCAACAGGGTATCGTTAAGGATCTGGTACTGACGGCTGACCTGTTGATGGGCCAGCTCGCTGATTTTGGTCAGTACCTGCTGCGGCTGCAGGCCATCCGGCCCGGTCAGTTCACGGGCAAAAGTAATCTGCTTTTTCAGCCCGGCAACACGGATTTCAAAGAACTCATCCATGTTGCTGGAAAAAATCAGCAGAAACTTCAGCCGCTCAAGCAAGGGATAGCTTTCATCCAGTGCCTGCTCCAGGACGCGGATGTTGAACTGCAGCTGTGACAGCTCGCGGTGGATATACAGTTCGGGCGCATTGATATCGGCCGCGGGTGTTGGCTCGGCCATAGGCGTTGCTCGGCTGGTTTCCGGGGTGTCGCTGTCGGGCTTGTTCAGCATTGGGCTGTCACTGGCATCCTGCATGATGTCCTCGTATTAGGTTTGATCGCGCAACTGGCGGGCTGCGGCTTTGGCAAAATAGGTCAGAATTGCATCAGCGCCGGCACGTTTGAAGGCGGTCAGCGATTCCAGGATGACGGCGTCACTCAGCCAGCCATTGGCGATGGCCGCCTGGTGCATGGCGTATTCGCCGCTGACCTGATAGACCATTGTCGGTACTTTGAATTCCTGTTTGACGCGCTGGACAATATCCAGGTAAGGCATGCCGGGCTTGATCATCACCATGTCAGCGCCTTCAGCCAGATCCAGGGCGACCTCATGTAGCGCCTCATCGGTATTGGCCGGGTCCATCTGATAGGTGGCTTTGTTGCCCTTGCCCAGGTTGCCGGCAGAGCCGACCGCATCGCGGAAAGGGCCGTAGTAGGCGCTGGCATACTTGGCCGAGTAGGCCAGAATGCAGGTGTTGAGGTGGCCGGCGGCTTCCAGCGCTTGACGCATTGCGCCGACGCGGCCATCCATCATATCCGAGGGTGCCACGATGTCAGCGCCCGCCTCGGCATGAGAGAGGGTTTGCTTGACCAGCGCCTCGATTGTGACGTCGTTCAACACATATCCGTCTGAATCAATAATGCCGTCTTGACCGTGGGTGGTGAAAGGGTCCAGGGCGACATCGGTAATCACACCGAGCTCGGGGAAGGCTTGTTTCAGCGCACGTGTAGCTCGCTGTGCCAGCCCATCGGGGTTCCAGGCCTCGGCAGCATCGAGGGATTTGCGCTCAAGCGGCGTTACCGGGAACAGCGCGATGGCTGGAATGCCCAGTTCGACCAGCTCGGCTGCTTCCACCAACAACAGGTCAATCGACAGCCGCTCGATGCCCGGCATGGAGGCTACTGCTTCACGCTGGTTCTCGCCGTCGAGGACGAACATCGGATAGATCAAGTCGCTGGCGCTAAGTTGGTTCTCGCGCACCAGGCGACGGGAAAAATCATTGCGGCGCAGGCGGCGCAGACGACTATGCGGGTATTGGCGGTTGGCAGGGTCAAAGCTCACAACATCTCCCGGGGCAAACAACACCCATAATGGTTAAGGATATAGCACACAATTATGACTGAAATGAGACAGCAAGCGTAGGCGTATACAAATACAGGATTTTCTTTGACAATAATTATACATCGTATATCATTATGTATAAGAATTGAGGGCTGATGATGCTTGGATGGCAACGTAATACGCTGGTTGCGCTGTTGTTGCTGGTTTGGGCTGGCGGCATAGCCTGGGCCTTTTGGTGGTTTGAAGCCCAATACTTGCGCAACTTCGATCGTCAGGCGTTTTTCCAGGGGATTGAGGTTGAGCCGCCCTTTGCAACAGGGCAGATTCAGGTGTTGCATGTCTGGCAGGCCAATTGCCCTTGTAGCGCCGGCCATGAAGCTTATGTCGAAGAGATGACGCAGCGCTTCAGTGCTCAGGGTGTGCGCTTCGCTCGTAGCGGCCAAACCACTACCGATGGACTGGGGGTGGTATTAAAGAATCTGCCCTACTGGCCGATACCTGAAGCATGGGGTCACTGGCCAGGCGCACCTTCAATTGCTATCTGGGACGCTGACGGTGTGTTGTCTTACGTGGGGCCCTACAGCGACGGAGCGCATTGCAGTAGCGATACCAGTTTTGTCGAGCCTGTCCTGCAACGTTTGCTGGCGGGCGGTTCAGTATCTATCACCCGCCAGGATACGGTGTCCTGTTTGTGTGAATTGCGTGAGTAACACTTATGCCTACAACTTCGATTGAACTTAATTCACTTAGCTTGGCCAAGTTCTACCAGCACGCCGATCGGGTGATGCTGGTGGTTCTGTGGGTCTGCTTGTTGTTCTCGCTCGGCCTGGGTCTCGTCTATGGGACCTGGTTGCAGGCTGTTCTGGTTGGCGGCGGCACTGTACTGGTCATGCATCTGTTGCAAGCGCTGCTTGGCGGGCAACGGCTTTTCCGCTGTGCTATGGGCCTGGCGTTCATGGTGATGGCTGCCTTGCACATCAATCAGGCCCGCGGCCTTATTGAAATGCATTTCGGTATTTTTGTCTTGCTGGCGGTACTGATTTATTACCGTGACTGGTTGCCGATTGTGTTGGCTGCTGGATTGATTGCAGTGCATCACGTCAGTTTTTACTATTTGCAAGGCGCGGGTGCCAACGTATTTATTCTGCGTGAAGGCGGCTTCGGCATCATTCTTCTGCACGCTGGTTATGTGGTCGTGGAAACCGGTGTTCTGGTCTACTTGGCGCGACAGGCCTACACTGACGCGCTGGAAGGTGAAGCCTTGGGCGAAGCGACGATGCGCATGATTGGCGACGGCTCGTCGACGGATCTGACCTATCGCGTGCCAATGAACACGCAAATGATCAGCAGCTTTAATGGCTTTGTCGACAACCTGGACAGTTCGATAGGAGTCATCAATGGTGAAGTGCAAGCGTTGAGCGAGCTGGGTAATCAGCTGAGTCAGCGTGCCACGCAGGTTAACAGCGGATCACGCAAACAAGCACAAGAATCGACCTACATGGTTCAAGCTATGGGTGAGTTGAGTACGGCTACCCTGCAGGTCGCGCAAAGTGCCGATGAAGCTGCCAATGCAGCGGCCAAGGCCAATGAGCATGCGGGTCAGGGCAATCAGGCCATGCAGGAACTGAGTCGTGAAATCGGTAGTCTGAATCAGGATATTGATCTGACCAGTGAAGCGGTATCTGGTGCCGCTGATATTGCCAACGAGATTCATCAGGTTGTTGATGCGATCAAGGCGGTCGCCGAGCAGACCAACTTGCTTGCCTTGAATGCCGCTATTGAAGCTGCCCGGGCTGGCGAGCAGGGGCGCGGTTTTGCCGTCGTCGCAGACGAGGTACGTAGTCTGTCTCAGCGCACGGCTAAATCCACCGCTGAAATCCAGAATTTCATCGAGCGCTTGCAGAAGGCGTCAGAGTCGGCGCGCGATTCAATGCTGCGTAGTCAGGGATCAGTCAAGCAGTGCCTGTCGGCCGCCGAGTCGGGTGCGCAAACGCTTAACGAGGTGGTGGCTGAGATCGCTCACATCAGCCAGCTCAATGCCCAAATTGCCACAGCTACCCACGAGCAATCCACCGTGGGTGAAGATGTTGCCCGGCATTTGCAGGAAGTGGGCGGTATTGCCACCGCCAATGCCGAACAGTCGGCCGATTTGCAGCAATTGGCAGCCGATATGAATATGCTACGTCACCGCTTGGCCAGCCAAGTCAGCCATTTCTCAACCCGAAAAGGTTGAAGCTATTATCTACCGTGCCGGTTTAACAGACGGTCAAGAGCATTGGCAAAGGCTTGTTTGTCTTTTTCGCTGAAGGGGGCTGGCCCACTGCGGCCAGCCAGGCCAGCACCGCGCAGCTCGTCCATCAGATTGCGCACTGCCAGGCGTTCGCCAATGCTGCCCTTGTCGTAAATCTGTCCACGCGGATTGATTGCAGTGACTTCACGCCGCACCAGGCCATCGGCCAGGGGGATATCGGCAGTGACAACCAGGTCCCCAGGTACCGAATGCTCGATAATGTAATGGTCGGCTTCGTCGGCGCCACCGGGCACTACGATTTGCCGCAGCAGAGGCGCAGGGGGCAGCCCAAGGGAGTGGTTGGCAACCATGATCAGTGGAATCTGCCGCCGCTTTGAGGCGCGCAGCACAATCTCGCGAATAGGTTTGGGGCAGGCATCGGCGTCGATCCACAGGGTCATACGTTTGGTTTCCTGAGCAGTGAATGCGGGTATTGTCCCGCCAAAACCGGAGACTGTATATGGCCTTTCTATGCTCACTCGACGAGCCGGCACAGGTATTGATTGCCGGTGCCAGCCGTGGCATCGGCGCAGCACTGGTCGAGCGGTTGCTGAGGATGCCTGAGGTGGGCTGTGTCCATGCGGTTGCTCGCAGTTGGTCAGACCAGCAGGGAGCTGGCGAGCGTTTACATCATTATGCTGTTGATCTGACCGAGCCGGCGCAACTGCAGACACTGGTGGACAAGTTGCAAGCGTCCACGCCGCGGCTGCACTTGGTGATCAACTGCGCCGGCTTTCTGCACCAGCCGGATGGTCAGCAGCCGGAAAAAGCGCTGCAACAGATCGAGTTGGCGGCGCTGGAGCATAGTTTCCGTATCAATGCCTTTGCGCCGATATTGCTCGCCCAGGCTCTGCTGCCGATGTTGCGCGGCAAACACCGTTGCAGCTTTGCTTCATTGTCGGCGCGGGTTGGCTCGATTGGGGATAATCATCTGGGTGGTTGGTATGCCTATCGGGCCAGCAAGGCGGCGCAGAATATGCTGTTGCGCACCTTTGCCATTGAGTGGCGACGTATGAACCGCAATGGCTGCTGTTTGTTGTTGCATCCGGGGACGACGGATACCGACTTGTCGAAGCCATTTCAGGGGCGGGTGCCCGAGGGCAAACTATTCACCGCTGACTTTGTTGCCGAGCGGCTGCTGGCGGTGATTGCCGAGCATGGCCCGCAAGACAGCGGGCAGTTCTATGCCTGGGATGGTCAACCGATTCCCTGGTAGTCAGTCGCTTGCCAACTGACTTTGCAGGGTTTCGTAGGCTTCCTGAGCGTCCATCCACTCCAGCTCCAACGCCTCTATCTGCTGGCTGAGCTCGGCCTGTTCAGCCAGTAACGTCTTGAGGCGATCTTTGTGCTCGGCTTGATAGAGGTCACTATCTCCCAGTTGTTGCTCAACGGCAGCCAATGACTCATTGCGCTGATGCAGCTGGTGCTCCAGTTTTTCGGCAGTTTTTTTCAGCGGCGCCAACTGCTTGCGTTGTTCGGCGGCTTCCCTGCGCTGCGCCTTGGCATCCACCTTGGGGATGTTGTTCTCTGCGGGTCCTGCGTTCTCGGCCGCCAGTTGTTGCTGGCGGAATTTTGCCAGCCAGCGGGTGTAGTCATCCAGATCCTCGGCATAGGCCTGCACCTGCCCGTCGGCGACCAACCAGAGTTCGTCGGTAGTGGCGCGAATCAGTGCGCGGTCATGCGAAACCAGTAGCATGGCGCCGGAAAAATTCTGCAGTGCCAGTGACAGCGCGTGACGCATTTCCATGTCCAGGTGGTTAGTGGGCTCGTCCAGCAGCAACAGGTTGGGCTTTTGCCAGGCAATCAGTGCCAGTGCCAGCCGCGCTTTTTCACCGCCGGAAAAGTTCTTTACGGTTTGCTCGACGCGATCACCCTGAAAGTCGAAACCACCGAGGAAGTTGCGCAGCTCCTGCTCGCGCTGCCCGGGTGCCAGCCGCGCCATATGCAGCAAGGGGCTGGCATCGGCATCCAGGCTTTCCAGTTGGTGCTGGGCAAAATAACCGATGGCAAGGTGTTCACCACCGGTCAGTTTGCCGGCTAACAGCTCCAGTTCGCCGGCCAGGGTTTTGATCAGGGTGGATTTACCCGCCCCGTTTGGACCCAGCAAGCCGATGCGGGCGCCTGGGACCAGCTGAAAGCTGACGTTATCCAAAATGGCCGTGCCCGGATAACCGACGCTGGCCTTGCTCACGTCCAGCAGCGGCATGGATTGCTGATCGGCTTCGCGGAAGCTGAATGAAAAAGGCGAATCATAATGCGCCGGGCTGAGGTCTTCCATGCGCTCCAGCGCCTTCAGGCGGCTCTGCGCCTGTTTGGCTTTGCTGGCTTTGGCGCGAAAGCGGGCAATATAGCTTTGCATGTGAGCCCGCTCGGACTGTTGCTTCTCGAACGCCGCCTGCTGCTGGCTCAGCCGCTCGGCGCGCGTGCGCTCGAACTGACTGTAACCACCACGATAGAGGTTGAGCTTTTGTCGCTCAAAGTGGACGATGTGGGTTACCACTGCATCGAGGAAGTCGCGATCGTGGGAAATCAGCAGCAGGGTGCCGGAGTAGGCCTTGAGCCAGTCTTCCAGCCAGAGAATGGCGTCCAGGTCCAGGTGGTTGGTCGGCTCGTCCAGCAGCATCAAGTCGGACGGACACATCAGCGCCTGGGCCAGATTCAGGCGCATTTGCCAGCCACCAGAAAATTCGCTGACCGGGCGCTCGCACTGGGTCGTGCTGAAACCCAGGCCAGCCAGCAAGGTGCGAGCCCGACTATCAGCCGTGAAGCCCTGGTGGGCTTCCAGCTCGGCATACAAGGTGCCAAGCGCGTGAGCGTCGTGGTTGGTCTCGGCGGTTTGCAGCCGCTGCTGGATCTGCCGCAAGCGCAGGTCGCCGTCGAGCACGTAGTCGATGGCCCGTCGTTCCTGGTTGTTGATTTCCTGCTGCATGTGCGCAATGCGCCAATCCGCAGGCAGGTAGCAGCTGCCGGTATCCACCTGCAAGTGGCCTTGCAGTAAGCTGAACAGGCTGGATTTGCCGGCACCATTGGCGCCCAGCAGGCCAATTTTCTGCCCTGGGTGGATAGTCAGGTCGGCGTGGTCGAGCAGCGTCAGCGGACCGCGTTGCAGGGAGAGGGATTCGAGTTTGATCATGGCCGCGGAGTATATCAGTGACCACCCATAAAACAGATAGCCGTAAGCAGGCGGCGGGCAGTCTGAGTGCCTTTGCCGCTACATTTTATGCAGAAAAGCAGGTGCAGCAGGCATTGTTACAGCTGCAGGATGAGCATGCGCTGGACGTGCTGCTGCTACTGACGGCCTGTTGGCTGGGTCGGCGGGGGGTGACGGTAGAAGCTATAGACTGGGCTGATTTGCTGCAGCGCCATCAGCCCTGGCAGCAGCAAGTGATCAGCCCATTGCGGGCGGTGCGCCGCGCCATGCGCGCCTGGCCAGAGGCAAGTGAGTTGCGTGAACACATCAAGGCCAGCGAGTTGGCGGCTGAATGGATGCAATTGTCACGTTTGGAACAGTGGCTGACGGCTGATGCGGGTGATGAACCGCCGACCACGCTGGCGCAGTTGCAAGCCTGTTGTCAGGCGCAGGGAGCAACCCCCCCAGCGTCACTGTTGATTCAACTCAGCTAACGCTGGAATCGCCCGGCTTGTTACTAGTGGCGGGTTTGCTGGCAGCGTTGCGACTGGCCGGCTTTTTCCGTGCGGCGGGCTTGCGCCGTGGCCGAGCGGCTGGTGGGTTGTCGCGTTTGTCGATCGCTTGCACGGCTTGTTGCTCAATGCGCTCAAAGCCTTTCGCCAGGCGCAAGGTCTGGCGAACATCATTACGCAGCTGACGCAGGTAGGTTTGCGCTTCTTTCTGCGACTGTTTTAGCTGCTCGATGGCGCTATCCAGCTCGGCTAGCTTGCTGCGGCTTTTGTTCAGGGCTTTCTCACCGCGCTCATCGGCCTCTTTGCTCTTCAGTTTGCTGGCGGTGTCGCTGCGTTTGGTGGCCAGCTTGTCCAGCTCGCGCTGTAGCTTGTCGAGCGCTTTTTCGGCATCGGCTTCGGCCTGGCTGCAGGCCTCACCCAAGTGCTCATGCAGGGTGCGTGTCAGTGTCTGCAGCAGGTGCAGCGGCGTGGTGATGGGTGCGGCAGACTTGGCGGATGATTTCACTTGGCCGGTCACGGTCAGCTCCTGGTTCAGGATGTCGTCAGCATGGTTTTATGCGCATTGTGCAGGACCTCAATCAGGCAGTCCTCCAGTTCAAAGCGCTCGTGCAGCATGGCACCCAATTGTTGCAGTTCCTCTTGCAGCTCCTGCTCATTGGCGGTATCGGCGCTATGACCATAACTGTCATTGAAGCCCAGTGCTTCTTGTGTGGTGACTTCAATCCGTGGGTAAAGCTGGTTGATCAGCTCCAGGCCTCGATCGTCCTTGAAGTCTTCAGCTTCGCGAATCAGCTGGCTATAAATCTCAAAGTGACCGGCAGACAGGTAGTCGACCAGCACATTGCAAAACTCGCTACGTGGCCGATCAGGTTGAGTCACTGGCTGAGCGCGTTCACGCAAGGCGCTGTAATGCAGGATCAGCTCCTTGCGTTCGGCTAACCAGCGGTCAATCAATTGATGCACACCGCCCCAGCGTTCCTGGGCTGTTTGGCAACCTTCCAGCATTTTGCACCTCATTTGTCCGGCGACCGGGCTTGCTCGCCCGGCTTGGGTGTACTTGCCTGCATGAAGCGCGCTCAGGTGCAGCCCAGAGGGGCATAAGTGCGGCAGGCAATCCGTTATCAGCATATTGTCAGGACAGGATATGCCTTGCCGAGGGCGGCATCAAGGCTTGACGAAACTCAAGCTGACTTCACCGAGCCGAATGCCCCACTTTGACATGGTGGCGCGGTTCAGCATGACCTTGTCGTCGACCAGGAACATCCAGTCATCAAAGTCGACTTCCCAGACTCGGCCGTCCACGGGTAATTGCAGGGTGTACTGCCAGTGAAAAGCGTTACCGGCGACCTGGCCGCGGGCTTCGCCGGTGACATCATCGGCAGTGCCACGCCAGCTGCCGTCAGCTTGCTTGACCAGGGTCCAAATGCGACGTTCATTGGTGCCGTCGGCATAGGTGAAGTATTCATCCAGAGTGCCGACATCGCCTTCCCAGCTGGCATCGATATGCACGTGGAAGCGGCGCACCACTTCGCCATTGCGTTTCTGGAACATGCCCCAGGCTTCCAGTTCGCCATTGAAGTAGTCTTGCAGGCGCAGGGTGGGCCCTTGGTCAGCATACTGTTCGACATCTTTGCTGGCGCAGGCGCTCAACAAGGCAACCAGCCCGAGGGTCAGCAGCAGGGTGCGGATAAAGGTGAAGTGCATGGTTACGGCCTCCGTGAATGTCAGCGGAAGCCGTGGTTGGCTTCCTTAATCCTCGCGGCGCAGCAGTTGCGTCACGCCGAACAGGGTAAGCACGATGAACAGCAGCAGGCTGCCTTCGGCGATGCTCAAGCCGAGGAAGGTCCATGTTACGGCGGCGCAATCGGCGGTGCCGCTGAAAATAAGTTGCAACATGTCTCGGAATGGCAATACATCGCGCATGTAATCCATGCTGGGAAGGCAACTGGGCAAGGACTCCGGGGGCTGGCGCTGCAGCCAGATTTGCCGGCCGGCAATGGTGGCGCCGAACAGGGTCGGGATCAGCAAGCCTATCGCATAGCCGCGTGCGGCCAGAGCGCGTTTACGTGGCGGTTTTGGCTGTGGGTTGTGCAGCAGGGCAGCCAGGCTGACCAGGCCAACCAAAATGAAGCAGATGCGTTGAATCCAGCACAACGGACAAGGCTGCAGGCCGATGACCAGTTCCATGTAGTAGGCGCTGCCGAGAATCAACAGGCAGGCTAGAAAGACGACCAGGTACAGCGGGCGGGAAGCAGGCAGGCTCATGCGTGGATCTATCCGTAAAGGTGCAAGGCCACTACCTTAAGCAAAGCGTCTGATGCTGACAAGCATCAGACGCGGGTAGCGTGCTGGCTGGCTCAGTTGGCCGGCTGGCTTGCGTCAGCGGCTTCAGCTGCACGGCGCTGTTCGGCTTGGGCAAACAGGGCGTCGAAGTTCACCGGAGACAGCATCAGGGGAGGGAAGCTGCCACGCAGGACCATGTTATCGATCGCTTCACGCGCATAAGGGAACAAGAGGTTCGGGCAGAAGGCGCCGAGGGTGTGGCGCATGCCGGCTTCATCCAGGCCATTGATGGCGAAGATGCCAGCCTGCTGGACTTCGGCAATAAAGGTGGTGTCCTTGTCGCCGTTGGTGACAGTGGCGGACAGGCTGAGAACGACTTCGTAGATACCGTCCTGCAGCTTGGTATTGCGGGTATTCAGATCCAGGTTGACCTGTGGGTTCCACTGCGCCTGAAAGACTTCGGGTGCCTTGGGCGACTCGAAAGAAATATCCTTTACATAGATGCGTTGCAGGCTGAATTGAACCTGCGGTTGTTCGCCCTGGGCGCCATTGGCAGCTTGATTGTTCTGGTTTTGCTCGGCCATGTTGGGTCCTTTGTGTTTGCTGTGTGGTTAATGGTGTTGAAGCGTAACGGGTATTTGTTTCAATTGGCCAGCAGTGGGTCGAGTTGTCCGCTGCGTTCCAGAGTCAGTAGTTCATCACAGCCACCGACATAGGTCTGACCGATCCAGATTTGCGGCACCGAGGTGCGGCCACCAGCAAGGCGGGTCATATCGGCGCGCAGCTGTGGCTGGCCATCGACAATGATTTCCTCGAAGGTCAGGCCTTTGCTTTCCAGCAACTGCTTGGCCCGAATACAGAACGGGCAGTAGTTGCTGGAATACATGATGATCTCAGGCATATTACTTCACCACTGGTAGGTTGTCGGCGCGCCAGCCGTTGACGCCGCCAGAAAGGCGGTTGACCTTGTTGTAGCCAGCCGCTTTGAGTTGTTTGGCGCAAGGGCCGGCGTGTTGGCCGTTGGCGCATACCAGTAATATGGGTTGGTCTTTGTGCTTTTCAAGCTCGCTCATGCGCTTGGCCAGTTGATCGGCCGGAATATTGCGCGAATCGACGATATGCCCGGCAGCAAAGTCTTTTTTCGACCTTACATCCACAATGAGGGCATTTTCCTTGTTGATCAGCTGAGTCGCCTGTTGCGGGCCGACCACTAGGCCAGCCTTGCGGCCTTCGGTAATGATCAGCAGCACCAATACAGCGAGAAAGGCGGTGGTCAGCAGGTAATGATTGCTGATGAATTCCATCAGCTGTTGAAGAAACTGCATCATGTAGAGGGTTTCCAGGGTATGTAAAAGCGGCCCAGTATACACGCCAGTGGCTCGGCACAGAACCGCCTGCGGGCTTTTGTCGGTTGCATTGACCGCTTGTATCGGCCATATAGGCGGCGCGGCATGACAGTACCTGGCCGGACAAGTAAACTAAAGTCATTGATCCTTCGACACAAAGGCGAGTCCCCGACTTATGAGCGTACCTCCCAAGCCCCTGGTTTTGATGATTCTTGATGGTTTCGGCCACAGCGAATCAGCTGATTCCAATGCCATCATGGCCGCACAGACGCCGTTCTGGGACCGGTTGTGGCGCGAGTCGCCGCGAACCCTGGTATCCGGTTCGGGCATGGATGTTGGCTTGCCTGACGGCCAGATGGGGAATTCCGAGGTCGGGCATATGAATCTGGGTGCCGGTCGTGTGGTCTACCAGGACTTCACCCGAGTGACCAAGGCGATCAGTGACGGGGATTTCTTCACCAATCCGGCTATTTGTCAGGCGGTTGACAAGGCGGTAGCTGCGGATAAGGCCGTGCATATCATGGGGCTCTTGTCACCCGGCGGCGTGCACAGTCATGAAGAGCACTTGGTAGCGATGGCTGAACTGGCGGCCCGTCAGGGGGCTGAGCACATTTATCTGCATGCCTTTCTCGATGGTCGCGACACCCCGCCGAAAAGCGCCGAGGCCTCGCTGCGCCTGCTGGATGAGGCTTGGGCCCGTCTCGGTAAGGGGCGCACTGCCAGCCTGATCGGGCGCTACTTTGCCATGGACCGGGATAACCGCTGGGATCGTGTTGCGTCGGCCTACAATCTGATCGTGGATGGTCAGGCCGAGTTTGCCAGCCCAACTGCTGTTGATGGCTTGCACGCGGCATATGAGCGCGGTGAAAGTGATGAGTTTGTCAAGGCAACCAGCATCGGTGACCCGGTCAGCGTGGCGGATGGTGACGCTGTGGTGTTCATGAACTTCCGTGCTGATCGCGCGCGTGAGCTCAGTCGCGCTTTTGTGGAGCCTGATTTCACCGGTTTTGCCCGTCGGCGCCAGCCGGCGTTGTCGGGTTTTGTCATGCTGACCCAGTACGCGGCGGATATTCCAGCGCCCTGCGCCTACCCGCCGGCGACGCTGGAAAACGTATTGGGCGAATACCTGGCCAAGCAGGGCAAGACCCAGCTGCGCATCGCTGAAACGGAAAAATATGCCCACGTAACCTTCTTCTTTTCCGGTGGTCGGGAAGAGCCCTTTGCCGGCGAAGAGCGCATCCTGGTGCCGTCGCCGCAGGTGGCGACCTATGACCTGCAGCCAGAAATGAGTGCCCCCGAGGTGACGGATCGTATTGTCGAGGCCATCGAGCAACAGCGCTATGATGTGATTGTGGTCAATTATGCCAACGGCGATATGGTCGGGCATACCGGTGTGTTCGATGCTGCGGTCAAAGCGGTTGAGTGCCTGGATGCTTGCATGCAGCGTATAGTTGCGGCCTTGGAGCAGGTCGGTGGGGAGGCGTTGATCACGGCCGATCATGGCAATGTCGAGCAGATGTCTGATCACTCCACCGGTCAGGCGCATACCGCACATACCTGTGAGCCGGTGCCCTTTGTCTACGTCGGGCCACGTACGGTAAGTTTGCGCGATGGTGGAATTCTCTCTGATGTGGCGCCAACCATGCTCACCTTGCTTGGTCTGGAGCAGCCGGCGGAAATGACTGGGCGCAGTATTGCCAGTCTGGATTAACAGGAGTTAGTGCATGCGTAGCCAGCCAGGATGGTGCCGAAGTATGGCAATCGGAGTGCTTGCAATTGGCTTGAGTTTGGGCCAAGTGCTGGCTGACGAGCCGGAAACTGCCGAGCAGGCCCGTGAGCAATTGCAGGCCACCGAAGCGGAAATCAAACAGCTACGTGAAGTGCTCAAGGGGCTGCAGCAGGAGATGAGTGGTTTGCAGCGCGAGCTGCAGGAAAGTGAAAGCGATATCGGCCGCCTGCAACGGGAAAGCCGTGAGCTGGAGCAGCAGATCAAGGATGGTGAAGTACGCCTGGAAGAGTTGCGGCGTGACAATCAGCGGCTGGAGCTTGCGCTCGAGTCTCAGCATGAACAGATTGCCCGCCAGGCCCGTGCTGCCTATATGGCAGGTGACCAGGATTATCTCAAGGTATTGCTCAACCAGGACGACCCGGCACGCATGGCGCGTATGTTGCGCTATTATCAGCAGGTGAGTCAGGCCCGGGTGCGCGAGCTGGATCAGTACCGCGCGACCCTGAGTGAGATTCGTGAGACCCGGGAGGCGACGGTGCGCCAGCAGCAGCGCTTGCAAGACAATCGCACGCAACTGGAAGAGCGCACTGCTGCGGTCGAGCAAGAGCAACGCCAGCGCAGCCGGTTGTTGACTCGCCTGCGGGAGCAGGAAGGGTCACAAACCCGCCAGTTGGAAACGCAACAGGCCGAACGCAAGGCGCTGAATGATCTGATTGAGCGATTGGATCGGGCAATCACCAGTATTCCCACACCGGCTGGCAGCCTGCCGTTTGCCGAGGCCAAGGGCAAGTTACCGTTACCGGTTGAAGGCCCGGTCAAAGCCCGCTTTGGCAGTCAGCGTGGCGAAGATGAGCGCTTGCGCTGGGATGGTTTGCTGATCGGTGCTGAAGAAGGTACGCCAGTGCATGCCATTCACGGTGGCCGGGTGGTGTTTGCCGAGTGGTTGCGCGGCTCGGGCTTGCTGCTGATCCTTGATCATGGCCAAGGCTATCTAAGCTTGTATGGGCATAACGAGAGCCTGCTGCACGAGGTCGGCACCTGGGTACAGCCGGGTGAGGCGGTGGCAACGGTGGGTAGTAGTGGTGGGCAGGCGATCGCCGGCCTGTATTTTGCCATTCGTCATCAGGGTCGCGCGCTAGACCCTATGGCCTGGTGTATGCTGTCTAGCTGACGCTTTTCTTTTCCTGTTGGGGGAATTTCATGACTTGTCTGCGTGCCCTGCTGCTCTGTGTGTTGAGTGTGTTCCTCGGTGTGGCCGTGGCGCAGACCGACGATAGCCTGCAAGATGGGCAATTACCGTTGAATGAACTGCGCACCTTTGTCGAGGTGCTGGAGCGGATTCGTACTGCCTATGTTGAGCCGGTCGATGACGCGACCCTGCTGGAAAATGCTATCCGTGGCATGCTCGAAGGGTTGGACCCGCACTCCGCGTATCTGGAGCCAGAAGCCTTCCGTGGCCTGCAGGACAGCACCTCAGGGCAGTTCGGCGGCCTGGGTATTGAAGTCGGGCAGGAAGATGGTTTTATCAAGGTGATTTCCCCGATCGATGATACCCCGGCCGCGCGGGCTGGCATCGAAGCAGGCGACTTGATCATCAAGCTGGACGAGCAACCGACCAAGGGCATCAGTTTGATGGATGCGGTTAACAAAATGCGCGGTGAAGTTGGCTCCAGCATTACGCTGACTATCGTGCGTGATGACGGCCGGCCCTTTGAAGTTGAGCTCACCCGGGCGGTGATTCGGGTGCAGAGCGTGCGTAGCCAGATGCTGGAAGAGGGTTATGCCTACGTGCGTATCACCCAGTTCCAGAACAATACCGCCGATGACGTGCGCAACAAGCTGAAAGAACTAAAGGCCGGTGAACTCAGGGGGTTGGTACTCGACTTGCGCAACAACCCGGGTGGCGTGCTACAGGCGGCTGTGGGCGTGGCCGACAGTTTCTTGCCCGGTGGCAATGTTGTGTATACCGAGGGCCGTTTGAGCAACGCAGAGATGCGCTTTAATGCCACCAGTCACAACCCCAGCGGTGAGGTGCCTGTGGTGGTGCTGATCAATGGCGGCTCGGCGTCGGCCGCAGAGATTGTCGCCGGGGCGCTGCAGGATCATGGCCGTGCGGTGGTCATGGGAACTGACAGTTTCGGTAAGGGCTCGGTACAAACAGTGTTGCCGCTGAACAATGACCGCGGCTTGAAGCTGACGACGGCAATTTATTTCACTCCGAACGGTCGCTCGATTCAGGCTCAGGGCATTGTGCCGGACATTCGCGTCGAGCGTGCCCGGCTGACCCGTGAAGAAGACGAAATTGGCGCTGTGCGTGAATCTGACTTACAGGGCCATTTGCGCCGCAGTGAAACCAGCACGCCGGTCGCAGCAGAAGAGCGCGAGCGCCCGCAGGATAGTGACTATCAGTTGAATCAGGCGTTGACTTTGCTCAAGGGCTTGCATATCACCCGCAAGAAACCATGAGCTGGGGGCGACTTCCGGCGCTGTTGGCGCTTAGCTTGTTAGTGGCATGTAGTGACCCGCCTGCCGAGCCGGAAGTGCCGCCTGAACCCGAGGCCAGCAGTGGGCTCCCTGTCGAGCCGACAGCCTGGGAGCAACTGGTGCTGATAGACAAGCCGGAGGCGCTGCCAGACTGGCTGGTGTATCCGGGGACTCTGCCACTCTTGCCTGAGCCGGACGCTTCCGACGCAGCACTGGCCTCGGCGCCACCAGACGGTCCGGTCATGGCCATTGTGATAGACGATCTCGGGCACAGTTATACCGAGGGTCGCCGAATTATCGCACTGCCAGGCCCCGTAGCCTTGGCGATTCTTCCGCAAACCCCCTTCGCCGAGCAGCTGGCGCGTGAAGCCAGCCAAGCCGGTCAAACAGTGATGCTGCACCAGCCGATGGAGAATGGCGCGGGTTTGCCCATTGGCCCCGGCGGCCTGTACCAGCAAACGCAACGCGAAGATTACGCCACCATTCTGCGCGATAACCTTGCCGAGCTGCCCGGCGTCGCCGGCATCAATAATCATATGGGTAGCCTGCTGACAGCTGATCGTGAGGCGATGGATGCGGTTATGGCAGTCTTGCAGCGCAAGCAACTGTTCTTCCTTGATAGCCGAACCACGGCGGCGACCGAGGCTGCATTTGCGGCTGCGGCAGCCGGGGTGCCGCATGCGTCACGTCAGGTGTTTCTGGATCATGTGCGTGATGCCGAGGCGATTGCGCGCTCCTTTGCCGTAGCGCTGGAAATGGCGCGAGAGGAGGGGCAGGTTATCGTTATCGGTCACCCGTACCGGGAAACCCTGGCCTTTCTTGAGCAGGTGTTACCTGGCTTGGCCGAGCGCGAAGGCGTTGTTCTGGTGCCGGTGACGATGCTGCTGGAGCGTTAAGCTGCATGGGCGCGCCGCCTTAGGCAGCGCCGGTTCCTTACAGACGCATCTCGATACCTTGAGCAGCCATAAAAGCCTTGGCTTCGGTAATGCTGTATTCGCCAAAATGGAAAATGCTCGCGGCCAGCACGGCATCAGCGCCGCCTTGGAGTACGCCATCGGCGAGGTGTTGCAAGTTGCCAACCCCGCCAGAGGCGATAACCGGGATATGCAGGGTGTCGCTGATGGCGCGCGTTACGCCCAGGTCATACCCGCTTTTCACGCCGTCCTGATCCATACTGGTCAGGAGGATTTCACCGGCACCGAGGTCTTCCATCTTTTTCGCCCAAGCTACCGCATCCAGCCCGGTGGGTTTGCGCCCGCCATGGGTGAAAATCTCCCAGCGTTCGGGTTCGCCAGGTGCCGATACCCGTTTCGCATCAATGGCCACCACAATGCACTGCGAGCCGAAGCGGTCAGCGGCTTCACCGACAAACTCCGGGTTGAATACCGCTGCGGTATTGATGGAAACCTTGTCAGCCCCGGCATTCAGCAGGTTGCGGATATCACTGACAGTGCGCACGCCGCCACCTACGGTTAGCGGAATAAATACCTGGCTGGCCATGCGCTCAACGGTGTGCAGGGTCGTGTCGCGCTCCTGGTGGCTGGCGGTAATGTCGAGAAAGGTAATCTCGTCCGCGCCCTGTTCGTTGTAACGCCTGGCGACTTCCACCGGGTCGCCGGCATCGCGGATATTCTCGAACTGAACGCCCTTCACCACACGGCCGTTATCAACGTCGAGGCAGGGGATAATGCGTTTGGCCAGGGGCATTTCAGTTCTCCGCGTACAAAAATAGGTTGTCTGATTGGCTGCTGTTTAGTGCCTGGTCATTGCGAGGAGCCGGTGGCGGCCATCCGCCACGCGGCAATCCAGGTTGTCTAGCCCCGCGCCCGGTCGCACAGCGCCTGCGCTTCGGCCACATCCAGGGTGCCTTCGTAGATGGCGCGGCCGGTAATAGCGCCCATGATGCCGGGGGCGCCGGCGTCAAGCAGGGTCTGAATGTCGCCGATATGATGGATGCCGCCGGAGGCTATGACCGGGATTTTCGTGGCGTTGGCCAGTGCGGCGGTGGCGTCAACATTGCAGCCCTGCATCATGCCGTCTTTGGCGATATCGGTGTAAACAATGGCGGATACGCCGTCAGCTTCAAAGCGTTTGGCCAGGTCGATAACCTGAATGTTGCTGACTTCTGCCCAGCCATCAGTAGCCACGAAGCCATCTTTGGCGTCCAAGCCAACGATGACCTTACCCGGAAAGGCGCGACAGGCTTCGCCGACAAACTCGGGTTGCTTGACCGCCTTGGTGCCGATAATCACATAGCTGACCCCGGCACGAACGTATTCTTCAATGGTTTCCAGCGAGCGAATGCCGCCACCAATCTGGATCGGTAGGTCGGGATAGCGTTTGGCGATTGCAGTGACGGCATCGCCGTTAACCGGCTTACCCTCAAAGGCACCATTGAGATCGACCAGGTGCAGGCGGCGGCAACCGGCTTCAACCCACTTGGCGGCCATGGCGACCGGGTCATCGGAAAATACCGTGGCATCCTCCATCAGGCCCTGGCGCAAGCGCACGCAGGCACCGTCTTTAAGGTCAATAGCAGGGATAATCAGCATGTCTTTTTCCTTTGGAAAAAGAGCCTCAAGCCCCAGACGTCAAGCTTCAAGCGCTCAGGCTTGCAGCTTGCAGCGGGTAGCTTGCTGCTCAGATTTTACCAGCGCCCGTCCCAGGCCAAAAAGTTGCGCAGCAACTGCAGGCCGTTGGTATGGCTTTTTTCCGGGTGAAATTGGGTGGCGAACACATTGTCGCGGATCATGGCGGCGGCAAAGTCGACACCGTAATGACAGCGCCCGGCGATCTGGCCGCTTTTTTCCGGGCTCGCATAGTAGCTGTGCACGAAGTAGAAGCGGGCATCCTGCTCAACGCGGTGCCAGATCGGGTGGTCGATGGTCTGGGTCACTTGATTCCAGCCCATGTGCGGTACTTTCAACCGGCTGCCGTCAGTTTCCTGCAGCTCATTGCCGAAAAACCGCACATTGCCGGGAAATAGCCCCAGCGTATCGACCCCATTGTTCTCTTCGCTGTGCTCGAACAGCATTTGCATGCCGACGCAAATACCCAGCAAGGGGAGCTCGCCGACCAGGTCGATCACCGTCTGGTCCAGCTCTAGCTGGCGCAGCTCGCTGACGCAGTCACGGATAGCGCCCACGCCAGGTAGTACCACGCGATCGGCGGCCAGAATGGTCGCCGGATCGCTGGTGACTTCAACGCGCAGCGCGCCAACATGTTCAAGGGCCTTGGCAACCGAGTGCAGGTTGCCCATGCCATAGTCGATAACGGCTACATTATTGCTCATGAATTACAGGCAGCCCTTGGTCGAAGGCATCATGTCACCCATGCGCGGGTCGGCTTCCAGTGCCATGCGCAGCGCGCGGCCAAAGGCCTTGAACACAGTTTCAATCTGGTGGTGGGTATTCACGCCCTTCAGATTGTCGATGTGCAAGGTGGTTTGTGAGTGGTTGACGAAGCCCTGGAAGAATTCCATGAACAGGTCAACATCAAAGCCGCCTACGCTGGCGCGGGTGTAAGGCACGTCCATATGCAGGCCGGGCCGACCGGAAAAGTCGATCACCACGCGTGACAGGGCCTCGTCCAGCGGCACATAGCTGTGGCCGTAACGACGGATACCCTTCTTGTCGCCCACAGCCTTGGCAAACGCCTGGCCCAGGGTGATACCGACATCTTCCACGGTGTGGTGGTCGTCAATGTGCAGGTCGCCGCGGCAGTGGATGTGCATATCGATCAACCCGTGGCGGGCGATCTGATCCAGCATGTGCTCAAGAAAGGGCACACCGATATCGAAATCGGCCTGACCGGTACCATCCAGGTTGATATCAACCTTGATCTTGGTTTCAAGAGTATTGCGTTCGACGCTGGCCTTGCGCTCGGCCATGGCTGTTCTCCACTGAAATTTCTATCGAGGGCGTGCATTATACGTGCAGCCGGGGGTCAAGGGCCAGAAGCAAGGGGGCGGTCGTGGCAGATGTCGAGATTGTGGTAGTAGGTGCGGGTGCAGTCGGTCTGGCAATCGCTGCGGAATTGGCGGGTGCCGGGCATGAGGTGCTGGTATTGGAGCAGGAAGCCTGGGCCGGCCAGCATGCGTCCAGCCGCAATAGTGAGGTGATTCATGCTGGCATTTATTATCCGCCGGGGTCGCTCAAGGCGGCGGCCTGCCGTCGTGGGCGCGATCTCTTGTACACCTGGTGCGCCGAGCATCAGGTAGCGCATCGTGCTGTTGGCAAATTGCTGGTTGCGGTGACTGCCGATGAAGTGCCAGCGTTGCGTCGCTTGCAGGCTGGCGCGGCGGGCAACGGTGTGGTGTTGGAGTATCTTGATGCGCGTCAGCTGCAAGCGCGCGAACCCGCCGTGCGCGGCGTGGCAGCGATGCATTCACCGCTAACCGGTATTATTGATAGTCATGGCTTGCTGCAGTCTTTTGAAGCACAGGTGCAGCAGGGTGGCGGCGCTGTGCAGCTACAGACCCGGGTTGAGCAGGTTGAGCGCAAGGGGCAAACATTCCAGTTAGTCGGGCAGAGTGCCGGGCAGGCATTCGCGCTCAGTTGTCGGTGGCTGATCAATAGTGCGGGTATCTTTGCCCAGCAACTGGCGCAGTCGGTCAAGGGCCTGCCCGCGGCGAGCATTCCACGGGTATATTGGTGTCAGGGGCGCTACTTTGCCTATCAGGGTCAATCCCCTTTCAGTCAGTTGATCTATCCCATGCCAGAGACGAATACGGCCGGGCTGGGTGTGCATGCGACCCTGGATCTGGCGGGCCAGCTGCGTTTTGGTCCGGATGTGCGCTACCTCGATCAGTTGGATTATCAAGTGGATGAGCAATGTCGCAGCGATTTTGCCCGGGCGATTCAGCGTTATTGGCCCGATTGCCAGCCAGAACGGCTGACGCCAGCCTATGCTGGAGTGCGCGCCAAGCTGAGCGGGCCGGGAGAGCCGGTTGCTGATTTCCAGCTGCAGGATGGCCGAGCGTTGGGTTTGCCCGGGCTAATCAGCCTGTACGGGATTGAGTCGCCGGGATTAACGGCCAGTCTGGCGCTGGCCGAACGGGTCAGGGAACTTGTACAGGGGCAGTCGCTGTCTTAATTGCATCGCCGTTGCTATGGTTAACTACGTGAAAGATGCCCTTTGGCGTCAGCTTTTCGAGGAGATTGCATGAAGTCACTTGCCAAGGTTCTGGGTCTGGTGGTGCTGGCCATTGTGTTGCTGCTGGCGGCGCTATTGTTCTTTCTGACCCGGATGTTCGATCCCAATGATTACCGCGAACAGATACAGCAAGCTGCGCGGGACCAGGCCAATGTTGAGCTGACGCTGGGCGGCGAGATTGGTTGGTCGCTGTTTCCTTGGCTGGGTATCGAGCTGAGCGATGTCGGCGTGGCGCCGCTGGATGATCCCGAGCAGCCCCTGGCGCAAATCGGCAATCTTGGCCTGGGTGTGGAAGTCATGCCCTTGCTGCGCCGGCAGCTGCGCATGAGCGATGTGATTGTCGACAGCGTGCAGCTCAATCTGCTGGTGGATGAGCAGGGTCGCGGTAACTGGGAAGCGTTCACCCAGGCTGAAGGGGCAGACCAGGAAGCGGCAGCTGCTGAGCGAGAGCGGGCACAACGTGAGCGCGATGGTAGCGACTTCAATATTGCCATCGAGAGCGTGCGGATCACCAACGCGCGGATTGATTACGAGGATCATCAAAGTGGCCAACGCCTGAGTATTCGTGACGCCAATCTGACCAGCGGCGCGCTGATTCCGGGTGAGCCTTTTGACCTGGATCTGGAGGGCCTGCTGGTGCTGGACGAGCCCGCGCTGCGCATGCGGCTGGGTCTGGATACTGTGGTGACCTTTGACCCAGGCCGTCAGCACTATCAACTTCAAGGCCTGGACTTGCGGGTAACGGCCAGTGGTGAGCCCTTCTCCGGTCGTTCGGTGGATATGCGCTTGCAAGGTGATGCGACCTACGACGGTACCGCCAATATCGCTGAGGTTGAGCAAATGCGTCTGGCATTGAATGATTTGCGTGCCAGCGGTGAGCTGCGTGCCAGCAACTTGGCTGACACCATGCGCCTCGGCGGGCGTATCGATATTGCCGAGTTTGATGGTCGGGCCCTGTTGCGGTCGCTGGGGCAAGAGGTACCTGAAACCGCCAATGCTGACGCGCTCAAGCGTGTTGCGTTGGCTGCGCAACTGAATGGCAGTGCCAGCAGCCTGTTGCTGGATGAACTGCGCCTGCAGCTGGATGGTACCGAATTGCGCGGCAGCCTTGGCGTCAGTGATTTTGAGCGACAGGCACTGCGTTTTGATCTGCGCGGAACCCAGCTGAATCTCGATGACTATTTGCCACCAACGGCTGAATCTGAGCGAACTGACAGTTCTGCCGGACGCGGTGGTAGCCGTTCCGATCAACCGCCGGAGCCCTGGAGTGATGCCGCGGTCTTACCCCTGGACCTGCTCGCCGAGCTGGATGTGGATGGCCGCTTGACCTTGGATCAGGTGCAATTGACCGGACAGAGTATCAAGGCGTTCACGGCCGCTGTAGTTGCCCGTAACGGTCGGGTGCAGGTGAATACCTTGCAAGGCGAACTCTTCGAGGGGCGCTTTGAGTTGAGTGCGGATATCAATAGCCGGCAGACACCTGTCACCATGACGCTGAACGCCAACCTGCAAGGTATGGATGCAGTAGCACTACAGCAGGGCTATGAGATACCCGAGCAACTGCGCGGTTTGTTGAATGCCCGTGCAGAGCTGCGTACGCAGGGCAACAGCATCCAGCGCTGGATGAACACCCTGAACGGTAGCGCACGTTTTGATGTGGACGATGGCGCCCTGGTGGGGACCAATTTGGAGCACCAGTTGTGCCGCGCTATTGCCTTGGCCAACCGGGAGAGTCTGAGCGAGTCGCTGGGCGCCGAAGATACGCCCTTCAATCAGCTGTCTGGCAGTTTCTCTATCCGTAATGGCGTGGTCAGCAACAGTGACATGCGCGCTGCCTTGCCGGGTATCGAAGCGCGAGGGCGTGGCGATATCAACTTGCCAGAGCAGCGGCTGGATTATCGCGTCGGTCTGGTCTTGGAGGGCGATACCCGGGAAATGCCGGATCCAGCCTGCCGGATCAATGAACGTTACGTGGGTATCGAGTGGCCGCTGCGTTGCCGTGGTTATCTGCACAACGCTGCCAGTAGCTGTGGCGTGGACACCGAAGGCGTCGGCCAGATTGCCGCTCGCCTGTTGGGTCGCGAAGCCCAGCGGCGCATCGAGGATCGCATTAGCGAGCGGTTGGGCGGTTCCCGCGAGAGTGATGAAGACGGCGAAGAGCGTCAGCCCGACGTCCGCGATGCCATTCGCGGCCTGTTTAACCGGTGACGGCGGCAGACTTTTCGGCGGTCGTGCTGGCCTGGTTTGACCAGCATGGCCGCAAGGATCTGCCGTGGCAGCATGACAAGACCCCGTACCGGGTCTGGCTGTCGGAAATCATGTTGCAGCAGACCCAGGTGGCTACCGTCATTCCCTATTATCAGCGCTTTCTGGCCGAGCTGCCGAGCGTGCAGGCGCTGGCGGCAGCGCCGGCTGATCAGGTGCTGCACTTGTGGACCGGGTTGGGTTACTACAGTCGGGCGCGTAACCTGCATCAGGCGGCCAAACAGGTCGTCAGTGAGCATGGGGGCGAGTTCCCGCGTGATCTGGAGCAACTGATCGCTTTGCCGGGTATTGGCCGCTCCACGGCCGGCGCCATTGCCAGTCTGAGCATGGGGCTGCGGGCGCCGATCCTGGACGGCAACGTCAAGCGGGTGTTGGCCCGTTATCACGCCATCCATGGCTGGACAGGCAGTACGCCCGTGCAGAAAAAGCTCTGGGTGCTGGCCGAGCGCTACACGCCAGAGGCGCGAGTGGCGGATTACACTCAAGCGATGATGGATCTGGGTGCGACCTTGTGTTCGCGTAGCAAACCCAGCTGCCTGTTGTGCCCGCTGCGCTCGGGATGCGAGGCGCGGGCCTTGGGCACGCCAACTGCCTTCCCGGAACCAAAACCGCGCAAGCAACTGCCGGTACGCACCTGTTTGATGCCTTTTTTGCGTAGCCCCAACGGGGCTATCTGGCTGCAACGTCGTCCGGACAGTGGCCTTTGGGGTGGTCTCTGGTGCCCACCGCAGTTTGATACGGAAACCGAGCTGGACGCTTGGTTGCAGCAACAGGGGCTGCGTGTGACCCAGCGGCACGCGATGACCCCGCTACGGCATACGTTCAGCCACTTTCATCTGGATATCCAGCCGCTATTGATTGATGTTGGCGACTCTACTGGCGTGGCCGAGCCGGGTCAGGTCTGGTATAACCTGCGGCAGCCGACCCCGTTGGGTCTGGCGGCCCCGGTGAAGAAGTTGCTGCAACGGGTGCCGCAGGAATAACCGCCCGATTTTGAGGAGATTGCCATGACCCGTATGGTGCAGTGCCGTAAATATCAGCAGGAACTGCCAGGCCTGGAGCGCCCGCCCTATCCCGGCGCCAAGGGCGAAGCCATCTTTAATGAGGTGTCGAAAAAGGCCTGGGACGAGTGGCAGGCGCATCAGACCATGCTGATCAACGAGCGTCGCCTGAATATGATGGATCCGGATGATCGCAAATTCATCCAGCAGGAAATGGACAAGTTTCTCGCCGGCGAAGACTATGCGCAGGCTGAAGGTTATGTGCCGCCGAGCGAATAAGTGCACCTAAGCGGCTAAAAAATAAAAATATTTCCGCAGGCGCTTGACACATAAAAGGCAAAACCGTTTAATAGCGGCCCTGTTGCCCAGATAGCTCAGTTGGTAGAGCAGGGGATTGAAAATCCCCGTGTCGGCGGTTCGATTCCGTCTCTGGGCACCATCTTTGAAAAAAACCCGCCGGTTAACGCTCGCGGGTTTTTTATTTGCTGGATGAATAACGTGACTGAAAGGGTTAGGTTGGTCATCGGCATGGTCTGTGCTAGTTTGCATCATGACGGATTGCTTGCAGAAGGAACTGTCGGTTCATTGGGCCCCGTGCCTGGCTATTTCTGATGGCGCGATGTGCGCCCTGTGGATGACGACACGTGACACCACCAGCCCTGGAAGTGCGCAAGCTGCACAAACGCTATGGCGACCTTGAGGTACTCAAGGGCGTCGATCTTACCGCCCGAGACGGCGATGTCATTTCCATTCTGGGCTCTTCTGGCTCAGGCAAAAGCACGCTGCTGCGTTGCATCAATTTGTTGGAAAACCCCCACGCAGGTCAGATTTTCGTCGCGGGTGAAGAGCTTAAGCTCAAGCCAAGCAAGGGCGGTGCCCTGGTTGCGGCCGACAACAAACAGATCAATCGCCTGCGTGCCAAGGTTGGCTTTGTGTTCCAGAGCTTCAACTTGTGGCCGCACATGAGCATTCTCGACAATATTATTGAGGCCCCGCGCCGCGTGCTGGGCCAGCCCAAAGCCGATGCCATCGCTGCCGCTGAAGTCTTTCTGGCCAAAGTCGGCATTGCCGACAAGATGCACGCCTTTCCGGCCCAGCTTTCTGGTGGTCAGCAGCAGCGGGCTGCTATCGCGCGCACCCTGGCCATGCAGCCACGGGTTATCCTGTTTGATGAACCTACTTCAGCGCTGGACCCGGAAATGGTCCAGGAAGTGCTAGGTGTTATTCGCAAGCTGGCCGATGAAGGTCGGACTATGCTGTTGGTTACTCACGAGATGGGCTTTGCTCGTCAGGTGTCCAGCCAGGTGGTCTTTCTCCACCAGGGCGTGGTCGAAGAAATCGGTACTCCGGAGCAGGTCTTCGACCAGCCGACGTCCGAGCGTTGCAAGCAATTTATGTCCAGTCACAAGTAAGGAGCGTTACCGATGAAAAGCTTCAAACAGGCGGTATTGGCAGGTGCAGCGGCAGTATTTTTGAGTTTGCCGGCAATGGCGGAAACGCTGCGTATTGGTACTGAGGGCGCTTACCCGCCGTTCAATCTGGTCAACAGCAGTGGCGAAGTGGTTGGGTTTGATATCGATATTGCCAAAGCCCTGTGTGACGAAATGGGCGTTGAGTGCACTATTGTCACCTCCGACTGGGATGGCATCATCCCGGCCTTGAACACTAACCGCTTTGATTTTTTGGTCGCCTCCATGTCGATCACCGAAGAGCGCAAGCAGGCGGTTGATTTCACTGACCCCTACTACACCAACAAACTGCAGTTCGTCGCGCCCAAGTCGTCTGACTTTGAAGTCGATGCTGAGAGCCTGAAAGGCAAGACTATCGGGGCCCAGCGCGCGACTATCGCTGGTCAGTGGCTGGAAGACAACATGGCCGATGTGGTGCGCATTCGCCTGTATGACACCCAGGAAAATGCCTATCTGGATATGAGTGCCGGGCGTATCGATGGTGTGCTGGCGGATAACTTCGTGCAGTACGAGTGGCTGCAAAGCGATGCTGGCGCCAACTTTGAGTTCAAGGGCGAGCCGGTATTCGATGACGACAAGATCGGTATTGCCGTACGCAAGGGCGATCCGCTGCGTGAGCGTCTGAACGAAGCGCTGGCGGCCATTGTTGAAGACGGTACCTACGAAGAGATCAACGCCAAGTACTTCCCCTTCAGCATCTATTGATCGACCAGGCCGGGCCCTGAAAACCCGGCCGTGACGGAAACATCATGCTAGATCTCCACGGTTTTGGACCTGCGCTACTTCAGGGCACCTGGGTAACGGTACGCCTGTCGTTGGCGTCGCTGGCGCTCGGCTTGCTGCTGGGGCTGCTTGGTGCCAGCGCAAAAATCTCCTCGCGCTGGTATCTACGCACGGCAGGCGGCTTCTATACCTCCGTGGTGCGTGGTGTGCCAGAAACCCTGTGGGTGCTGGCGGCTTATTTCGGCACGGTTTCCAGTCTGAACTGGATTGGCAGTCATTTCGGTCACCCACAATTCAGCTTCACGCCTTTTGTTGCCGGTACCTTGGCGCTCGGGTTGTGCTTTGGTGCCTACGCCACCGAAGTGTTCCGTGGCGCTCTGCTGAGTATCCCGCAGGGGCAAAAGGAAGCCGGACAAGCGCTGGGGTTGTCGCCTCTGCGTATCTTCTGGCGTATCACCCTGCCGCAGTTATGGCGCGTTGCATTGCCGGGGCTGGGTAACCTTTATCTGATTCTGCTCAAGGATACCGCGCTGGTGTCTTTGATTACCCTGAACGAACTGATGCGACAGGCGCGCATCGCCGGGCAGGCGACCCGTGAGCCCTTTACCTTTCTGTTTGCTGCCGCGCTGATCTATCTGGGCCTGACGGTGATTATCATGGCGGCGCTGCACTGGTTCGAAAAGCGTGCTAATCGCGGCTATACAAGGACCGAACTATGAACTGGTCCGAGCGCTGGGAGATGATCGTACGCTGGTCGCCACAGTTGTGGGATGGCGCCCTGATGACCCTCGAGCTGGTCGGCATTGCGGTGGTGGTCGGGTTGATTCTGGCTATCCCGCTGGGCTTGGCGCGTGCGTCACGGCATTGGTATATCCGTGCCTTGCCCTATGGCTATATCTTTTTCTTCCGCGGCACACCGCTGCTATTGCAGCTGTTTCTGGTCTACTACGGCCTTGCGCAGTTCGATGCGGTGCGTGATAGTTGGGCCTGGGCATACTTGCGCGAACCCTATTGGTGTGCCCTGATCACCATGACCCTGCACACGGCGGCCTATATCGCGGAGATCTTGCGCGGGGCAATCCAGGCGGTACCGCCTGGCGAGGTCGAAGCGGCGCGGGCGCTAGGTATGTCACGGCGTCAGGCGCTGCAATACATCATTTTGCCGCGCGCTATTCGCATCGGGCTACCGGCCTACGGCAACGAAGTGATTCTTATGCTCAAGGCCAGTGCCGTGGTCTATATGATCACCCTGATGGATATCATGGGGACGGTGCAGACGATCAACTCACGCACCTATCAGTATGAGTTGTTCTATCTGGTCGCCGGGCTGATGTACCTCTCGATCACCCTGGTGTTTACCCAGTTATTCCGCCTGCTCGAGCGCTGGCTCAAGATTGATGCCAGCCGCGGTCGCTGATTGGCAGGCCCGCTTTCAAGCGTTGGATAGCTGGTTGTCGCAGTATCAAACGGTATGGCGGGAAAAGCCCTTTACCCGCCTGCACTGTAACTGGGAAGCTGACTACCCTGAGCTGGCGCAATGGTTGCGGCAGCGCAGCCTGGCTGATGCCGAGACGGCACATAATTCTCTTGCGCTGCTAGATGCACCAGCCCCTCTGCCTGAGCTGCTGACGACCGCTGAGCAACTGAGTGCCGTGCCTGATTGGTCGCTGGCGCAGGCGCAGACCTATCCTGAGCAGTTGGAAAGGCATATCCCCGGGCGAAAATGGCAGCAAATACAAGCGTTCGCCGCAGCTGCGCAAAATTACTGGCAGCAGCCGGCTGAGCACATGCTCGACTGGTGTGCCGGCAAGGGGCATCTCGGGCGCTTGTTCGCCTGGCAGGGTGACTTGCGACTGACCTGCCTTGAGCATGATCCGGCGTTGGTTGCGGCGGGTGCAGAGCTGAGCCACAGTCTCAAGCTGTCAGCTCATCACCATTGCCAGGACGTACTGCAGCCCCCGGCCTGGCGCTACCTTAAACCCGAGCAGAGTGTGGTCGCGCTGCATGCCTGTGGCGACTTGCACACCACGCTGTTGCGGCAAGTGGTTGCGCAGGGTTGCCGCCAGCTGGCGTTGTCACCTTGTTGCTATAACCGTACCCAAGCAGAGCAATACCGGCCCCTGTCCGATAGTGCGCAACAGGCAAGCCTGCAGTTGACCCGCGACGACCTGGCCCTGCCACTGCAATCTACCGTCACCGCCGGGCAGCGCGATCGTCGCCTGCGTGACCAGAGCATGGCCTGGCGCCTCGGATTCGATCTCTGGCAGCGCGACGCGCGTGGCGTGGATACTTATCTACCCACGCCATCGCGGCCGCAGAGTGCCTTGCAGCAACCCTTTGCCGACTTCTGTCAGGATTTGGCGCAGCATCATCAGCTGCACTTGCCACCACCGCCGGACTGGGCCGTCTTGGAGCGGGCAGGCTGGGAGCGCCTGGCCGTGGTGCGCAATCTGGAGTTGTTGCGCGCAGTCTTTCGTCGCCCACTGGAAATCTGGTTATTGCTTGATCGCCTGCTTTGGTTGCAGCAGTCCGGTTACCGCGTACAGCTTGGCCAGTTCTGCCCCGAGAGCCTCACTCCGCGTAACCTGCTGCTATTGGCTGAGCGTTAGCCAACAGGCCATGCCCACCTTGTCTACCTGTTGCACACAGAGTTATGCACAGGTTTGGTTGGTTGTGGGTTATCCACCCTTGCTGTGGATAAAGATGTTGATGACTTATGTGCAAGTGTGTCAGAGCCATATAAATCAAGGCTTTCAGGCCTTAGATCAAAAAAAGAGCAGCTTGGATATCTTTTGCAAAACAAGCGCTTGGGGCATCTTTGTCAAGTGCTGAAAGAGAAGTAATTCACAACCCGCCGATATTCCATAGTTATGCACAAGCAGAAAATTTTGCTTGTGCAGGCGCCCATCCCTTTACACCGAAGCTAACCTCTATATAATGCCTCCCGTTGCCGGTATAGCTCAGTTGGTAGAGCAACTGACTTGTAATCAGTAGGTCCCGAGTTCGACTCTTGGTGCCGGCACCATACAGATAAAGGCTTGCAGAGATGCAGGCCTTTTTTGTGTCTGGCGAAAGGTACATTCAGGGTACAGTGCCAGCATAGCTGCTGCGCTTTTATCTCCCAAAACGTGCCACATGTTGCGCTCAGGTTCCCCCGGCTTGCTGCATCTGGCATTATCCCAAGCAAACACATATCCGTTCTGAGTCATCGGGATGGAGGCAAGGGATTGAACATGGCTGAAAGCAGTAATTTCGCCTTTCTCAGGGAGTACGACCCGGTCTTCTTCCAGCTCGCCAATACGGCCGAGCTGGCCTTTGCCAGCGACCCCAACACCACCTTGATCAAGCTGCGCCAGCTTGGTGAAGCGCTGGCGCAGCATCTGGCAGCGGTTGCCGGCGTCGACTTTGATGAACAAACCAGTCAGGCGGATCTGTTGTACCGCCTGAATCGCGAGCTGCGGCTGGAGCCGCAAATCAAAGAGCTGTTTCATATTCTGCGTATCGAAGGCAACAAGGCGACGCACCAGTTCCGCACCCAACACAAGGAGGCCATGGATGGGCTCAAGGTCGCTCGCGC
>REBY01000077.1 GCA_007692485.1 Pseudomonadaceae bacterium | reverse complement strand
GCGGACCTGGTGGGTCAAGTTGGATATGAGTTTGTAGGGGGGATTCCCCCTCTCCCCAACCCCTCTCCCGCGAAGGGGAGAGGGGCTATCGGTGCCCCGCCTTACGGTCCCCAGCCCTTCGCAGAGTTCAGGGCGTTTCGCCGGGAGAAGCATGCTTCGCTCTTGCCGCCTCCACCCCGCGAACGGAGAGGGGTGATTAAACTTTAACCTCGAGACGAACCCAGAGCCTGAGCAGTACTCATTGCCATAACCCTGCACGTTAAAGCCCCTCTCCCCTTCGCGGGAGAGGGGTTGGGGAGAGGGGGGCAACCTTACACTCACTCCACCGGCTGCAACGCCTCTTCGCCATAGAGTGCGAGCATCGCGGGTGAGGCCCAGCTGTCCCAGCCACCCGCTTCGCTCCGGCTGAGCAGCAGGACTTTTAGCTCATGCTGCTCGGCCATGGCTTGGGCGGCCTCAGTACCAACGACCATCAGCGCGGTGGCCCAGCCGTCGGCAATCATGTTCGCGGGGTGCAGCACGGTGACCGAGGCCAGTTTGTGGCTGACCGGCAAGCCGGTGCGTGGGTCGATGGTGTGCGAGTAGCGCTGGCCGTCGGCTTCGAAATAGTTGCGGTAATCACCTGAGGTAGCGATCGACATATCGCGCACTGGCAATATGTGCTGCGCGACTTCCATCTGATCGCTGTCTGGCAGCTCTACGCCGATACGCCAGGGCTCACCGTCGCTGCGTACACCCATGGCTAGCAGGTCACCACCCAGATTGACCAGATGGTTATCGACACCTTGCTCCAACAGCCATTGGGAAACACGGTCTACGGCATAGCCTTTGGCAATTGCGGACAGGTCAACGAACACATCTCGCTGGCGACGTACCCGTTGGCCTTCGCTATCGAGCTCAAGATAACGGTAACCGACTTCAGCCAGACGCTGTTCGCGCTCGCTGTCGCTGGGTGTTTCCAGTGGACGGGCCTCGGGGCCAAAGCTCCACAGGTTGACCAGGCCGCCAATGGTGACATCAAAAGCCCCATCGCTGGCGCGGGCGATCTTGTCGCTGGCCTCCAGGACGGTCAGCAGGGAGCGGGATACGTCGACCCATTCGCCGGTTTCACCCTGGTTGAGCTGGCTGAGTTCAGAGTCGTCCCGGTACGTCGACATGCTGGCATCCACAGCACGCATCTCTTCCAGCACACCCTGGTGCAGCTCATCCAGCTCCGCCTCGGTAAAGGCGCCGGCCAGAGTGATCTGATAAAAGCTGCCAAAGATGCTGCCTTGCAGGCGGTGCTGTTGGGGCTCGGGGTCAGTGCTACAGGCGCTCAGCAACAGCAGGGCAAGAAAGGGCAGCAGCAAACGTGGCAGAGTCAGCATGAATGATTACCTTAGAGAAAGATCCACAGCAGCATAGCACCCAGTACCAAGCGATAAATCACAAAGGGCTGCATGCCGATACGTTTGATAAAGGCCAGGAAATAGTGAATGCACAGATAGGCGCTGATCCCCGACATCAAGATGCCGCCGGCCATAAAGGCCCATTGAATCTCCTCGCCGCTTGTCAGCAGCCCCTTGGCTTCGAGGGCGCAGGCAAGAAAGATGACCGGGATCGACAGCAGGAAGGAAAAGCGGGCAGCGGCTTCCCGGTTCAGGCCCAGTAGCAAGGCTGCCGTCATGGTGATGCCCGAGCGCGAGGTGCCGGGAAATAACGCGATGGCCTGGGCAATGCCGATGACGGCGACATCTTTCCAGGTCATCTGGGTCACTTCGCGCTGCCCGCGATGGCGCCAATCGGCCCAGCCAAGCAGCAAACCAAAACCAATCAGGCCAAAGGCCAGATAAATCGGCGAGCGCAGGGTGGTTTCGATGACATCCTTGAACGCCAATGCGGCCAGGCCGACCGGAATAGTGCCGAGGATCACCGCCCAGGCCAGTTTGGCGTCGGCATCCAGTTCCCGCGTGGCCAATGAGCGGGTCCAGCTGTGGGTCATATTGATCAGGTCGCCACGGAAATAAATGACGACCGCGGCCAGACTACCCAGATGCAGGGCAACGTCAAACGCCAGCCCTTGGTCCTCCCAGTCGGTCAGTACCGGCACCAGGATCAGGTGGGCAGAGCTGGAAATCGGGAGGAACTCGGTGAGGCCTTGCACAATGGCGAGGACGATGACTTGTATCCAATCCATGGGGATTCCGCTAGCAAAAAATTTAGGCGGCCAAGTTAAGCATGACTTGGCCGCCGTTGCGAGTATCGTTTAGTGCGGTGTCAGGCTCATGGCATTGTCAGGATTGCAGTAGCAATACTGAAGTAGACGATCACCCCGGTGACGTCAGCAATGGTAGTTACCAGCGGCGCTGAGGCTGTTGCCGGGTCCAGTTTCAGGCGGTTGAGTACAAAGGGCAGACACATGCCGATCAGGCTGCCGAGGATGACGATGATAAACATGCTCAGGGCAACGACCAGAGCAACATCGGAACCACCACGCACCACGCCAATAGTCGCGATGGCAGCGCTCATGGTCAGACCCAGTGCCCCGGCGACCAGCAATTCCTTGCCGAGTAATTTGCCCCAATCCCGCAGGTGGACATCGCCCGTCGCCAAGCCACGCACCATCAGCGTCGCCGCTTGGGCGCCAGCGTTACCCCCACTGGCCATCAGAAGCGGGAAGAAGAACACCAGCACCACATAGGTGGCGATTGTATCTTCGTAGTAGGCAATGCCGGCACCGGAAATGATGTTGGCAAAAGCCAGTAGCACCAACCAGCCGACCCGCTTGCGATACAGGGTAAATAGGCTGGCGCCACGCAGGCTACCGTCCAGCTTACCGATGGTGCCACCCTTGTGGATGTCTTCGGTCGTTTCTTCCTCGACCACATCCATGGCGTCATCGTAGGTCACGATGCCCACCAGGCGGTCACCGCCATTGGTGATGGGAAGCGCCAATAGGTCATAGCGGGCAATCAGTTTGGCCACCTCTTCCTGAGCTGTTTCGACCGTGGTAGAGACAACTTCCCGAGCCATCAGTTTACTGACGGCCTTTTGTGGGGCAGCCAGGATAAGGTCGCGCAGGGAGATAACGCCGGCAATGCGCTGTTGTTCATCGAGGACATACACCTGGTAGATGGTTTCAGCATCCGGCGCTGAGGTGCGGATGATCTGTAGCGCGTCATCGACGCTGGCATCTGCGGGTACGACGACATAGTCGCTGGTCATGATCGCACCGGCCGTGCCTTCGGCATAGCTGGACAGGCGCCGCAGGTCCTCACGTTCTTCCTGGGCCATGGAGCGCAAAATGGCCTGCTGGCGGCCGGTGCTCAGCAAGTTGAACAAATCGGCACGTTCGTCCGCGTCCATTTGGTCAACCAGCTGCGCCAATTCCCGATCATCCAGCAAACGGCTTAGGTCTAGTTGCGCGTCATCTTCCAGGTAGCCGAAGACATCCGCACGTTCGTTCAACGGCAGGTAGTTGAGCAGAGCGAGGGTGGATTCGGCATCCTCGTTACGCAGAAAATCTGCGAGGTCGGCATCCTGCATATCATGCAGTAGTTTGCCGATTGCGGCCGGATCTTCACGCGCTATGGCAGCGCGCAGTGATGCAGCAAGGCGGTCGTATTTCATAGTGTAGCTCCTGATCATGCGTGCCTGGGTGCACGCCGGAGCTACCCGGGAAAGTTACCGGGGCAGATGTCCTGGCGTGGACACACGGGCAATTTGACCCTGGCGGGTCAAGATGTTGTGTTCAGCGGTAAAGCATCTACTGGGAAGGTCCATTACTGGCCTCGTGTTGGCGCCGACATAGCGCGGCGGGCACATTATAGAGAATCGATCGGGGCAAGGCCAGCCGTGGTGGTTGTCGAGCAAGAGCTCGACATTCCCAGCCTGCCTATTACGGTGGAAGGCTGAGTTCCAACTCGGCCAGCGGCGGTGGTCGTCACCTAAGTGCTTTGAGGTTCCGGCAGCCGGCGCAACAACAGGGTCATCTCTACCGGTATATCCACCGGCGTCGATATCCATACCTGATGCCCTGTACCCGGCGCGACTTGAATATCATTGCGGTGCTTGTCCTGTAGCGCATCCAGACGAAATACATGGTTGCCTGCCGGGTTCATCAGTTCCACCTCGTCGCCCAGTTCAAAGCGGTTTTTCACCTCGATCAGCAACCAGTCCCCTTCGCGCCGCAAGGCTTCACCGACAAACTGGTGCCGGCTCATGCGCGAGCTGCCCTGCTCGTAGTTCTGGTATACCCCATGTGGGTGGCGGCGGTAAAAGCCTTCGGTATAACCGCGGTTGGCCAGGCTTTCCAGGTCATCCATCAAACTAAGATCAAAGGGTTTGCCCGCGACGGCATCATCAATCGCGCGGCGGTAGGTCTGCACGGTGCGCGCCACGTAGAAATGGGTTTTGGTTCTACCCTCGATCTTCAGTGAATCCACGCCCATCTGCACGAATTGTTCGACATGCTGTACGGCGCGCAGGTCCTTGGAGTTCATGATGTAGGTGCCGTGTTCATCCTCTTCGATGGCCATGGGTTCATCCGGCTTATCGTGCTGTTGCACGATATGCAGCGGCTGCTCCAGTACCTCGATATTGCCCTCGGCGGTTTCCACCGCCGGTTTCACGTCATACTGCCAGCGGCAGGCATTGGTGCAGGCGCCCTGATTGGCGTCCCGGTGATTGAAATAACCCGATAGCAAACAGCGTCCGGAGTAAGCGATGCAGAGCGCGCCATGAACAAAGACCTCCAGCCCGATATCCGGGCAGCGGCGGCGAATTTCTGCAACTTCTTCCAGCGCCAGTTCGCGTGACAGAATGACCCGCTCGATACCCATCTGCTGCCAGAACTTCACCGTGGCCCAGTTGACCGCATTGGCCTGCACCGATAAATGTACAGGTAAATCCGGCCATTTTTCGCGTACCAGCATGATCAGGCCGGGATCAGACATGATCAGCGCATCCGGGCCCATGGCGATGATCGGTTCCAGGTCGCGTAGATAGGTATCTACCTTGTTATTGTGCGCGGCAATATTGCTCGCCAGGTAAAAGCGCTTGCCCAATGCATGGGCCTCGGCGATGGCTGTCGCCATCACTTCGGGCTTGTTGAAGTCGTTTTCACGCACGCGCAGGCTGTAGCGGGGTTGGCCGGCATACACGGCATCAGCGCCATAGGCAAAGGCATAGCGCATGGCTTTCAGGGTGCCGGCAGGGGCCAGCAACTCCGGGGCTTTGAGGGTCATGGTTGCTCCTGTGAACAAGACAAGATCATGGCCGCGCAGGATAAAGACTTGGCTAATTGAGGTATTGATCAGGGTCAGTTACCTGGTGGTTTTTTGATCGGCCAGCAACACCCAGATCAATACAGCTGCCCTGATGGGGCGCTTCGTGGCATGGTGAAAGCACAATAAAAACCTGGCAAGGAGAGACAGCATGCGCTGGAAAAACCGCCCACCGGGCTCCAATTGGGGAGACTTTGGCCCTGATGACGAAGTTGGCCGGCTCAACCTGCTGACTGCAGACAAGGTGCTGCAAGGGGTAGCTGAAGTGCGTGACGGGCGCAGCTTCTGCCTCAGCCTGCCGCTGGATTATCCGGGTGGTAATGCGCTGAACAAGCTGCGCCATCCACCCCGGCGTTTTACCTCCGGGCGCGCAGCAACGCCGAATTACAACTTCCCGCTACAGCGCCTGAATCCGCAATTCACCGACGTGGTCAGCGATGATGCCGTGCTTTTATTTACCCAGTACTCGACCCAGTGGGATGCGCTCTCGCATGTTGGCGGTCTGTTCGATGCCGACGATGATGGCGTGGCTGAGCCGCTGTATTACAACGGCTGGCGCGCTGGCGAGGATATTGTCGGCCCGGCGGGTGCTGAGGATGCGCTTGAAGGCGTCGAAGCGCGGCGGCTGGGTATCGAAAAAATGGCTGAAACGGCGGTCAGTGGCCGCGCAGTGATGATCGATCTGGAAAAGCATTGTGGTCACCATCGTGAGTTGATCGATTTCACCCGGCTGCAGGCCATCATGCAGGCCGATGGCATCAGCGTTGAGCCCGGTGACATGGTCTGTCTCTATACCGGTTTTGCTGATGTGGTACTCGGCATGCAGCGCGAGCCGGATGCGCACACCCTGGAAAACAGCTGCGCGGTGCTGGATGGGCGTGACCCGGCGCTGTTGGAGTGGATCACTGATAGCGGCCTCAGTGTACTGATCGCCGACAACTATGCGGTGGAAGCCTATCCGGCGCGCCCGGGTGCCAGCGAGCAATGCTGCGCCGCTTTGCCGCTGCATGAGCATTGCTTGTTCAAGCTGGGGATTCACCTGGGCGAGCTGTGGTACCTGACCGAGCTGGCGCACTATTTGCGCGCCCATAACCGCTCACGCTTTATGCTGACGGCGCCACCCTTGCGTTTGCCGGGTGCCGTGGGCTCGCCGGTCAGCCCGGTGGCGTTGGTGTAATCGGTCAGACAAGGTCAGTCCTGATCGCGACTGACCTTGAAGCTGGCGGAGAGTTGATGCAGGTGATTGGCGCTGTCTTTTACCTGCCCGGAGCTGCTGCGCAGGCCATCGATCACGCTGCTCATTTCAGCGGTGGCACTGGCTACCTGGTGTGCCTGGCGCCCCTGTTCCTTGCTGTTGGTATCGATCACCCGGATCAGTTCAAACAGCTCTTCCAGGGTGAGCTGTAGCTGGTCGTTGTCCTGGCTGGCGTTGCTGGCGGTCTGAAGCTGTCGATCAACATCGCTGACGCCTTGTTCCATCAGGGCAACGGCGGCATGGGTTGCGTCACGAATGCCTTCAATCCCCTGGCTGATATCATCCGCTGCCGTTGCGGTACGGGCGGCGAGGGCGCGTACTTCATCGGCAACCACAGCAAAGCCACGGCCATGCTCACCGGCCCGAGCCGCCTCAATGGCGGCGTTCAGTGCCAGCAGGTTGGTCTGACTGGTAATGTCGCTGATCAGGCTGACCATGCCGACAATATCCTGCGAGCGCTGGTCAACGGCCTGCACGCTGGCGGCGGACTCTGCGACGCTGTCACGGATGCGCTGGGTGCCTTGGCTGACCGTATGCAAGCGTTCACGGGCAGCTTCCATCACCTGACTGATCCGCTGTTGCATTTCGTTGGCGGTAGACGCGGTGGTGTCGATCGTCTGCAGTTGGGCCTCAATCATGCCGAGCATCTGTTCGATACGCTCAGTGACGGCTTTGGCTGTGCTGCTTGCTTGTTGATTGTGCGACAGCATCTGGTCGCTGCTGTGCAGCGCGCTATGACTGGCCTGCTTCAGCCGGCCTACGATGGTATCCAGATTGTCGATGAAACTATTGACCCAACGACCCAGTTCACCGGTTTCATCAGCGACCAGCCGGCTGGTATCCAGGCGCTGGCGCAGGTTGCCTTCGCCTTCGGCAATGGTGCGGATGATTTCGGTCATGCGCCCCATGCGGCGGGCCAGGCGTCGGGTGCCGCGCTGCCAGAACCACAGTGCTGCGCCGGTAATCACACCAAGATTGAGCACGGTTTCCGGCAAGGGGCCGAGACCGGAATAACGCAGCGCTACCTGAGTGGTCGCAATCAGCAGCATGACCAGCAGGAATTGCTGCATCAGACGGTAGCTCAGCGAACGGTAGCGATACACTTCCTCCAGGTCGGCTTCACACATCATGCCCCAGCGATCAGGTGAACCGGTCAGGTTGAAAGTAACGCCAACCCCAATAACGGGGATGTGACGATAATCAGAGTAGCCGGGATAGGATACAAAGAGGTTGCTGCCCTTGCGGATGGTCTCCCGTACGCCGGGATGCAGTTGCTTGGTAGCCGGGTCAGTGAAGCGGATTTCGAACTCGGTGTGGGCCTTGACGCTGACCGTACCCCAGTCCGTCTTGATGCCGTCCTTCAGGTTGTCGCCGTGGTTAAAGGTGTTGTCTTCAAAACGTGAGCGCGACAGTGCCCGGCCAACTTCGATGGTCGGGTCAAAGCGCGATTCAACCATGAAAATGTAATTATCACCGGACTCCTGATAGATGTGCCCGGCCTCACGCTGAATCAGGTCACCCAGTACGTCATTGGGCACCCGCGCGCAGAGCGCGCCACCCTGTTCCAGGGGCAGGTAAAACATCAGCGTCACGGCATCATGGAAGCTGGAACTGCTGGGCCCCAACTCCAGAGTGCGTGGATCGATGTAAGGTCCGTGCAGAAAGCGCTCTTGCAGGCCGCGTTTAACGGCACTGGCATCCGGCATTCGCGGCAGCGTCTTGGCGCTGCTGAGGGTGGGTTGACCCTGGGTATCGAGCAACACCAGTTCGCTGGCATCCGGTAGTTTGCGCTGCCAATCACGTAAGTCTGTGCTGTCAGCAGCTAGGGTGAGCGCCAGTTCCCGAGCAATCTCGTCCAGGCTTTCCCACTGGTTGTCACACCACTGTTGCAGCAGGCGTACCCGGGTAGCGGCAAGGCTGGTAAAGATGGCTTCCAGTTGCGCGCGTCGGTTGCGATTGACCCGGCAGGCCCAGCCCATGCGGAATTTTCCGGCATTACCGAACCAGGGTAACCAAGTGCGTTCCTGGCTGGTGAGGGCCATCTGTTCGCTGCGCAAGCTCATGCGATGTCATATCCTTTAGTCGATTGCTGGCTGCTGTGAGCAGCGTCGGGTCGAAAAAGGCGCTATTTTACGCTATTTACGCAGTGCGTAGGCTCTGGAACAGGCGCTTGCGACGAAGCGACAAGCTTTGCATACAGTGTGGGCGGGTTTGGGCGTGGATAAAAAAAGGCCACCCGAAGGTGACCTTTTTGCTGCTTAGCTGACGTTGGCTGGCAAGAACTTCTTGTGCAATCCCGCCATGACAAAAGCCATTACGAGGATGCTGATCGACAGCACGAACAACTGCAGCTCAGTCATGGCCACCAGTGGGTTGTGTGGCATGGCCAGCAATAGGCCACCGATGACCAGCATGATCCGTAACGGCCAGTGCAGGAAGCCACGATGGGTCAGGTTGCCGAGTTTTGGCAAGTAACCCTGCAAGCCTCCGGCAATCATCAGAATCCCGCCGACCGCACAGCCAATAGCGACGATGATTTCGCGCGGCGTGCCTTGTAATATCAGCGCCGGTTCCAGCACAAAGAAGAACGGAATGAAGTAGATGATGCTACCCATCTGCATGGATACAAAACTGGTCTTCATCGGGCTGGAGCCCGCCACCGAGGCGGCGGCAAAGGCACCAATCGCAACCGGTGGGGTGATAAAGCTGAGCATGCCCCAGTAGAGGATGAACAGGTGCACCGCCAGCGGGTTCATACCGCCGTTGACCAGCGCTGGCGCCAGGGCAATGGCGAGGAAGATATAGGCCGCAGTGACCGGCATACCGATACCCAGAATAAAGCTGGTTAGCGCGCCCATCAGCAGCAGGACAAACATATCGCCACCGGCAATAAACAGAAGATCATTGGCGATGGTGCCGGACATGCCGGAGACTGCCAGCGCACCCATGATCAGGCCCACCCCGGCCATCAGCCCGGTCAGCTCGGCAAAGAGTGCCCCGCAGGACTCGGCAAAGTCCTTGAAGTCCTTCCAGACCCAACGGCTGTGCTTGCGCAACTGGTTGATTACCAGCAAGAGGGCGGTGGCATAAAAGGGCGCAATCGCCTCCTGCTTCATGAACAGCAGCATCCAGATCAGGAAGACAAAGACAAAAATATAGTGCCAGCCCTCCTTGATGGTCTGGCGCACGCTCGGCAGTTCGATTTCCGGCAAGCCCTTAAGGCCATTGCGCCCGGAATAGAAATCGATCTGTACGAACAGACCAAAGAAATACAACGCCGAGGGGATGGCGGCAGCCAGAGCAATCTCGCCGTAAGGTATATCCAGGAAGGTAGCCATCACGAAGGCGGTAGCACCCATGACCGGTGGCATGAGGACGCCCCCGGTCGAAGCACAGGTTTCTACCCCGGCGGCATAGGGCCGGGAGAAGCCGACCTTGCGCATGGCCGGAATCGACAGCGGGCCGGTGGTTAACACGTTGGTCACCACGCTACCGGACATCGAGCCCATCAGGCCGCTGGAAAAGATCGACACCTTGGCCGGGCCGCCGCGCACTTTGCCGAGCAGGGCAAAGGCCAGGTCGATAAAGAACTTGCCGCCACCGGTGCGTTGCAGTGCAATCCCGAACAACAGGAAGCCGATCACCAGGTTGGCAAAGGCTTGCGAGGGAATCCCCAGTAGACTCTCGTCACTGTTGGTGTGATAGATGGCGACCAGATCAATCGGCGTGTGGATACCGGCAAAGCTGTCCGGCAGCTTGCCGGCAAACATGGGGAAAATGGAGGCGAGAAACACCACGGTAAAGATCGGCCAGCCGCCACAGCGCCGGGTGGCTTCCAGCGCCAGTGCCCAGGTAAGCAAGCTGACATAGACCACGTATTGCGGCGCTTCGTACTCCCAGCCCTGTTCGACAGCCGCCTCAGAGTGATAGATAAAGCTTATGCAGCAGGCAGAGCTGACGATGCCCATGACCCAGTCATACCAGGGCACGCTGCTGATGCGGCGGCCACGACCCGCTGGGATGGCGATGTATACCATCGGCAGCATCATTGCCAACAGGCCATAAATGTACTGGCCGGTGAGCATGGTGTAGCCGGTGAAGCTGCCCAGGTTGAAAATGTGATAGATGGCCAGCGCGGCGGTCAGTACGGCAACAATGCGCAGTAACATCCCGGCAACGGGGTTACGCAAGGCTTCTTGTGGATCTGTCATGCGGTGTACTCAATTCGGGTGACGGTAGTTGGCTCGGGTCCGGCGCTCAATTGCGGCGGAACCCCGGGTCAAACCCCTTGGCGCTCAGGGCTTGGGCACGCATGCGCATCCAGCCGGCGGCGAAATCATCTTCATTGGGGTTGGGCAGGTACTCGGCCCAGGCATCCATCAGAATGGCCTGCCGCTCCAGTAAGCTGTCGTTGTGCGCCTGATGCTTATCTGTCCAGACGCCGACCTCACGAAAGTAACGAATCGCCCCTTCGTGATAAGGCATGACCCAGTCAAACACCTGACGGCTCAGCTCCCAGCCTTCTGCGCCTGGCGCGAGATCCTTGAAGTCAGCAAAGTTCTCGTCGACAAAACGGGTCAGTGCGTAGACCTCATCGGCATCGCGATCTGAGTTGGTCACCAGGATCGGGAGTGCATAACCGCCGCCTTGCCAAGGGTTGGCTTCGGATACCCCGGCCCCGCGGGTTTCCACCTGAGGCAGGTAGTAGGGGATGACCTGCTGCGCGCGTTCCCAGGCTGCCTGTTCCTCTTCGGTTTCATTGGGCATGTCCAGCCAGTTAATTCCGCGCGGGCTGGAAGCGATGCGCTCCATCAAGGGGGTACGGGTGGACATCGGCATGACATCGGCATGGCCGTTGATCAGCGCTTCAATGGCCTCGTTGGTGCCGGCGGCATCGACCCGGCGTACGTCATCCCAGGTCAGGTTGGCATAGGCAAGGATGGCGGTAGTGATCATATTGATCGAGTCCGCCCCGCGGATAAAGATGATGCGCTGACCGCGCAAGTCCGCGGGCGAGTCCAGCCCGGTATCCGCTGCCGCAGCCAGCCCAAAGCTTTGCGTGCCCTGGCTGGCCAGCACCATACGAATTGGTTGTGGCCCCCAGGTCGGGCGATTGAACAGAAAGATGCCTTCCTGGCCGAAATAGCTGGCGATACCGCACAGACAATAGTCGGCGCGGCCATTCTTCAGCGGGATCATCCGTGATACGTCATTGCGACCGGGCAGAATACGAATATTGCTGCCTTCCTTGTGTTTCAGCATACCGCCGAGGGCGGCTGCCTGGGCATAGCCGGCAGCGCCGGTGCCATAGGCAGTCCAGACCATAACCCGCGGTAAGGCAGATTCGGCGAGGGCAGTAAGCGGCAAAGTCAGGCCCAGGGCCAGGCTGCCGGCAAGGTGACGAAAACGCATGCGCATAGTGTAATGCCTGTCTTATGTTTGTTTCGCACAGCGGAATTAAACTGTTGTTATGTTTCGCTTGTCAGAATACCATTTTACTCATCATGAGACACAATGCAAAAGGTCGTAGGCACAGTTAAGTCTATTTTTAGACGGACTGCAGGGAGGGGCGGGCAGGCTTGGTTGGGGTTGAGCGTTCGCCGTCAGTCAGTCGTCACGCGGTATTGGTTGCGCCCGGCTTGTTTGGCCTGATACAGGGCTTCGTCAGCGGCCTGCAGCACGGTATGCAGGGGGCGGTCGGCGCTGGCCAGGCAGGCGCCGACACTGACAGTAAACATCGGACCTTGCTGGCCTGATGCTTCAGCGATCATGGCGCGCAGGCGTTCGGCAGTGCGCGCCAGGGTAGATGGGTCGCAGGGGGTGAGCAGCACGAGAAATTCGTCCCCACCCCAGCGCGCGGCATGATCATACGGGCGAATGCCGGCGCGCAGCTGTTCGGCAACGGCTTTCAGAGCGTGATCACCCATGCTGTGACCATGGTTGTCATTGAGGTCTTTGAAGTTGTCCAGGTCAAGCCAGATCAGGCCATAACTCTGGTTTTCACGCTGACAGCGGGCCTGTACCTCGTGCAGCAGTTCATTCATGCCGCGGCGATTGAACAGGCCGGTCAGGTCATCGTGGCGGGCCAGCCGCTCCAGGGCCAGGGTACGCTCGTGAACTTTGGCCTCGAGGTTACGTGTATTGTCACGAATGGCGCTGGCCATACCGCGGAAGTGATTGATGACGCGGCCAATTTCGCCGCTGCTGGCAGGCAGTTCGTCGGCCGCATCAAAGTTGCCGTCGCGCACTTTGAGCATGGACTGTTCGAGTGCCAGCAAGGGGTCCAGCAGCAAGCGGCGCAGGGCAATATGCATGATCAGCAAGGCCGCCAGCAGCATCAGGCTGAACACTATCGCCACCGAGGCAAAGCGGCTGACCGGCATCAGCTCGTCGAGGTCAATCAGGGTGACTTCAAACCAGTCAATGGCAGGCAGGTAGGCGATGCCTGCCAGGTGGCGCTGGCCATCCATGCTGACAAAGTCCGTCAGCACCTGTTCGGGGCCGGCCTGTTGAGTGCGTAGCTGCTCCATCATGTCGCGAACCCGGGATTCGCCACCGCTGAGCAAGAGCTCTATCGTGCTTTTCTGACCTTCGGGTTTGATCAGGCTGGCGTAGTCGATGATACCCGGGTCACGGTGCAGCTGAATCGCGCCGCTGTGATCGAGAAATAGGGTCGTGATACCGGGTTGGCCAATATCGACAATCTCCTGCAGGAAGCTCTCCAGTTCGAGGCCGGTACCGACCATGCCGGTAATCTCGCCATTGTCATACATGAGCACATCGATCCACAGTTTGGTGACATCCAGTTCCACGTCCGGGTTGATATTGATGTGGAACTGCTTGCCCTGTTCAACCAGCAGATAAAACCAGGCATCATCAGGGTTGTCCGGGTTCAGGCTGTAACGGTAGGGCTCGTCGGCATACTCATCGGCGGCATTGTTGTGGTAGTAGGCGCCGGACTCGCGCAGTGCGACAAAGTAGTTCTGATCGCGGAAGTTACGGCGAAAGCTCTCCATTTCCTCGGTGGCCGCAGCCAGCAAGTCGGCATCGTCAGGGTTGCGTGACCAGCGGCGCAGGACGGTAGAGTCGGCCATCTGCATGGCCAGGGCGATTTCCCGTTCCAGGGGTTGCAGCAGCCGGGCACTGTCATAGCGTACCTGGATTTCCGCTACCCGCAGCCCCCATTGCTCGACAATGCCTTCGGCAATGCGCTCGAAAACAGTCCAGGTGGCGACTGAAGCGATCAGTAGCAGGGCGGCAATCAGCAATTGAAAACGGGTTTTCAAGCTCACACAGGTTCATCCTGAACACACTGGGTTTAACCATTATGCTGCCAGGGGTATTCCGCTTGCAATGCCCTCATCACCCGTTCGGTATGGGGCGCCGCCAGCTGCTGCTGTTTGCAGCGTCGCAGCACAGCACCGGCAATACTCTCAAGCTCCAGCGGCCGGCCTTTCTCGCGGTCAACCAGCATCGAGGTCTTGATGGCATTGAACGAGCGGATCAGTTCATGCATTTCGTCGAGATCCTCGGTGCTCAGCTCAACGCCATCGGTCCGGGCTGCCTGCAGGGTCTCAGCCATCATGGCATAGACGACGGGGCCATGTTCGGGGTGATGCGTCAGCCGCTCGCAGCCAGTCGGCCAGTTCCTGCATGACAGCGGCGGTGGCCGAGGACTTGAGGGTCAGTACGATGGCTGTGAAGTCCTTGGCCTTGTGCCGGGCGATCAAGTCGCCATGGCTCAGGGCGGTGACCTGGTGGTGCCATGTGTCGCCCTGATAATGCACGCGGAGTCCGTTGCGTTGCAATGCAGCAAGATGCTCGCCACGCGCGCTCAAGGTGATCTGATGGCCGGCACGGAGCAGACGCGCGGCATAATAGCCACCAATACCGCCGGCACCGATAAAGAGTAGTTTCAGCATGGTCCCTGGATAACGCGCAATGCCGTGGAGGGGGATGCTGAAAGGCTAGTGTATTTACTGTGACTCAGGCAATAAAAAACCCCGACTCGAGAGCCGGGGTCTTCTTGAAGCTTAAGGCTTGCGGCTTGACGCTGCCGTTACACCTTGCCTTCCAGTTCGGGTACCGCTTCGAACAGGTCAGCTACCAGGCCGTAATCGGCAACCTGGAAGATCGGGGCTTCTTCGTCCTTGTTGATCGCAACGATCACCTTGGAGTCTTTCATGCCCGCCAGATGCTGGATAGCACCGGAAATGCCCACGGCAACGTAGAGCTGCGGTGCAACGATCTTACCGGTCTGGCCGACCTGCATGTCGTTGGGTACGAAGCCGGCGTCAACCGCTGCACGCGAGGCACCAACGCCTGCGCCCAACTTGTCAGCCAGTGTGTACAGCATTTCGAAGTTGTCGCCATTCTGCATGCCGCGGCCGCCAGAGATGACGATCTTGGCTGAAGCCAGCTCAGGACGGTCAGACTTGGCCAGCTCTTCACCAACAAAGCTGGAGATACCAGCGTCGTGGGCAGCAGAGACGGCTTCTACGCTGGCGCTGCCACCTTCGGCGGCAACAGCATCAAAGCCTGTCGGGCGCACAGTAATGACCTTGGTGTCAGCAGTGCACTGCACGGTGGCAATGGCGTTACCGGCATAGATCGGACGCTTGAAGGTATCAGCGCTTTCAACGGCGATGATTTCCGAGATCTGATCAACGTCCAGCAGGGCAGCAACGCGCGGCATATAGTTTTTGCCGCTGGTGCTGGCCGGGGCCAGTACGTGGCTGTAGTCCTTGCCCAGCTCAGCGATCAGCAGGGAGATGTTCTCCGGCAGCTGATGGCCGTAGGCAGCGTTATCAGCCAACAGGACCTTGCTAACGCCTTCGACCTTGGCAGCCGCGTCTGCGACAGCAGAGCAACCTTCACCAGCGACCAGAACAGCGATATCACCGCCGATGGCCTTGGCCGCAGCCACGGTGTTCAGGGTAGCGCCGTTGAGTTCGGCGTTGTTGTGTTCAGCAATAACCAAAATTGTCATTTAGATCACCTTGGCTTCGTTCTTGAGTTTGTCGACCAGCTCGTCCACGGTCTTCACCTTGATACCGGCGCTGCGGGCGGCAGGAGCTTCAACCTTGAGGGTCTTGACGCAAGCGTTGATGCTTACACCCAGATCTTCCGGCTTGAGCACTTCCAGCGGCTTCTTCTTCGCTTTCATGATGTTCGGCAGCGAAGCGTAGCGTGGCTCGTTCAGACGCAGGTCGGTCGTTACGATGGCAGGCAGTTTCAGATCAACGGTCTGCAGGCCGCCGTCAATTTCACGGATGACCTTAACTTTGTCACCATCAATGGCAACCTCAGAAGCGAAGGTGCCCTGAGCGTAGCCGCTCAGTGCTGCCAGCATCTGGCCAGTCTGGTTGTTGTCGGAGTCGATGGCTTGTTTGCCAAGGATAACCAGTTGCGGCTCTTCCTTATCGACAACACCTTTGAGCAGCTTGGCGATGTTCAGCGAGCTCAGCTCTTCAGCGGACTCAACCAGCACGGCGCGGTCAGCACCCAGTGCCAGGGCAGTACGCAGCTGTTCTTGCGAAGCGGTCGTGCCAACGGAAACTGCGACGATTTCAGTGGCCACGCCTTTTTCTTTCAGACGCACGGCTTCTTCGACGGCAATTTCACAGAAGGGGTTCATCGACATCTTGACGTTGGCGAGGTCTACACCGGAATTGTCCGCTTTGACACGAATCTTTACGTTGTAATCGACCACGCGCTTAACGGCGACGAGGATTTTCATGGACGTTCGTCCTCCACAGGTCTATGAGACGCCCGGCGGGCGCATGACATTCAAAAGGGTGCATAGGATAACGGTCGAAGCCGCTATCCGATAGTGCAATTTAACAGATTTCTGTGACAAAAACGCCTGCTCCGGTCACATTTCGTCCGAAGCAGGCAGTTTCGATCACAATCAGGCCAGGCTCAAGCCTTTTGCATAAGCTTGCAGATGATGGTCATCATCACCCAGCTGGTGGCTGATGGTTACCAGACGCTTGGCATAGTGCGCGCCGTTGTATTCCCAGGTCATGGCAATACCACCGTGCAGCTGAATGCTTTCTTCAGCCACATACTGCGCAGCCTTGTTAACGATGAACTTGGCCGCCGACAGCTTGGCGGTGCGTTCAGCGCTGTCTTCGTCATCAGCCAGGCACGCAGCCAGGATGGTCATCGACGTGGCACGCTCCAGCTCGCTGATCATATCGACCATACGGTGTTGCAGCACCTGGAATTTACCGATCGGCACGCCAAACTGCTTGCGAGTCTTCAGGTAATCCAGGGTCATGTCACAGGCTACGCGCATGGCACCAACGGCTTCGGCACACAGCGCGGCGACACCACGGCCGGCCTGATAGGCGATGGCATCGTAGGCATTGCCAGCGCTGCCCAGCAGCTCGGCTTCAGCATTGTCAAGGAACAGCTCGCAACCTTTGCGACCGTCTACTGTGGAGTAAGCGCGACGGGTCACACCAGCAGTGGTTGGGTCGAGCAGGAACAGGCTGATGCCTTGCTGGTCGCGCACGTCACCGGCGGTTCGCGCAGAAACCAGAATCTTGCCCGCGGTATGACCGCCAATCACCACACCTTTACGGCCGTTCAGGGTCCACTTGTCGCCAGACTGCTTGGCAGTGGTTTGAACTTCGTGCAGGTTGTAATGGCTGTGCAGCTCGTCCAAGGCAACGGCAGCTTGCAGTTCGCCCGTGGCGATCTGACCCAGCAGCTCGTCTTTCTGTGCATCGCTGCCCAGTTGGGTGATCAGGCCACCGGCCAGAATAACGGATTCCATGTAGGGCTCCAGGCAGATGCCGGCACCCAGCTGTTCCATGATCAGCATGGTTTCCACGCCCTTGCCACCAAAACCACCCAGCTCTTCCGGGAAGGGAATGGCGGTTAGGCCCAGTTCGCCCATTTGCTGCCAGAACTCGGTGCTGTAACCGGCCTCGCTGTCGCTGAATTTAAGGCGCTTGTCAAAGGTGTATACGTCGCGTACCAGTCGCTCCGCAGTTTCCTTCAACATCTGTTGCTCTTCAGTCAATTTGAAGTCCACGGTCGACCTCCTTACAGTTCAAGAATCATTTTAGAAACGATATTCTTCTGGATCTCATTGGATCCGCCGAAGATCGACAGTTTGCGCATGTTGAAGTACGAGCCAGCCAGTGACGGGCTGTAATCGGCCAGCAACACATCGCCATCATAGTCATATTCCATTTCTTCCGGCAGGAAGGGCAGGGCGTATGGCCCCAGCGCCTTGCGCATCAGATGAGTGATGGTCTGACGGATTTCAGTACCCTGAACCTTGAGGATCGAGCTTTCAGCACCGGGCACACCACCTTCGGATGCGGAGGCAACAATGCGAAGGGTGCTCATTTCGGCAGCCATCAACGACATCTCGATTTCAGCGATCTGGCTGCGGAACATTACATCTTCAATCAGCGGCTGACCGTTTTTCAGTTGCTTGCTGGCAATCCGCTTGAGGCTGCTCAGCGCCGCCTTGGAGGCACCAATGCCGGCCAGGCCGGTACGCTCGTGGGTCAGCAGGTACTTGGCACAGGTCCAGCCCTTGTTTTCTTCGCCGACCAGGTTTTCGACCGGTACTTTAACGTCGTCGAAGAAGACTTCGTTGACTTCATGCTCGCCGTCCAGCGTGTGGATCGGGCGCATGGTGATGCCGGGGGTGTCCAGGTCGATCAGCAGGAAGGAAATCCCACGCTGCTGTTGGGCTTCCGGATCGGTGCGGACCAGACAGAAAATCCAGTTGGCGTGCTGACCCAATGTAGTCCAGGTCTTCTGGCCGTTGACGATGTAGTGGTCACCATCACGTACGGCGCGGGTTTTCAGCGAAGCAAGGTCAGAACCAGCGCCCGGCTCGGAATAACCCTGACACCACCAATCGGTGCCATCAAGAATACGTGGCAGGTACTTCTGCTTTTGCTCTTCGGTACCAAACTTGATGATTACCGGAGCAACCATGTTGACGCCGAAGGGTACCAGGCGCGGGGCACCATAAGCCGCTGACTCTTCGTCAAAAATATGCTTTTCGATCGGGCCCCAGTCAGTGCCGCCGAGCTCGACCGGCCAGCCGGGTGCATACCAGCCTTTTTTCGAGATGATTTTCTGCCAGCGCTCATGGTCTTCCTTGGACATATTTTTGCCCAGCTTGACCTTGGTTGCGATATCAGCAGGCAGTTCCTGCTTGAGAAATTCACGCACTTCATCGCGGAAGGCGATTTGTTCTTGGGTGAAATGGATTTCCATGGGTTTTCCTCGTTTAAATACAGGTAGCGGGCGGTTCACCTTGCGGCGAGCCACCCCGAGTCATCACAGATCAGCGAACTTGCGCCCTTCCTTGGCCAGCTTTTCCAGCAGCGGTGCGGGCTTCCACCAGGCACCATGCTGCTCATGGAATTCGCAGATGCGGGCATAGACACGGTCCAAGCCAATGCTGTCAGCATAGAACATCGGGCCACCCTGATGCGAAGGGAAGCCGTAACCATTGATGTAGATTACGTCGATGTCACTTGCCCGCTGGGCAATGCCTTCCTCGAGGATCTTGGCGCCCTCGTTGATCAATGCATACATGCAACGCTCAAGAATGTACTCATCCGAGAGTTGCTGGCGCTGAATTCCCTGCTCCTTGGAGGCCGCTTCCAGAATGGCTGGCAGCTCAGGGTTTTCCAGCGGTGTGCGCGAACCTTTTTCGTAGATATAGAAGCCTTTGCCGGTCTTTTGACCGAGCATGCCGGCGTCTGCCATCTTGCCGAGAATGGTCGGCAGCTTGAATTCCGGGCTCAGGGTTTCGCGTTGACGGTTGCGGATGGCCAGGCCGATATCCAGGCCGGACAGATCACGCATGGCGAAGGGCCCCATGGCCATGCCAAACTTTTTCAGTACGCCATCGACCTGAGCCGGGGTAGCGCCTTCTTCCAGCAGGAATTCGGACTCGCGGCCGTACTGGAACACCATACGGTTGCCGACAAAGCCGTCGCAAACACCAACCGGCACCGCGACTTTCTTCAGCTTCTTGCCAATCGCCATGGCGGTGGCCAGCACTTCATTACTGGTCTTGGCGCCGCGCACCACTTCCAGCAGGCGCATGACGTTGGCCGGGCTGAAGAAATGCAGGCCAACGACGTCTTCCGGGCGCTTGGTGAAGTTGGCAATCTCGTTCAGGTCCAGCGAGCTGGTGTTGGACGAGAGAATAGCGCCGGGCTTGCAGTTGGCATCCAGTGCTTCAAACACCTTCTGCTTGACGCCCATCTCTTCAAATACGGCTTCAACGACCAGGTCGACATCAGACAGATCGGCATAGTCGGTAATACCACTGACCAGTGCCATGCGCTTTTCCAGCGCCGCTTCGGTCAGGCTGCCGCGCTTGACGCTCATGCCGTAAGTGTCACGGGCGCGTTCGATCGCCTTGTCGCGTGCTTCGTTGCTGATTTCCAGAATCTTTACTGGAATACCGGCATTGGCAAAGCACATGGCAATACCAACACCCATGGTGCCGCCGCCGATCACGCCGGCGGACTTGATCTCACGCACGGGGGTGTCTTTTGGCAGGTCATCCACCTTGGAGGCCAGGCGCTCGGTAAAGAACGCGTGTACCAGCGCCGCGCGCTGCGGTGAAACCAGGCATTCGCCGAACAGCTCACGCTCACGCTTGAGGCCATCGGCCAGCGGCAGAGTAAACGAGGCTTCCACAGCCGAAATGCAGCGCTGTGGTGAAAACAGGCCGGGCATTTTTTTCTCGATCTCGGCGCGCTTGGCCGCAACCAGAGCAGCATTGTCGACACCTTCCAGCTTGTCGGTACGCTCGCCAGTGCGACGTGCGCCTCTGCCGTCAGCAATCAGCTGCTCTGCAAACGCCTTACCGGCCGCCAGCAGGTCGCCTTCAAACAATTCGTCGACCACACCCAGCTCGTTGGCTTCCACGGCGCTGATCGGCGCGCCGCTGACAATCATATCGAGGGCCTTGCCAACACCAACCACGCGGGGCAGGCGCTGAGTACCACCGGCGCCCGGCAGCAGGCCGAGCTTGACTTCCGGCAGGCCGACCTTGGCGTCTTTGCGTGCAACCCGGTAATGGCAGCTCAGCGCCACTTCCAGACCGCCACCCAGGGCGGTGCCATGGATCACGGCAATGCTTGGCTTGTTGCCGGCTTCGATGTCGTTGACCACCTCGGGCAGGCCCGGGCTCTTCGGCGGCTTGCCGAATTCCTTGATGTCGGCACCGGCAATAAAGGTATTACCTTCACAGACCAGAACAATCGCCTTGACCTCGGCATCGGCCTCGGCTGCTTTGAAGCTGTTCTGCAAGCCTTCGCGCACGGCAATACCCAGCGCATTGACCGGGGGATTGTTGACCCGAATGACTGCAATGGGGCCCTGGCGTTCCAGTGTGACCACGTCCGACATGCGTAACCTCCGTTGGGGTGTGTCTTCGTTATTCCACTATGCGAAATAATGAAATCATATTCCGCTAGGCAAAATACAAAAAATAAAGCGGCTTGTCGATGCCTGCTTTGCGGGGAATGAGGATTTATCAGTAAAGATGATGTGTCAGCAGTCCGCCATCACGCCCGATCAACGGGGCCAGCGATCAATGGGGTCAGAGTCAATTGAAACGTTGTTTTTCAATTGACTCTGACCCCATTGATCTGGTGGATCGCTAAACCCCGAGGCGTTCGATATCGCGGGCGAGCATGGCGAGCTGGTGCGCGAGCTGGTTTTTTACCTTGTCTTCGGAGACCAGATAAGAGGGGGCGCCGCAGGTCAGAGCCATGATGGTGCCGTCCTGCAGGTACAAAGGCACGCCAGCAGCATTCACATTGCGGTCCCAGTTACCCAAAGACAGGCAGAAGCCATGTTGGCGGAAGTCGTCAAAGCAATCGTCCAGCTGAGCGCGCCATTCGGGCCACTGCTCGGGGTTACGCGCTTCGATCGCTGCCAGCACGTGGGCGCGCTCTTCATCCTTCATCGCCGCCAGGTAGGCGCGGCCAGCGGCTGTGGTGGCCAAGGGCAGGCGCACGCCGACGTCCATACGCAGTGAGGTGGTCTCAGCGGGGCGGCAGTTTTCGACATAGATCATCGACAGGCGGTCGCGGCAGGTCAGTCCGACCGAGGTATTGGTTGAACGCGCAAACTCATCCATATAGGGCTTGGCCAGCTGGCGTACACGCAGATTGGACACATAGGCATAACCCAGCGCCAGCACGCCGGAATCCAGCTGGTACTTTTCCAGCTGTGGCGAGTAGCTGAGATAGCCGAGCTTGGTCAGCGTGTAGGTCATGCGTGAGACAGTGGGCTTGGGCAGACCCGTGATGCGGGCGATATCCTGATTGCCCATGACCACCGAGCCCTGGCTGAAGGCGCGCAACACATCGAGACCGCGCGACAGCGCCTCGACAAATTTCCGGTCCTTGGGCGCTGCGGTCGTAGCTGGGCTGGTTTCCAGGTCGTCGTTCATACGGTCTGCTTGCTGTCTGGCCGGGCCGGCGTTGCGGTCTCCGGGAGTCTATTATTACGGACGAGTCCGAGTCTCATTTCGACTTTAGTGCCACTGATCGTCTCAATCATTGCACAGTCAATGGGGATAGAATAGCATCTTTTTGGTATTTTATTCCGCTCTGCAAAACAATAGTCCGTTAAGAGGTTTCTATGACGTCACCCGGTCAATATCAGGTCAGCTCGCAATTGGCTGAGCTCGGGCACCGCAGCATTTACGACATTCTCGCCAAGGCTCGGCAGGATTATGGCAACAAGCCGGCGTTCTCTTGTGGTACGGATACCCTGAGTTTTATTGATCTGGATGATCGTGCAGACCAGTTGGCGCGTTACCTGCGACACCAACTGAAGTTACAACCCGGTGATCGCATGGCGATCCTGCTGCCCAACCTGCTGCAATATACCATCGGAATCTTTGCTGCGCTCAAGGCCGGCTTGGTGATCGTCAATACCAACCCACAGTACACCGCCAGCGAAGCGCGCCATCAGTTCAGTGATTCCGGCGCCAAGGCTGTGCTGGTGCTGGATAAACTGGTGCCGTTGGTTCGCGGCGTGCAGGCGGATACTGCGATCACGCACCTGATCGTGACCAGCATGGACGACCTGCAAAACCCGCAGCTGGCGGCCACAGCACCCGACGAAACCCGCTTTATGCACGCCCTGCAGGCAGGCGCCGAGCTGCCTGCCGTCAGCCCCGAGCGAACCCCGGATGACTTGGCCCTGTTGCAATACACAGGCGGCACGACCGGGGTTTCCAAGGGCGCCATGCTGACCCACAGTAATATCCTCTGCAATGTGTTGCAGGCGGTCAGCATCCTCAAGCCGGGCGAAGTGGAATATGGCAATGAAGTGCGTGTCTCGCCGCTGCCGCTCTATCATATCTTCGCTTTTACCGCGAACTGCATCGCCTCGGTATTTACCGGCTTCCACAGCATATTGATCAGCAATCCGCGTGATCTGGACAGCATGATCGGCGACCTCAAGCGCCATCCTTTTACCCTGCTGACCGGGATCAACTCCTTGTTTGTCTCGCTGATGGCGCATCCGGAATTCGATAACATCGATTTCAGCCGCTTGAAGTGGGTGAATTCGGGTGGCGCGCCTCTGAATACCGAAATTGCCAAGCGCTGGCAGGCTCGCACCGGCAGTGTGATTCGCGAGGGTTATGGGTTGACCGAAACCTCACCGGTGGTTGTCGCCTCGACGGCCAACACCCCCTACCGCGAAGGCTATATCGGTAAGGCCGTGATCGACACCTGGCTGCAAACCGTGGATGACGATGGGCATCCGACCCCGCGCGGCGAGCCGGGTGAATTGCTGATCAAGGGCCCGCAGGTGATGCAGGGTTACTGGCAGCGTGACGATGAGACTGCCAAGACCTTCAGTGCTGACGGTTGGCTGAAAACCGGTGATGTCGGGGTGATTGACGAGGAAGGCTTCCTCAAACTGGTCGATCGCAAGAAGGACATGATTCTGGTCTCCGGTTTCAACGTCTACCCGAACGATATCGAGGATGCAGTGATGCGCCATCCTGGTGTCCGCGAGTGCGTCGCCGTCGGTATTCCTGATGAACGCACCGGGGAAGCCATCAAGCTCTATGTCAGCCTCCACGATGCTGCGCTGGATGCCGCCGGTATCATTGCCCATTGCCGCGAGCACCTGACGGGCTACAAGATCCCCCGGCAGGTGGAAATTCGCGAGGATCTGCCAAAGTCCACGGTCGGCAAACTACTGCGTCGGGTGCTGCGCGATGAAGCACGCGCGCAAGCGGGTGCGGCATGAGCCAGCGCCTGCAGTTCAGCCTGCATGACGGCCTGGCCGAAATAATTCTGGATGACGGCAAGGTCAACGCCTTGTCCGAGGCCATGTTGGAAGCCTTGCTGGCGGCCATGGCTGAGGCTGCCGCAGCCGATGCCGCGTTGCTGATCAGCGGGCGCCCGGGGTGCTTCAGTGCCGGCTATGACCGCAAGCTGATTGCTGCCGGCGGCCCGGAATGTGACGCCATGCGTGCCGCGGGTGACCGCCTGACCCTGGCTATGTTGGACTATCCGGCCCCACTGGTGATCGCCAGTACCGGCCATGCCATGGCCAAGGCCGCCTTTATGCTTTTGCTGGCCGACTACCGTGTGGGCACGACCGGTGACTGGCAGGTCGCACTCAACGAAGTGGCTATCGGCATGACCATGCCCGAAGCCGCCATGGCGATTGCCCGCGACCGGATTGCACCCCAGTGGCTGTCCCGTTGCGCGCTGCAGGCACAAGGACTGAATCCCGATCAGTCGGTGCAAGCCGGCTTTCTCGACGAGCTGCATGCCAGCGAGCATGTGCTGCTGGAAGCACGCAGTCATTTGCAGCGCCTCGCGGCGCTGCCACGCACGGCTTACCGGGAAACTCGCGCTTTGCTGAATGCGCCCTTGCGCGCAGCCGTGCTGCCCTGGTTGCAGCCTTGATCGGCAGGCCGCCCTAGGGGTGGCCTGGCCACGCTCATTCCTTGAAGTAAGCCACCTGGGTACTGCTTAGCAGCAGGGTACCGTCGGTTGCCCACAGGTGCGCACTCTGGTCGGCATAGTTGTGGTGATAGCGGCTGGCCGTTGCCTGGCCGAGCAGAAAATCACTGCCGGCACGCTGTAAATCATCCTGGCTGGCATGGAAGTAATGCGTCATGGACACGGTGCCGGCCGGGGTGAAGGCCTGGCGACGGCTGAAAATGCGCGGGGCAAAAATATCACCGATAGCGGTCAGTGCCGCATAGTCCAGCGGCCTGGGTGGCTCGTCGCGCACCCACAGCAGGCTATCGTTGGTTTCTTCGCCGCCCGGCTTGAACCCGCCGCTGATATAGCGCATGTCGTAGTGCTTGAACCAGGCCCGTTCATGTCGCTGCATGCGCGGCAGTTCGCTGACGGCAGGCGCTTGCGGGCGGTCGAGCACCTGCTCTGACCAGGTTTCCCGACGATTGGCAAAGAAGGCCGTGGCGCTGGTCATGACCTCGCCGTTCTGGCGCAACAAGAGCAACCAGTGCTGGGTCGAGCGGTTGGTGCGCAGCGGGGTAGCTTCGACCTCGAAGTCACCCAGAGCCACCGGGCCGGCAAAGTTCACCGTCAGCGATACCGGGTCACCCAGGCTTTCAGGGTGTTGCAGGGCTGCATTGAGCAGGGTGGCAGCGGTCATGCCACCAAAGGGGCCAACCATATTCAGATAGGTTTCATCACAATGGCCGCTGAAACAGTTTTCCGCGGTCATCTGCAGGCGGATGGCCTGATCGAGGGCATGGGGAGTGGGGGTCGTCATCGGGGATTCCGAACTGCGTTGACAGGCAAGGTGGCACGACAGGCGCCGTGCCACCCACAGGGGTGCAATCAGCCGCGCTTGTAAGTACCGATCAAACGGTTCATCGCCAGCGCGTGCGGCTCGATCTTGGCCAGCAATTCCCACAGGGTCAGGCCTGGTGGCAGTTGCAGGTCTTCATCGAGCGCGATTACCCAGAAATAGTATTGATGCATGCCGTGGCCTTCCGGCGGCATCGGGCCGTTGTAGCTGTTGTTGCCGAAGTCATTCTTGCCACGGGTAAAATCCTGGGTGCCTTCACTAAGCGCATTCACCGAACCGGGAATGTTGTAGAGCGTCCAGTGCACGAAACCATAGGTGCCGCGCGGTGAAATCAGCGGTGCATCGGGGTCGTGACAGATGATGGCGTAGCTTTTGGTCTCGGCCGGGGCGTTGGCCCAGCTTAACTGCGGTGATACATCAACACCTTCACCGGTATGCCGCTTGGGGATTGGGCTGGAGGGGTTGAAGTTGCTGCTGTTAAGGCTCAATTCATTGGAAAAGGCAAAACCCATAATCGTCTCCTTGCAGATGGATAGCGCGATTGGAAAACGTCTTTAGCCTAGCCCTTTGCGGTCGATCGCGGCAACCGCTGTGGGTAGTCATCGTGTCAGCGGATCAGTGCGCTGAGTAGCCAGAGACCGAGCAGAATCCAGATCACCCCGGCGACGAAACGCTTGCGCAGCATGCGCTGCACGCCCAGATAGATCAGGAACAAGCCAAGGATCACGGCAGCAATGGTCAGAATACCGCTGTCGACCCCGAGTGCCCGGGAAAAGCCGTTGATAAAGGCTGCGCTGGCGCCGGTGATCATATCGAACAGCCACATCAGGCTATCGATAATGACCCGGATAACGGTGCCCAGAGCGGCACCCAGCCATTCAAACGGGTTGGAAGTGGTGGTCATACGCTGAATAGCCTCTGTGCTGGATACAGCCGCCTACCTTAACAGAAAGCCCGAACGGCAGCCTCTAGCGGCAAGCGACAGGGTAAAACCTGCCGCTTGCCGCTGTAGGGTTATTAATCCAGACGTTCGATAACTGCCGCGACGCCCTGACCCAGGCCAATGCACAGGCTGACCAGTGCATAGCGTTTGCCAGTGCGTTCCAGTTGGCGCAGGGCAGTCAGTGTCAGGCGGGCGCCGGAGGCACCCAGCGGATGGCCGACAGCAATGGCGCCACCATTGGGGTTCAGGCGCGGATCATCGAAAGCAATACCCAGTTGCTTGCAGCAGCCCAGTACCTGTGAGGCAAAGGCTTCGTTGATCTCGATCACATCCATGTCGGCCAGGCTCAGGCCCGCGCGGCTCAGGGCTTTCTTGCAGGCCTCGACCGGGCCCAGACCCATCACGCGCGGGGCCACACCGGATACGGCGCCACTGAGGATGCGTGCACGCGGCTTGATGGCATACTTTTGCCCCATAGCTTCGCTACCGATAATCAGCGCCGCCGCGCCGTCATTCACCCCGGAGGCATTGCCCGCGGTGACTACGCCATCAAACAAGGGGCGCAGGCCAGACAGGGCTTCGAAGTTGCTCTGCGGGCGCGGGTGTTCGTCCTGATCGACCAGCTTGGCGGGCTTTTTGCGACCCTGGCTGACTTCGATCGGCAGAATTTCATCGGTAAAGAAACCCTCACTGCGGGCTTTTTCGTACAGCGCCTGGCTGCGTGCGGCGTAAGTATCGGCTTCTTCGCGGCCGATACCCAGTTCCGCGGCTACGTTGTCCGCGGTTTGCGGCATGGTGTCGTCGCCAAAGGCCTTTTCCACCTTGGGGTTGGGGAAGCGTGCGCCGATGGTGCTGTCAAAGGCGCGGAAGTCGCGTGAATAGGGGCTTTCGCTTTTGGCAATAACGAAGGGCGCGCGGCTCATACTTTCGACACCACCGGCGACAAAGAGCTCGCCTTCACCGCTCTTTACCGCGCGTGAGGCGTCCAGAATTGCTGCCAGACCGGAACCGCACAAGCGGTTGACGGTGAGCCCCGCAACTTCCGGCGGCAAACCCGCCAACAGCCCGGCGTGGCGGGCAACGTTGCGCGCATCTTCACCCGCCTGGTTGGTGTTGCCGATGACGACATCTTCATAGTCTTCGCCGGCAAAGGGGTTGCGGGCGACCAGCGCGCGCATCACGTCAGCCAGCAGGTCGTCCGGACGCACACTGGCGAGTGCACCGGCGTGGCGACCGAAGGGGGAACGCAAACCATCATAAATATAGGCAGTCATTATTGATTACTCCTGAGAATCCGGGGTGGTCAGTGGCAGGTCGAGTTGTACTCGACGGCGCAGCCATGGGCTGGGGCGGTAGCGCGGCTCGCCATACACCGCCTGCATATTGTTGAGAACCTCCAGCACGGCCTGCTTGCCGTAATGCTCACCAAAGGCCAGCGGGCCTTTCGGGTAGCCGAGCGCCAATTGCAGGGCGCGATCAAGCGTTTCCGGGGTGGCAATGCCTTTCTGGGCGATTTCACAGCCGAGGTTGATCACACTGGCGATCAGCCGCTGGATAACAAAGCCAGGCGAATCATTAATCAGTTCTACCGGCACCCCGTCAGCGCCCAGGGCCTGACGGGCCTGCGCGGCGACTTCGGGGTGGGTCGCGGGGTTGCGCATCAGCGTGCGACGCTTTTCCCAGGTAGCAAAGGTATCCAGTGCCAGCGTGCGGCTGGCATCCAGGCCTTGATGCACCAGTGCGCTGGTGCAGTCTTCACCGCGCGGGGTAACCAGGCAGATAGCCTCGTCACTGGGTAGGTTACCGGTTTCCAGGGTCGCGCCAGCGGCGGCCAGCACGGCATGCACATCGCTGCGTACGGCAGCATCATGGCTATCGAGCCAGAACGGACGGGTGATCAGCAGGGTGTCGACCACCGGCTCCGGGGCTTCGACTTTTTGCCCGTCCTCATAACGGTAAAAACCCTGACCGGTCTTGCGACCCAGCAGGCCCGCGGCGACCCGCTGCGCCGCGATAAAAGAAGGCGTGTAGCGGGGGTCCTGGTAGAACTGCTCGTAGACGGACTCCATGACCGCATGGGAAACATCTAGGCCGGTGAGGTCGAACAGCTCGAACGGGCCCATGCGAAAGCCTGGGCCATCGCGCAGAATACGGTCGATCTGTTGCGGCGTGGCAACCCCTTCACTCAGCATGCGCAGGGCTTCGGTACCGAAGGCGCGGCCGGCATGATTGACCAGGAAGCCGGGGGTGTCCGGGGTAATCGCCGGGAAGTGGCCGGCCTTGTCGGCCAGTTCAACCAGGCCCTGGATATAGCGCTCGTCAGTCCGTGCGCCGCGCACCACTTCAACGATTTTCATCAGTGGTACCGGGTTGAAAAAGTGGAAGCCAGCAACCCGTTCCGGGTGTTGGCAGCCGGCAGCAATGCGGGTAACGGACAGGGAGGAGGTGTTGGTGGCCAGCACGCAGTCTGTGCGTACGATGCCTTCCAGTTCGTCGAAGACTTTCTGCTTCACGTCGAGGATTTCGACGATGGCCTCGATCACCAGATCGCAGTCCTTGAAGTCTTTCAGGTCATGGGCGGGTTGCATGCGCGCCATGATGGCGTCCAGTTCATCCTGGCTCAGCTTGCCTTTGGCGACTGAGCGCTCCAGCAGCTTGCGATTGAAGGCCAGCGCCTCGTCAATGGCTTCGCTACGGGTGTCGTAGAGCTGCACTTGCTGGCCGCTGGTGGCGAACAGTTGGGCGATTCCTCGGCCCATGGCCCCAGCGCCAATTACGCCAATCCGGTTGAACATGCATTGCCTCCTCGTTTACCCTATTTGTTTCGCATAGCGGAATAATATTTCGTTTAAGTGTGCGAGATTAAATCCTGCGCTGTATCAGTGCAAGTTCGAGCCTTGCCTATTTGGCCGACTTGCGCACAATGCCTTCGCCTGCTGAAGTTATGTCTCAGGGCTGGTTCATCAGTGGAACGCAGGTACCCGGACAAGGCCTGTCCAACGCAAACTGTCAGTCTAGTCATCTTTTATAACGGTGGAGTAACAGCGTGGATCAAGCAGAACGTCAGGCGGTAGCGCGCAGTGTGACCGGGTTTTTCCAGGACATCGGTTGCGAGCTCGAGGAATACAGTGAGAACCGTGCTGTAGTCGGGCTTACACTCGCGCCAAAGCATCTGAACAATGCGAGCAATCTGCACGGTGGGGTGACGGCAACCTTGCTGGATATCGCCATGGGTTTGTGCGGCACCTGGGCGGAAAAGGCCGACGAGCGCCGCGTGGCGATTACGCTGTCGATGAATGTGAACTTCACCGCTGTGGCTGGTGCCGGCACGCGGGTTCGCGCGGTGGCGACCTGCCGTAACAACGGGCACAAAATATTCATGGCCAGCTGTGATTTGCTCGATGAGCACGGCAAGCTGCTTGGCTTTGGTGAGGGTGTGTTCAAGAAGGGTGCCTTCCGCAAGGACCTGCCATGAGGTTGTCGGCGTGAAAGTTGCGCTGCTGCCGCTCGGGGTTGCTCTCGAGCTGCTGGCATTATTGCTGCGCTTGCCGCCGCTGAGCTGGACGGCGGCAGCGGTTTTTGTGGTCTATTTTCTGCTGCATTTTTCGCGCCTCAATCCGTATCCGCGTTGGTTGGGCATTATTACGCTGGCCATTTTGGTTGCAGCGATTTTCAGCCCGCGTACCACGCCTGAACTATGGCCCCGGCTGGCCAGTTCGGCAGCGTTTTATACGTCATTTCTCGGTGCCCTGGGGTTGATGCAGTTGCTGGCGATGCGCTTGCCGCAACTGCGGGATTTGCACAAGGCGCTGCTAACCGGCCCCAGCGTGGTGCTCTATCCGCGCTATGTGCTGACGGCCGGCAGTATTGGTTCGATCCTTAATTTCGGCATGATGAATTTGCTCTGCGGCACCCTGGTGGAGCACCTGAAGCGTTATTCGCTGTCCGAGGCGGACCGTATTGCGGGGCTGCGCAGTGTGATGGTAACAACCTTGCGTGGCTTTGCGCTGGTCCCGCTGCTGGCGCCGACCAGTGTCACTATCGCGATTATTACCCGTGAGATGCCAGAACTCTCCTGGAGCATCATGGTGCCGTTCGGCATTGTGGCGGCGGTCATGATGATCGGCGTTGGCTGGTACCGCGAAACCCAAGGTTTGATCGCACTGCGTGACAGCATCGGCGATGCGACCAAGGCTGACGGCATGATTTCCCTGTTGCTGGGCAGTCTGCTGGGTTTGCTGGCGATCGGGGTGTTGGCGACTTTTTCCGGCTTGTCGGCGTCGCAGTCGGCGATGGTGTTGGTGCCGGTGGGGGTGATTGGCTATCTGCTCTGGCGTGACCGCTCGCCGGCGCTGGCGGTGCGTCAGGTCGGTGAGAATATGATGAGCATGCACAATGAGATGTTTATCTTTGGTTGTGCGGCGCTGCTGGGCGGTGTTCTGGGTGCGGTGGCGCCATTGGAGCAGTTGGCGGCCTGGCTGGCGCAGGAGCCGAAATACAATGTGCTGCTGGCGATTGCCAGTCTGTTCAGTACGATTACCCTGGCGGTTATCGGGGTGGCGCCGATTGTGTCATTGTCGTTGATTGCGGGCTTGCTGGCGCAGTTGAATGTGTTGGGTGTGCCGATTCTGACGCCGGCGGTGGGGTTGATGTGTGGCTTCTCACTGGCGATGATTTTCTCACCCTTCGGCCCATCAACGTTGATTCTGTCTCGCTACAGCGGTGTGCCGCCGATGCAGGTGGCCTTTGGTTGGAACGGGCGTTTTGTGTTGAGCGTGATGCCCTTGCTGTTGCTTCTGCTTCTGTTTACTTATTGGTTGTATGGGTAATGCTTTAGCGGCAAGTTTGTCTAGGGGTAGGGTGCTTATAGCCAGTTTGTTTCGGGTATTGCCTTGGCCCTATCCGGGACACGCGGCGAGTACGTCCATGTAGCTCGTCTGTGGCTTCCCTTCCACAGACGGTCCCGGATAGGGCCAAGGCAATACCCTCGCTCCTAATCCTTCAGAGTAATTAAACAGTGAAACACGCGCAGTGACCTGACTGTCCGCCAAAACCATTCTTTCGGCCTCTTCGGCCACGTTCTCTTTGCTGGCCAGCCGGCATACTCAATACCGGTCAACGTGAGTTCCATGCGGTGTCAGCTACCCCCTTGTTTCTGCCAACGTCGCTACCTACCGAATTGTCACGTTTTACCTGATCAGCAGCTTTGCCACGCGCCAGGCTGATTGCGTTTAATAACGTCAGGAACAATAACAATGCAAAACTCCCTTTACTGCCGGATGGGCGCAGGCCTGTTCGGGCTGGCTCTCGCCGGGGCCGTTCTGGCAGGTCCGAAAGCGGCTGAACCGGCGACGGCTGCGGCAAATGCTGCGGTACTTGAACAACTCCCTTTTGCCGATACCCGGGCCTTTGATGCTGCCCATCGCGGTTTTATGGGTGCGCTGCCTGATGGTCTGGTGGTCGATGACAGCGGGCATACGGCCTGGAATATGGCACCTTATACTTTTCTGCAAAGCGAAACGGCACCAGAAACAGTCAATCCAAGTTTGTGGCGCCAGGCGCGTCTGAACGCCATTCACGGTTTGTTCGAAGTAGTGGAAGGCATGTACCAGATTCGCGGTATGGATCTGGCCAATATGACCATTATCGAGGGCGAGACCGGACTGATCATTATTGATCCATTGTTGACCCCGGCGACGGCCAAGGCCGGGCTTGAGCTGTATTACCAGCACCGCCCGGAAAAGCCGGTGGTGGCGGTGATGTATACGCATAATCACGTTGACCACTTTGGTGGGGTGAAAGGGGTCACCAGTGAGGAGGACGTGCGCGCCGGTAAGGTGAAAATCTATGCGCCATACGGTTTTATGGAGCATGCCGTGGCAGAAAATGTGATTGCCGGTAATGCCATGGCGCGCCGGGCGATTTACCAGTTTGGCAGCAGCCTGCCGCCAGGTGAGCGGGGGCATGTGGATACCGGGCTGGGCAAGGCGCTGGCTAGTGGCCCTCTTTCGCTGATTGCCCCGACACATACCGTGCCGGATAACGCGACCCTGGACATTGACGGCATCACCATTGAGTTCCAGATGGCCCACGGCACTGAAGCCGAGTCGGAAATGATGATGTTCTTCCCGCAGTTCAATGTGCTGAATACGGCGGAGATCACCAGTCAGCACCTGCACAATATCTACACCATCCGAGGTGCGGCAATCCGCGATGCCAGTGCCTGGTCGCATTATATCGACAAGGTGCTGGAGCGCTTCGGGGATCGCACGGATATTCTGGTTGCGCAGCACCATTGGCCGATCTGGGAGCGTGAAGAGGCCAAGCATTTTCTGGCCAAGCAACGCGATCTGTACAAGTTCATCCACGATCAGGTGGTGCGCCGGATGAATCGCGGTGAGCTGTCAGGTGATATTGCCGAGAACCTGAGCCTGCCAGCCAGCCTGGACCAGGAATGGTTTTCGCGCGGCTATTACGGCACGCTCAAGCACAATGCCCGCGGCGTCTATCAACGTTATATGGGTTGGTACGATGCCAATCCGGCCAATCTTGACCCCTTACCACCGCGAGACAATGCTGCGCGCACCATTGCCTATATGGGCGGTATTGAGCAGGTAATCGAACGCGCCCGTGAAGACTTTGCGCAAGGTGACTACCGCTGGGTGGCCTGGGTAATGAATCAGGCGGTGTTTGCCGAGCCGGATAATCAAGCGGCACGTGAGCTGGCGGCTGATGCTTTGGAGCAGTTGGGTTATCAGGCGGAAGCGGGTACCTGGCGCGGTGCTTATCTGACCGGTGCCCAGGAGTTGCGCGATGGCGTGGGTGAGTTGCCGCGTGGCGGTCTGCAGCCGGATATGCTGCAAGCGCTGGAAGCGGGTATGTTTTTTGACCTGTTGGCGGTGCGTCTGGTCCCGGAAAAAGCCGACGGCAAGCACATCGTGATCAATTGGTCATTGACCGACATTGAGGAAGATTTCCGGCTGAACCTGGAAAACTCGACCCTGACCCATCGGGCGGGCTCCCTGGCCGAGCAGCCGCACGTTAGCGTAAGCATGACGCGCGACACCCTGGATCAGATTCTGCTGGCGAAAACAACATTCCCGGAAGCGGTGCAGGGCGGTCAGATCACGCTTGAGGGTGATCCGAATGCCTTCTTCGGCTTGCTGCAAATGCTGGAAGAGCCGCCACATGACTTTCCGATTGTTGAGCCGGTGCGTTGACAGTTACATAAAAGCCCGGGGGTAGCAGCGTGAGTTGCTGCCCCTTTTTTGTTCTCTTGCTACCATGGCGCCTGCCGGATTACCGCCCCCTTGTATGCCAGAGAGCGAAGCGCTGCATGCCTGAATTACCTGAAGTAGAAACGACCCGCCGAGGTATCGCGCCGCACCTGGAAGGCAAGCGGGTGATGCGCTTGATTGTGCGCGACCGGCGCTTGCGCTGGCCGATTCCGGACGATCTGGCGATTCAGATTGAGGACCAGGTGTTTACCCGTATTGAGCGGCGGGCCAAGTATTTGCTGATGCATATTGGGGGCGGCGTGCTGATCGGGCACCTGGGCATGTCCGGCAATATGCGCCTGGTACCGGTGGGGACGCCGGCGGCCAAGCACGAGCATGTGGATATCGAGCTGGATTCCGGGCTGGCGCTGCGTTATACCGATCCGCGCCGCTTTGGCGCCATGCTGTGGAGTACCGATCCGTTGGCGCACCCGCTGCTGGCCCGGCTGGGGCCGGAACCCTTGAGTGATGCCTTTGATGGTGAGCTGTTATTTGCGCGTTCACGTGGCAAACGCTCAGCGGTAAAACCGTTCATCATGGATAACGCGGTGGTGGTCGGGGTTGGGAATATTTACGCCAGCGAGGCGTTGTTTGCGGCCGGGATTGACCCGCGGCGTGAGGCGGGGCGCATCAGTAAGGCGCGTTATGTGCAGTTGGCGCTGGAGATCAAGCGCATCCTGGCTTATGCGATTGAGCGTGGCGGTACGACCTTGCGCGATTTCACGGGTGGCGACGGGCAGCCGGGCTACTTCAAACAGGAGTTGTTTGTTTACGGCCGTGGTGGCGAGTTGTGCAAGGTCTGCGGGCGCACCCTGTCAGAGTGCCGGTTGGGTCAACGGTCGAGTGTTTACTGTTCTAGTTGTCAGCGTTAATTAGGTGCAGTTCAGGGAATAATTGCACGCGGGGGGTAGATACTTTTTTGCGTGCAGAGCGGTATTGCCAGCCACCTGTCGCAGACACGCTACGAGCCGTCCCTGGGGCTCGTCGATGCACGTCCATGTGCATCGA
>REBY01000078.1 GCA_007692485.1 Pseudomonadaceae bacterium | reverse complement strand
ACCAGCAGACCCGCCAGTGCTTCGCCGTGTCGGCGCAGACCCACTACGTTGAGTTTGTGCTGGCTGCGAAATCCCAGTTCCTGAATGGTCCGTCCGGGCAGTTGCGAATCCGGAGGCAGAGCCACTTCAGCCAAACCGAGCTGGTGGGAGTGAGCACTGTAGTAGGAAGACTCCAGCTGAACCGGGTCGACACCGCTTTCCTGGTAGGCACCCAGCAGTGCGATCGCCGGACTGGCAAGATCCACCAGCAGAATATCCCCGGGTTCCAGCAGGGTATTGCCCGTGGCGATCTGCAGCAGGTTGCGAAACTTGCGCTGGCGCTCGACGGCTATCACATTGATGCCGTATTCGGTGCGCAGCTCGAGTTCGTTCAGTGGCCGGTTGGCAAGGGGCGAATCGGCTCGAATTTTGAGACGGCGCTCACGTTCGGATAATCGGTAGAGGTTGGCCAGATCGGCCAGTGTCAGGCGCGGAGTTTGAGTTCCCTGGCCGGAGCCAGGCTTGGCCAGCCAGCGCCGGGCAAAGAGCATGTAAATCACCCCCGTCAGCAGCACGACCAGTCCGATGGGGGTAAAGCTGAAGAAGGTAAAACCCTCCAGCCCGTTACGCATCAGCTCGCTATGCACAACCATGTTGGGTGGCGTGGCAACCAGACTGAGCATGCCACTGATCAGACCGGCGAAACTCAGGGGCATCATCAGGCGCGAAGGCGGGGTGCCCATGCGTACTGCCACGCTCAAGGTGATGGGAATGAAAATGGCGACCACTCCGGTGGAACTCATGACCGAGCCGAGCCCTGCGACCGACACCATCAGCAGGACAATCAGGCGGGTTTCACTGTTACCGGCATGGTGTACCAGCCAGTCCCCCAGCTTGTAGGCCACGCCGGTGCGCACCAGCCCGTCGCCGATGACGAAGAGCGCTGCGATCAGGATGACCGCGGGATCGCTGAAACCGGCGAGAGCCTCGTCGACGCTAAGAATGCCGGTAAGGGGAAGCGCGACTATGACCAGCAGGGCAACCACGTCCATGCGCGGCTTGCCGATGATGAACAGGACCATGCTGGTAGCCAGCAGGCCGAGTACCACCATCAGTTCGCTCGTCATGGCGTCGTTAGGTACATCAGAGGCTGGCGATGTGCGCGCGCTGCTCACTGAACTGCGCCAGGGCCTGTTCGGCCTCGGCCAGCTTGGCCTTTTCCTTGTCGATCACCGCAGGCGGTGCCTTGTCGACGAAGCCTGCGTTGCCCAGCTTGCCGCCGATGCGTTTGACTTCGCCCTCAAGCCGCTGGATCTCCTTGTCCAGGCGGGCGAGTTCGGCATCCTTGTCGATCAGCCCGGCCATGGGTACCAGCACTTCCATCTCGCCGACCAGCGCGGTGGATGACAACGGCGCTTCTTCCCCGGCCTCAAGTACCCTGACCGAATCCAGCTTGGCCAGCTTGGCCAGCAGCGGCTCGAAGTCGGTCAATCGGCGCAGATCCTCGGCCTTGGCGTTGTCGACAATGATGTCGATGCGCTTGGCCATGGAAATCTTCATTTCGCCGCGAATCTGCCGCACACCCAGCATCAGCGCCTTGACCCATTCGATGTCCGCCTCGGCGGCCGGGTCGATGCGCTCTTCATTGGCCACTGGCCAGGGCTGGAGCATGATGGTATCGCCCTGCTTGCCAGCCTGGGCCTTGATGCGCTGCCAGACTTCCTCGGTGATGAAGGGCATGAAGGGATGCGCCAGGCGCAGGATGGTTTCCAGTACGCGCACCAGGGTGCGGCGGGTGCCGCGTTGGCGCTCGATGGGCGCGTTTTCATCCCAGAGCACCGGCTTGACCAGTTCCAGATACCAGGCGCAGTACTCGTCCCAGACGAACTCGTACAGCGCCTGGGTGGCCAGATCGAAGCGGAAGGCCTCCAACTGGCGAGTCACTTCCTGCTCGGTACGCTGCAGCGCGGAGATGATCCAGCGGTCGACTGCGGAGAGTTCCACTGGCTCGCCATTGACGCCGGTATCGAAAACGTCGGTATTCTCGGTCACGAAGTTGGCAGCGTTCCACAGCTTGTTGCAGAAGTTGCGGTAACCCTCGACACGGCCCATGTCGAACTTGATGTCGCGGCCAGTGGAGGCCAGCGAGCAGTTGGTGAAGCGCAGGGCGTCGGTGCCGTAGGCGGCAATGCCGTCCGGGAATTCCGCGCGGGTCTGCTTTTCGATCTTCTCGGCCAGCTTTGGCTGCATCATGCCGCTGGTGCGCTTGGTCACCAGCGCTTCCAGATCAATGCCATCAATGATGTCCAGCGGATCAATCACGTTGCCCTTGGACTTGGACATCTTCTGCCCCTGACCATCGCGCACCAGACCATGCACATAGACTGTCTTGAAGGGGACCTGCGCGGTGCCGTCATCATGCTTCATCAGGTGCATGGTCAGCATGATCATGCGCGCGACCCAGAAGAAGATGATGTCAAAGCCAGTGACCAGTACATCGGTCGGGTGGAACGTCTTCAGCGCCTCGGTTTGTTCCGGCCAGCCGAGGGTAGAGAAGGTCCACAGGCCGGAGCTGAACCAGGTATCCAGTACGTCGTCATCCTGGTGCAGCGGCGCGTCACCAAGATTATGCTTGGCGCGTACTTCCGCTTCGTCGCGGCCGACATAGACGTTGCCGGCTTCGTCATACCAGGCTGGTATACGATGCCCCCACCACAGCTGGCGTGAGATACACCAGTCCTGGATGTCACGCATCCAGGAGAAGTACATGTTTTCGTACTGCTTGGGCACGAACTGGATGCGGCCATCTTCCACCGCGGCAATCGCCTGTTCGGCCAGCGGCTTGGTCGATACGTACCACTGGTCGGTCAGCCAGGGCTCGATCACCACACCGGAACGATCGCCCTTGGGCACCTTGAGCGCATGTGGCTCGATTTTTTCCAGCAGGCCAGCGGCGTCAAAGTCGGCAACGATCTGTTTGCGCGCCTCAAAGCGGTCAAGGCCTGCATAGGCGGCCGGCAGGTTGGCATCATAGTCACTGTCGACGCTGCCATCGATATGGAAGACCTGGGCGCTGGTCAGTACGGCGGCATTCTGGTCGAGAACATTGATCAAGGGCAGGGCATGGCGCTTGCCGACCTCATAGTCATTGAAATCATGGGCGGGGGTGATCTTCACGCAACCAGTACCGAACTCCGGATCACAGTAGTCATCACCGACGATCGGGATGCGGCGCCCCACCAGCGGCAGTTCGACGAACTTGCCAATCAGCGCTTGATAGCGCTCGTCTTGCGGATTTACCGCCACGGCGCTGTCACCCAGCATGGTTTCCGGGCGGGTGGTGGCCACGACCAGGTAATTCTTGCCCTCGGCGGTTGTTGCGCCGTCAGCCAGGGGGTAGCGCAGGTTCCACAGCGAACCTGTCTCGTCGTGATTTTCCACTTCCAGGTCGGAAATCGCCGTGTGCAGCTTGGGATCCCAGTTGACCAGGCGCTTGCCACGGTAGATCAGGCCGTCTTCATGCAAGCGGACAAAGGCTTCTTTGACCGCTTCGGAGAGGCCGTCATCCATGGTGAAGCGTTCGCGGCTCCAGTCTACTGAGCTGCCCAGACGGCGGATCTGCCGGGTGATGGTGCCGCCGGACTCTTCCTTCCATTCCCAGACTTTCTCCAGAAACTTGTCGCGGCCCAGATCATGGCGGCTGACACCTTGAGCACCCAGCTGACGCTCGACCACCATCTGGGTGGCGATACCGGCGTGGTCGGTACCTGGCTGCCACAGTGTATTGCGGCCCTGCATACGGCGAAAGCGGATCAGCGCGTCCATGATGGCGTTATTGAAACCATGGCCCATGTGCAGGCTGCCGGTCACATTGGGGGGCGGCAGGGCAATGGTGTAGGACGCGCCAGAACCCTGGGGAGCAAAATAGTTGTTCTGCTCCCAGTTCTGGTACCAGGAAGTTTCAATCGCGTGGGGCTGATAGGTCTTGTCCATGGGTGCTCTGGCTGTCCGGTTGATCGGGCGGCAAATGCCGGGCGACGATTATCGCAGAAAAACGGCCATTATAACGGGCTGAAGGCCCGCCGGCACCCGCTGTCTCAGCGGCTTTGTTGCAGGTGTTCGCGAATGACCTGTTCCAGACGTTTTTTCAACCGACGTTGCAGCTCTTCTTCGAGGCTGGGCAGCATCTCGTTGAGCAGGTCTTGCATGATCAACTGGGCTTCGGTGTGCAGTCGGTTGTGCAGCCGCAGTTGCTCGGCATCGGTTTTGCTGGCGAGGCTTTCCAGTTGCGGACCGAGCAAGCGATCCAGTTGCTGCCGTTCGGCGGCCAGCTTGGCCAGTGAGTCGTAGGGCAGGAAGGGGTTGTGCGGTTTGCCGTCGGCGCCAGGCGCCGGAGCAGGGTGCTCATCGACAATATCTTGCAGTAGTGGGATGTCCAGTTGGGCTTCAGATACTGAGTCTGGAGTTCTGGGCGTCAGTGGTGCATAGGGGGTGGTGTTCGGCGGTGGCACGTCGGCGTGCGGGTCCTCATCCAGCAAATTGCGGATGGACTCGAGGTCTTGCAGCAGTTTAGAGGGTGCTGAACGATCGCGCTCTGCCATGATTCATTCCACCGTCTGGATCGGGTGAGTCTGCAAAGCATAGCCCTTATCGCGGTAAAAGCGAAAACGTTCCCGCGCTGGCAGGCGAACCGGATCATGCTCGATGACGATTTCCGCCAGACGACGAAAGCGGCTGAAAAATGCCGGCTGCTGGTCACTCAGGTTGATCAGCAAATCATGCTGTGGGCCTGGATCGTCAGCGCAACTGCAGATTACCGGATTACGCGCATCCTGTGCGTCGCTGCCATGCGGCAGAAAGGCATCGGGGCGAAAACGCCAGAGCTGCTCATCCACAGCCATCACTTGATCGTCATCACTGCAATGCAGGTACACCTGATGCCCCTTGGTCCAGGCTTTGTAAGCCAGACGACAGGCATAATCCAGGCGGACCGCAGGAGCGGCACTGGATAGCAGGTAGAAATCAATACGCGTCACGAAAAAGCTCCAAGCGATAAGCGGCAAGCTACAAGCAGGAACTACAATACAGCACTTCGCGCGGGCTGCTTATAGCTTGCCGCTGCTTGATCAAGCGTCCACTTGATCAAGCAGGTATTGCACCAGCAAAGGTACCGGGCGACCGGTGGCCCCTTTGTCCTTGCCACCACTGGTCCAGGCGGTACCGGCGATATCCAGGTGCGCCCAGGGGTAAGCTTTGGCGAAACGCGAGAGGAAGCAAGCGGCGGTGATGGTGCCAGCCTTGGGCCCGCCAATATTGGCGATGTCAGCGAAGGGGCTGTCCAGTTGTTCCTGGTACTCGTCATACAGTGGCAACTGCCAGGCACGATCGTTGGCCTGAACACCAGCTTTCAGCAATTGCTGAATCAGCGCTTCGTTGTTACCCAGCAGGCCTGACGTATGGCTGCCCAGGGCAACCAGGCAGGCACCGGTCAGGGTAGCGATATCCACAACACTGGCTGGTTTGAAGCGTTCGGCATAGGTCAGGGCATCACACAATACCAAGCGGCCTTCGGCATCGGTATTGAGTACTTCGATAGTCTGGCCGGACATGCTGGTGACAATGTCACCGGGTTTGGTCGCAGTGCCACTGGGCATGTTTTCGGCGGCAGCAACCAGAACCACCAGATTGATCGGCAGCTTGAGGCTGACTACTGCCTTCATAACCCCGAATACGGTCGCCGCGCCGCACATGTCGTACTTCATTTCATCCATATTGGCCGGTGGCTTAAGGCTGATGCCGCCGGTATCAAAGGTAATCCCTTTGCCAATCAGGACGTGTGGCTGCTGTTTGGCTTTGCCGCCGTTGTAACTGAAGCGAATCAGCTTGGCCGGCTCGGCGCTGCCATGGGAGACGGACAGCAGTGAGCCCATACCCAGTGCCTTCATATCCTTCTCTTCCAGGATCTCGATCTCGAGTTCCTTATGCTCTTTGCCCATCGCCTTGGCTTCTTTCGCCAGGTAGGTGGGGGTGCAGACGTTACCGGGCAGGTTGCCCAGGGTGCGAGTCAGGTCCATACCGGCGGCAATAGCCTGGCCGTGCTCAACGGCCATTTGCAGCGGCTGGGTGTCGGCCTTGTCTTCCGCCCACAGGAAGCATTTTTTCAGCTTCGGCTTGTCGGCCTTCTTGCTCTTGAACTGATCAAACTGATAGAGCTCGGCGGCGATGGTTTCTATGATCAGGCGTGAGCTGGCATAGGCATCGCGGCCGCTGACGTTCAGGGCGCTCAAGGTCAGCACGGCGTCACTGGAGCCGCGATCTTTCAGCGTGCTAATGGTTTTCTGCACCAGTTTGCGCAGGCCGCGTTCATTCAGCTCATCGGCCTTGCCGGCACCAATCAGCAGCACGCGCTGCGCACTGATGCCCGGCAGGCCGAACAGCATCAGGGTTTGTCCGGATTTGCCGCTGATGTCACCATGCTTGATGGCAGTACTGATTTGGCCATTGCAGGCTTGATCCAGTTCCGCCGCCGGGCCGTTGAGTTGGCGGCTGTCATGAATGGCTACGACCAGGCAGCCAGTCTTGATTGTTTCCAGTTTACCGTGCTTGACGTTGAACTCCATGGTGCTCCCCGAGACAAAACGAATGGTTTGACCGATAATACGCCCCATAGCGTTGCAAGTGGGGCGCTGCTATCGACAAAATCTGTAGAAAAACCTTTCCAGCAGCGGTGGTCTCTCCGGTCATGTCAGCATTCTGGCCTATTACCACCGCTTGAGCCAAGGATCCGATCGTGATTGTTTTTCGCTACCTGAACCGCGAAATCCTGCAAACCCTGCTCGCTGTCAGTGGGATCCTGCTGCTGATTATCATGAGTGGGCGCTTTATCAAGTATCTGGCCCAGGCAGCAGCTGGCCAACTCGATGCCGGCATCCTGTTTCTGATCATGGGTTATCGACTGCCTGACTTTCTGGTGCTGATCCTGCCGCTGGGTATGTTTATCGGCATCTTGCTGGCCTATGGGCGTATGCATCTGGACAGTGAAATGACAGTACTGTCAGCTACCGGCATCAGTGAGCGTAAAATCCTGCTCTACACCCAAGGTGCAGCCGTACTGGTCATGCTGTGTGTTGGCGCACTCAGTTTCGTGTTGGCACCGGCCGGGGTGCTGAAAACCCAGCAAGTGTTTAACGAACAGGATGCCTTGACCGAGTTCGATACCCTGGCCGCTGGCCGCTTTCAGTCGATCGGTAGATCTGCCCAGAGGGTTACCTATGCTGGCGGGCTCAGTGATGACCGTACCGAGCTGCGCGATGTATTTATTGCCGAGCGCCAGGGCACGGGAGCAGATGCGCGCATTGGGGTATTGGTCGCTGAGTCCGGCCGGCAGCAAATGAATCCGGATGGTAGTCGTTATCTGGTGCTGTTCGATGGCTACCGCTATGACGGCCGCCCGGGTGCCGCTGATTTCCGTACCATTGGTTATCAGAGCTACGGTGTTCTGCTGCCGCGTCCGGAAATCGTTACTGAAGTCACTGACCGCGAAGCTCTGCCGACCTTGAGTTTGTTCGGTAGTGGTGATGTCCGGTTGCAGGCCGAGTTGCAGTGGCGTATCGCGATTCCCTTGTTGGTACCTATCGTCGCCTTCTTTGCCGTGCCGCTGGCAAGGGTCAATCCGCGTCAGGGCCGTTATCTCAAGCTGCTGCCGGCTATTTTGTTGTATATGAGCTACCTGGCGCTGCTGATTACCGCGCGCAGCTGGATGGAGGAGGGTCGCACCCCGGCCTGGATTGGCTTGTGGTGGGTGCATGTGCTGTTCTTTAGCGTTGGGCTGGTGCTCAATCGCAACGCCCTTTGGGTGCCCCGTGCCCGGGAGGAGGTCAGCCATGCGCCGGCTTGATCGCTATATCGGCAGTGCCGTGCTGTTCAGTATCCTGGTGGTGGCGCTGATCATTCTTGGGCTGGATGTGCTCTTTGCCTTTATCAATGAGCTGGACGACCTGCAGGGCAGTTACGGTGTCATGCAGGCACTGGGTTATGTGTTTCTCACTGCTCCCCGGCGTTTCTACGACATGCTGCCCTTGGCTGCCCTGATCGGTTGCCTGGTTGGTTTGGGCACGCTGGCGAGTAATTCCGAGTTGACCGTAATGCGTGCTGCCGGCGTCTCGTTGGCGCGGATTATCGCTGCTGTGATGAAACCGCTGTTGGTATTGATGTTGGCTGGCGTGCTGATCGGCGAGTATGTCGCCCCCGCTAGCGAAAACCTCGCCGAAAGCCGCCGCGCCGTAGCGCAAAGCAGTGGCGAGGCGGTGAGCTCCTCGCGCGGGTTGTGGCACCGCGAGGGTGACGACTTTATCCACATCAATGCGGTGCAACCCAACGGCGTATTACATGGGGTAACCCGTTACCGTTTCAATGATCAGCGTGATTTGCTCGAGACCAGTTTTGCCCGCCGTGCGACCGTACAAACGGACGGCTGGCGGGTGGAAGATGTCGACAGCACCCTGTTCCAGCCCGATGGGCGCACCGAAACCGCCAGTGCCTCTGAGCAGACCTGGGGCCTGGAACTCACGCCGGAGCTGTTGCGTGTCGTCATGCTGGATCCGGATGTACTGCCGATGAGTGGTCTCTGGGAATATCAGCAGTATCTGGCCGAGCAGGGGCTGAATAACAGCCTGTACTGGCTGGCTTTCTGGAAGAAGCTGTTCCAACCGTTAGCTACCATCGCACTGGTGTTTGTCGCCATATCATTCATCTTCGGGCCCTTGCGTTCGGTCACTTTGGGTCAGCGGGTATTTACCGGTGTGCTGGTCGGCTTCAGCTTCCAGATACTGCAGGACCTGCTGGGGCCGTCCAGCCTGGTATTCGGCTTTTCACCCTTGATTGCCGTGCTGGCTCCGATCATTGGCCTGTTGCTGATGGGCGGCTGGCTGATGCGTCGCGCGGGCTGAAGAGCGCCCTGTTTGCGGGCAAGAAAAACTTTGCATATGACGGGCCCTTGGTGGCTTGTATCTGACGTTTTATCTGTATATAGTGATTTCAATCTTGGTTATCTACCACATATAGTGATCAATCGCTGATCAGGTGGTAGAGGGAATCCGGTTAGAATCCGGAACTGACGCGCAGCGGTATAGGGGAACAAGTGTGGCAGGTTGACACTGGCTGATGCCGGGAAGTCGCCACACAAGGCCGAATCATTGATTCACGCCCCTGAGTCCGAAGACCTGCCAGGAGGAGGAGCTACGGCTTCTGAACTGCACCTTCGCGATTCAAGGTGAGCAGGCGTGAGTCTCCCGGCCGGATCGTGCCCGGGTGCGCACCTGTTTACGCGAAGGCAATGGAAATCAACGCGTATACAGGAAAAATTACCATGTCTGCTTCCGCTCTCGCCGCCGAGCAACCCTCTGCCGCAGCCGAAACCCATACCCTGCAAGTGATCAAACGCAATGGCACCCTGGTGGGGTTCAATGCATCCAAAATCAGTGTCGCCGTGACCAAAGCCTTTCTTGCCGTCCAGGGCGATCAGGCCGCAGGGTCGGTGGCGCTGAATACGGCTGTGCGCGAGGTGACCGAGCAGGTCGTCCAGGCGATTGGCCGACGCTTGCAGGCGGGCGGCAAAGTGCATATCGAAGATATCCAAGACCAGGTTGAACTGGCCCTGATGCGCGCGGGTGAGCAAAAAGTAGCCCGCGCCTATGTGCTTTACCGTGAAGAGCAGTCGCGCAAGCGCGCAGTAGATGCGCCGATGGAAGCGCACCCGCATCTGACGGTGAAAAAGGCTGATGGCAGCTCGGCGCCACTTGACCTCGGGTTGATGAAGCTCCAGGTCGAGCAAGCCGCCACCGGGCTGCAGGGCATTGATTGCGCCTCGCTGCTCGAGGATGCGCTGCGTAACCTGTATGACGGTATTGAAGAAACCGAGGTGTTGGAAGCGCTGATCATGACCGCGCGCAGCCGCATTGAGCAGGAGCCGGATTACAGCCAGGTCACGGCGCGCTTGTTGCTCGAGCAGCTGCGTCTGGAAGCTGCGCTGGCGCTCGGCTTGCCGCAGAACCAGAGCCTGGCTGAGCTCTATCCCCAAGCATTGTCTTCCTTTGTCGATCTGGGTATCGGCTACGAGCTGCTTGATGAAGCCATGTCCAGCTTTGATCTGCCGCGTCTGGCCGAGGCGCTGCGGCCTGAGCGCGACTTGCAGTTTGGCTTCCTTGGCTTGCAGACCCTGTATGATCGCTATTTCCTGCACTGGAAAGAGGCGCGTCTGGAGCTGCCGCAGGTGTTCTTTATGCGGGTGGCTATGGGCCTGTCACTGCGTGAGGATGATCCGAATGCGCGGGCCGTCGAGTTTTATAACCTGCTGTCGAGCTTTGATTACATGGCGTCGACGCCGACCCTGTTCAACAGCGGTACGCGTCATTCGCAGTTGTCTTCTTGCTACCTGACCACCGTACAGGATGACCTGGAAGGTATTTACGGCGCGATCAAGGACAATGCCTTGCTGTCGAAGTGGGCCGGCGGTCTGGGTAACGACTGGACCCCGGTACGTGCCCTGGGGTCGCACATCAAAGGCACCAACGGTCAGAGCCAGGGTGTCGTACCTTTCCTCAAAGTGGTTAACGATACCGCCGTGGCCGTGAACCAGGGTGGCAAGCGCAAGGGCGCCGTGTGTGCCTATCTGGAAAGTTGGCACATGGATATCGAGGAGTTCCTCGAGCTGCGCAAAAACACCGGTGACGAACGTCGCCGCACGCATGACATGAACACGGCCAACTGGGTGCCCGATCTGCTGCTGGAACGGGTGCGGGATGACGACGTATGGACCCTGTTTTCGCCGAGCGACGCGCCAGACCTGCATGACCTCTACGGCAACGCCTTCCGCACTCGCTACGAGCATTACGAAGCCGAGGCAGCCGCAGGCAAGATCAAGCTGTTCAAACAGATTCCGGCCAAGCAGTTGTGGCGCAAGATGCTGACCGTGCTGTTTGAAACCGGTCACCCCTGGATCACCTTCAAGGATCCGTGCAACCTGCGTTCACCGCAGCAGCACACCGGTGTGGTTCACAGTTCCAACTTGTGCACCGAAATTACCTTGAATACCAGCGCTGAAGAAATTGCCGTGTGCAACCTCGGCTCAGTCAACCTGGCCGCGCACATCCGCGACGGCAAGCTGGATGTCGAACGCCTGGAGCGCACCGTAAATACCGCCGTACGCATGCTGGATAACGTTATCGACATCAACTTCTACGCCGTGCCGCAGGCGCGCACTTCCAATCTGCGTCATCGCCCGGTTGGCTTGGGCCTGATGGGCTTTCAGGATGCGCTGTACCAGTTGGGCCTGCCCTACGCCTGTGCTGAAGCGGTCGAGTTTGCCGATACCAGCATGGAGCAACTGAGCTATTTCGCCATTCGCGCCTCGGCGCAACTGGCTGCCGAACGCGGGGCCTATGCCAGTTACGAAGGTTCCCTCTGGCAGCAGGGCGTCTTGCCGATCGACTCGGTTGGTTTGCTGCAGGAAAACCGCCGCCCCGGCGAGCTGGTTACCGACCAGCAAAGCCGCCTGGATTGGGCGCCAGTACGTGAACTGGTGGCTCGTCACGGTATGCGCAACAGCAATGTGATGGCGATTGCACCGACCGCGACTATTTCCAATATCGTCGGCGTCTCGCAGTCCATTGAACCGGCGTATCAGAACCTGTTCGTCAAATCCAACCTGTCCGGCGAGTTCACTGTGGTCAACCCGTCTCTGGTGCGTGACCTCAAGGAAGTCGATCTCTGGGACAAGGTCATGGTCAACGATCTCAAGTTCTTTGATGGCAGCGTGCAGCAGATTGACCGCATGCCGGAAGCGCTCAAGGCGCGCTACGCTACCGCCTTTGAAATCGATGCCCGCTGGCTGGTGGAAGCCGCAGCACGCCGGCAGAAATGGCTGGATCAGGCGCAGAGCCTTAACCTGTATATGGCCGAACCCAGCGGCAAAAAGCTGGACGCGCTGTACCAGCTGGCGTGGGAGCGCGGCCTGAAAACCACCTACTACCTGCGCTCGCTGGGTGCCACGGGAGCGGAAAAATCTGCCCCGGTAGCGGCGCCACAGCCGCAGGTGTGCTCGATTGATGAGCCGGATTGTGAGGCGTGTCAGTAGCACGGTAGGCGCTCACGCGGATCAAGCTCCATACGTTCCCTCTCCCCTGGCGGGAGAGGGTTAGGGAGAGGGGGGACGTGCTCAAGTAAAGTTGGGTGCTTTTCTCCGCCCGCCCCCTCACCCCCAACCCCTCTCCCACGAGGGGAGAGGGGAGTGAGCTCAGATAATTTTCGAGGATTATTTATGCTCAACTGGGATGAAGAACCCAAACAAGCAGCAACTACCAGCGGCCCAGCGCCCGTCAATGTCAATGACAAGCGGGTGATCAACGGTAATACCGACATCAACCAGCTGGCACCCTTCAAGTATCCCTGGGCCTGGGAGTACTTCATGAATGCCAACAAGAACCACTGGACGCCACTGGACGTCAATATGGCGCAGGACGTGCACGACTACCATCACCGCCTGACCCCGGCGGAAAAGCACGTTTACGAAAATGTCCTGGCTTACCTGACCACCTCGGACATTCTTGCCATGCGCAATATTGGCCTGGCCGTGATGGAAAAGATGAGCGCGCCCGAACTGCAGATCTACCAGGCTCGCCAGGTCTATGAAGAAGCCCTGCATACCTGGACCTACCAGCACTGCATCGAGACCCTGAACCTCGACCAAAGCGAAATCTACAACCGCTACCGCGTGGTGCCGGAAATCAATGGCAAGATTCAGCTGGCCAACCGCCGCCTGGACGCCGCCATGCGCCCAAACATGAACCTGCGCAACCGGGATGATCTCGAAGAGTTCATCATGTCGTACCTGTTCTTCGCCGCAGTGTTTGAAGGCTGCTGGTTCTACAACGGTTTCAGCCCGATTTTTGCCTTGCAACGGCGCGGCTTGATGCGGGGTACTGGCGAGCAGTTACAGTACATTCTGCGCGACGAAGCCATGCACTTCTCGTTTGGCCTGAAAGTGGTCAATCAGATTCTGGAAGAGGAAAACTTTACCCTCGACCCGAAAGCCGTCAGCGAGATGTGGGAAGAGTCCGAAGCGGCCGAAACCACCTATGCCAATTATATTTTGCGTGATCCGATTCTTGGTTACTCCGCTGAATATCACAGCGAACAGTTCCGTTTTGTGGCCAACCGCCGCGCGCGCACTGTTGGCATGCCCGAGCCGTACCCGGGTGCCCGGAACGTCTCCCCCTGGCTCGACGAGCAGGCGACCATGCGCAAGGAAAAGAATTTCTTCGAAACCCGGGTCATCGAGTATCAGACCGGCGCCCAGTTGGAGTGGTAAGCCGGCCCGTTACACAGAGACCGGCTAGCTGACCACCTGATAGCAGGGTTCGTAGGCCATGCCGCTCGGCAGCTTCATCCGCTGTTGAGCGACAAAGGCCTGCAAGAGCGCATCCAGTGGCTCCATGATGCTGTGCTCGCCACGGATCTGGTAGGGGCCATGCTTCTCGATCAGGCGAATGCCGCGATCCTTGACGTTACCGGTGACAATGCCTGAAAACGCCCGGCGCAGATTGGCTGCCAGTTCATGCTTGGGCAGGCTGGTGCTGATCTGCAGGTCGGCCATATTGGCGTGGGTCGGGTCGAAAGGCAGCTGGAACTCACTGGCGATTTTCAGCCGCCAATTGAAGTGAAAGGCGTCACGCTGCTCGCGGCGGAACTCTCTAACTGTTTGCAGGCCTTCATTCATTGCCCGTGCCACTGCACTGGGATCGTCAATAATCATCTGGTAGCAGGCCTGGGCTTCAGCGCCCAGCGTGGCAGCAATGAACTCGTGTAGCTGCTCCAGGTAGGCGGCTGCGCCAACCGGCCCGGTGAGGATAACCGGGAAGGGCAGGTTGGCGTTGTCCGGGTGCAGGAGAATGCCCAGCAGGTAGAGAAACTCTTCGGCTGTACCGACGCCGCCGGGAAAAATGATGATCCCGTGGCCGACACGCACAAACGCCTCCAGGCGTTTCTCGATATCCGGCAGGATCACCAGTTCATTCACAATCGGGTTGGGCGCTTCGGCGGCGATAATGCCCGGCTCACTCAAGCCCAGGTAACGACCCTCGTTGATGCGTTGTTTGGCATGCGCGATAGTTGCGCCCTTCATCGGCCCTTTCATGACCCCCGGCCCGCAGCCGGTGCATATATCCAGCCCGCGCAAGCCTAGCTCGTGGCCAACCTTCTTGCTGTACTTGTATTCGGCTTGATTGATCGAATGGCCACCCCAGCACACTACCATATTGGGTTCCACGCCTGGGCGCAGGGTGCGGGCATTACGGAGCAGGTGAAAGACGTACTCGGTAATACCCTGCGAGTTATCCGGTATGGTCCGTGGACGCCCGGCGTCGCTATCGGTATAGACAATGTCACGCAGGGCGCTGAACAGCATTTCCCGGGTACTGGCGACCATTTCGCCATCGACAAAAGCATCGGCCGGCGCGTTAATCAGTTCAAGGCAAACACCGCGGTCCTGCTGGTGGATGCGCACATCAAAATCGGCATGGGCTTCGAGGATGGTTTTGGCATTATCGATCTGTACCCCTGTATTAAGGATGGCCAGAGCGCATTGGCGAAACAGCCGGTAAGTACTGCCGGAACCGACTTCGCTGAGTTGCTGTACCTCCAGCTGCGACAAGGTTTCCAGACTACCCTTGGGGTAGATGGTGGTATTGATGGTGTTACCTGGCATGGAGTGTTTCCGACCTATGGGTGATAGGCCCATATTAGCATTGCTGTTTGCCGATAGAGTGACGCCAGCCACGCTGGCGTCATGATCAGTCAGACCCAGACGTCACTGCTGCTTTTTTTGCGGCGGGTAAAGGCGGGCAGGATCAACCCCACCAGCAGGCCCATGCCGGCAATGCCGCCGCCATAGACCATATAGCGCAGCAGTGCTTCCTGGCTTTCATCACCCAGGCGGGCCTGAGCGCTACGCAGATCTGATTGGGCTTCAGTAAGCTCACTGTTCAGGGTCTGGCGTTGGGCTTCCAGTTCCTCAATCAACTGTTTGCGCGAATCCAGGGTTTCCTGCATGCCCTGCACGCGCAGCTCCCAGCTTTCATTGATGCCGTTGAGCTCGGCGCTCAGCTCGGTGAGTTCAGTCTCCAGTTGCGGGATACGTTCAGCCTGACCGGGTACATCCTGCAGGTCGCTGGTGAGGATCCATACACTGCTGCCAGACTCAGGGCGTACCTGAGTGTAGCTACCCTGCTGGGTAATGACGTCGACTTGCTGGCCAGAACGCAAGGTACCTACTATCCGGTGGCCATCAGTCGGGCCGCTGCGCACATAGGTATTCAGGCTGTCACTGACCCAGCGGGCATTGTCGGCGGGTTCGTCGGCCTGAACCGGGGCCAGCATAAGGAGGCTGAGAGATAACGAAAGAACGGACGTAAACGTGGTACGGAATAGAGTCATTATATTAGGTCGCAATCAGGTTTCGGTGGTCGTCGATACCGGTGTCGGCGCACGGGGTTCAGCCAACTGACCCTGCGTTTCCGAGCAAGTTCATTGCGCGAGGGTATTGGCCGAACGGAAACATTATGCGGGCATGCAGCGCTAAGGGCAAAAGTAGCAATATGCTGGCAAAGATAAACCGGCCATTCGGGCCGGTTTATTTGCTCGAGCAGCGGGCTTAGCGCCAGAGTTCTTTGGGCATGGTGACCAGCTGAGTGCCTGAGGCAAGGTCTTGCCAGGTGCGCGACTCTTTGTCGAACAGCATCCACCAGAATCCCAGGCCGGCACAGGCGAGGGCGGCAAAGCCCACGGCAAAACGCAGCAAGGCTTGCTTCCACGTGATCGAGCGGCCGTCGGGTTGCTGGGCACGCACGCGCCAGGCCTGCATGCCCAGCGTCTGGCCTTTAAGCGTCCACATCCAGGCCAGGTACCCGAACAGACCCAGCAGCAGAATAATGGCCAGCAGCGGGTCACGATCCAGGGCGCCTGACTCGGATAGCGCTTGTAACTGCTCGCCGCCGTATACCAGCCGAAGAATACCTTGCTGGTAAAACAGGGTCAGGCACATGATCAGTGCAATGCCGAGCATCCAGTCATATAGCAGCACGCCCAGTCGACGGGTCAGACTGGTAGCCGGAAAGTCACCTACCGGTGTAAGTTGCTTGACTGCCATGGCTCAAATCCGGGTCAGGGGTGATTGGGTAAAACGTACCTGGCCCAAGCCATGTTGCATCAGCGCACGAATGTTGCCATGCGCATCGCCGTCTGGGTCAGCCAGTACGGCCTGATAGTGTTCAGCGAAGCAATGCAGTGCCTGCTGATCGCTCAAGCCCTGATCCAACGCCATGGCCAGCACCTTGCACGAGCCTTGGTTCTGCTCGGCACTGTTGTGCACGGGGCCGTTATCGAAAGCACTGGGCGTGTAGCGGTAATGTTGCTCAATAAAGTTCAGGGTATCGGCAAAGGTATGCTCGGGCTGGCCGAGGCGGGCAATAAAAGTAACTGGGGTCATGAGTCTTTCGCTTTCTCGAAGGCAGCCAATTGTTCTGGAGTTGCCTCTTTCTGATATTTTTCTTTCCACACGCTGTAAGGCATGCCGTAGATGGCTTCGCGCGCTTCATCGGCGCTCAGGCTGATGTCCAGGTCTTCCGCGGCGGCCTTGTACCATTTGGCCAGACAATTACGGCAAAAGCCGGCCAGGGTCATGAGTTCGATGTTCTGTACATCCTTGCGGGTATTCAAGTGCGCCAGCAGGGTACGAAAAGCGGCGGCTTCCAGTTCGGTGCGTTCTTGCTCGGTCATGGTCCACTCCGTTTGCCAAGGGTTGCACGGATATTAGCAGAACAACAGCTAATCACAGCAGCCCGACGTGGCACTCAATTAACGTGACGGCCGCCGTTGACAACAAGATTGGAGCCCGTCATGAAGTCCGCCTGCAGAATGTAGTCCACGCTAGTAATGATGGGTTCAGCCTTTGGTTCATGCTGGATTTTCGACTTTTTCACCGTTTTTGCCTGGTAGGCCGCATCGCTGCCTTCTTTCAGATAGAGCAGGCCGGGAGATATCGCATTGACGCGAACCGTCTGCGGGAAGAGCTTGGCAAAGGATAAGGTGGTATTGAGCAGCGCAGTTTTGGCTGCGGCATAAGCGACATGGTTTTTGCTGCCCCGGGTCGCCGTATCGTCACAGATATTGATGATGTCGAAACGTGCGGCACGGGTAATCAGGTCACTCAGGCCCAGGTTGATCTTGATCGGCGTTGCGACGTGCAAGGCCAGCATGGCATCGATATTGGCCGCGGTATCATCCAACCAGAGCGAGGCGTTGTGAATGATCGCGCGCAGATTCGGGTGCTCCTGCTTGATGTAACGGATCAAGGCGTCAACATCTGTGCTCTGGGTGAGGTCGGCGCTACGATAATCTACGCCGGCAATGGGCTCGCGGGGCGGATTGCGCGATACGCCAACTATCTGGTAGCCAGACTGCTGCAGATGCAATGCCAGGTCATGGCCCACGCGCTTGTTACAGCCGGTGAGTAGAATCGACTCTTTCATGGGCTGGATCAGCTGATCAGTTGCAGGAATTCCTGACGCGTATTAACCGACTCACGGAACATGCCAAGCATGACCGAGGTGCGCATCACGGAATTCTGTTTTTGGACGCCGCGCATCATCATGCACATGTGTTTGGCCTCAATGATGACACCGACACCTTTGGCATTGGTCACCGACTGCAACGCATTGGCAATCTGCAATGTCAGGTTTTCCTGAATCTGCAAGCGCCGGGCATACATGTCAACGATGCGGGCGACCTTCGACAGCCCGATCACTTTGCCCTGTGGCAGGTAAGCAACATGTGCCTTGCCGATGAACGGCAGCATATGGTGCTCGCACATCGAATACAGCTCGATGTCCTTGACGATCACCATCTCGTCATTGTCAGAGTCGAACAGAGCACCGTTGACGATTTCTTCCAGCGTTTGCTCATAGCCATGGCAGAGAAACTGCATGGCCTTGGCTGCGCGCTTGGGCGTATCTTTGAGTCCACCGCGCTCTGGGTCTTCTCCCAGGTTGCACAATATCTGGTGGTAGTTGTCAGTCAATTTGTCCAGGCTCATGCTGATCTCGTCATGGGTATCGATTGAGGGCGCTAATGCTAGCACGCTTTGCAAATGGAACGGCACGCAAGCATGTGGAATAAGAGGTTCAGGCCATGGCCATCAGCTACCGGGGTACCTCCGGCAAGGTAGTGATGGTCACGACCTGAACACAGGTTATACTATGTACAAGACCTATGCATTAAGTGTTTATTGTAAAACTATTGTGCTGAATATGTCCGCGATTGCGCGAGTTCCCCGGAGACGTGTCATGCAGCTGTCCCAATTAAGGAAGGCCCGCCGGCAACATGGTGATGTTGTCGTGGAAATTGTCAGCCATAGTTGTCTCAGTGGCTTTCTCGCTCGTGTGCGTCTACGCACGGGCGAGCAAATGTTATTGCGTGACCAAGGTGACCGGCCGAAGGTCTGGCTGGCGCTGGATCAGCTCAAGCGCGACTTGCGGCGCCAGGGTGTGACTGCCACCGAGCTGAGTCTGTGTGTCGCCCAGGACGAAGTCATCCGTCAGCCAGGAATGCCTGCGCAACGCTGGGACTGCTGATGATTACTTCTTGCTGTCCGTCTGCTCGCGCGTGATGTCGCACTGACCGCTGCCGCAGCGCTCTTCAGCTGGCATTGGAATGAGCTTGGCCAGCCCCGGACGTAGACGACAGAAGCCACGATAGGCCGCTTGCCAGAATGGGCGTGCCCAGCGCCAGCGTAGTGGGCGCACCAGCCAGCCGAGACCGACAGCGCGATAACTCCAGTAAGTGGCATCGATACCCGTTACCAAGCGCTGATCGGCAAACTGCGCATGCAGGCAATCCAACATGTCATTCCGACTGCGACCCGGCAGCGGCTCAGTTTCTGGTTGGCTGATATCGATCAATTGCAGGCGATCGGTCGCGTTGCGTCGCCGAAACATCCGGATTTCGCGCACGCATAGGGGGCACTCACCGTCGTAATACAAGGTCAAGGGCCATTGTGGACTGAATGCCGCCATAGTCGTGTCCTCATGTAACAAAATTCTGTACAATACCGGTACAATCTAGGGTGTTGCCTGCCACAGGTAAAGTCACACGTTTGCAGGGTGCGTAAGTAAATATGACCGATGACAGCCAGGACGAATTTGCGCCGACCGGCACGCTGCTGGATGATGCCGATCTGTTTCCGATTCGTGAGGTGTCGCGCATGACGGGCGTCAACCCGGTTACCTTGCGTGCCTGGGAGCGTCGTTACGGTTTGTTGACCCCGCACCGTACCGAAAGCGGGCATCGATTGTATTCCATGGCAGATGTCGAGCGTGTGCGCGCGGTCATGGCGTGGATCGAGCGTGGCGTGGCCGTGAGCAAGGTTGCCACCATCATTGACCGTACTCCGCGACCGGAGGCGATGCCTCGTCCTTTGGCCAGTCCGCCGGTGGATGTGCCTCAAGGTTCGGAAATGGAGGCCTGGCAGGCTCGCCTGTTGCAGGCGGCCAATGACGGCAATCTGCGTCAACTCGACAGCGTTTATGGTCAGTTACATGCGAGCTTTCCATTGCCGGTCGTCGTCTGTGAGGTGTTGCGCCCAGTCTGGCAGCGCTTGCGTGGCAAGCGGGGTAGTCAACCCGGGATAGCCTGGTTGCTGATCGATAGTTTCCTGACCTCGCGCTTGACCCAGCGTGCCAGCTTTATGGCCGGTTACCGGCATGTCTTGTTGGTCAATTTGTCAGGGCCGCAGCAACCCTTTGATGTGTTGTGTGCCGCGAGCCTGATTACCGCTACAGATACCGATGTGATTTGCCTGCGCGAAGCGCCGCCATTGCTAGATCTGGCGGTATTGGCCGAACGTACTGATGCGGCGGCAGTGATCCTGTTCAGTGACCGGGCGCAAGACAATGACATGCTGGGCAAGCAACTACCCCGTCTGGAGCAGTCGTTGGCTTGCCCTCTGGTCATGTTGGGGGATTGCTGTGAAGCCCAGGAGTCAGCTTTGGAAAAGGCCGGTTTGCATGCGTTGGGTGAGATATCCAGTGCATTGCCACGGCGATTGGCAGCGTTATTGGCTGGTCGGCTGGACCACTGAGACACATCTTGTTGCTAGCCTAAGCAATAAAACCTTATCTCAAGCTATACAAGTAAAGTGCACTTGTATATTGTCTGTACATGGTTTCAGCGAAAACGTTGGCCGTTCCTGATTGATGACTGCGCACTCCGGTAGCCGCCTTCCCCTTTGGGCTGCCGGAGTTTTTTATGTCTGCGCTTCATGCTCGCAGCAGGCTGATACTCAGCTGGCGTTTCTTTCCTGCTTGAGAAGGCGCAGCTCTTCCTGCAATGCTTCGACGCGTTGCTGGGCTTCTACTTGCTCGGTAACATCCTTCTGGATACCGATAAAGTAGGTCAACTGGTCGGTTTCGTTATGCACGGGCGTAATCGACAGCTCGTTCCAGAACATGGAGCCGTCTTTGCGGTAGTTGCGTAGTACCTGACGGCAGGGCTTGCCTGCTTTGACGGCTTCGCGAATGGCATGCAGGCCAGGCTGGTCGCAATCGTCCTTTTGCAGAAAGCGGCAATCCTGATAGAGAATTTCCTCTGAACTGTAGCCAGTCAGGTCCTCGAAGGCCTTATTGACGTAGATCAGAATGTTGTCGTCACCTTCCTGTTCAGCAACAACAATGCCGTCATTCGATGCGTTGACGACAAGTTGCAGTAATTTGGCATTGATCATTGCAACAGTATTCCCCCTAGGTTAGAACCACATTCTATCGTATAAGTCTGGGCTGTCTAGGCTGCAAAATTCGCTCATTGCGGCATAATGCTCCGCAAATGCAACCAGCACGAGGCGAACACCATGCGCTTGACCCTTTTGACCGGTTCGGTATCCGGCACTGCCGATATGGTGGCGGATGCCGCCGAAACCCGCTTGACAGACGCCGGGCTAGCGATTGCCCGCTTGAGCGGTGCAAATGTTGAAGAGTTCCTGGCCAGTGCGCCGGAAGCCATTCTGGTGGTTACTGCGACCACAGGCATGGGCGAAGTGCCTGATGATCTGTTACCCCTGCAGCTGGAACTGAATGACCGTTTCCCATTGCTCACCGGCATACCTTTTGGGGTCATTGCTCTGGGCGACTCGTCCTATGACGATACCTTTTGCCAAGGTGGCCGGGATATGCGCAATTTACTACTTGAGCTGCATGCCCGCGAAACCCTGCCGATGCTGGAGCTGGATGCCAGTGAAACAGTCAATCAGGACGAGGATGCCATCCCATGGGTGGTTGAATTCGTCGCTGCGCTGGGACGCTGATTACCAGTCGGCAGGCAGCTCGCCGCTGGCTACTCGAGTCAGCGCCGGCTCGTCGAGTATAACGATTTGTCCGTAACGCACGCGTAGCCAGTCTGCCTGTTCCATGCGTTTGAGCAGTTTATTGACGCTTTGGCGTGAGCTGTTGAGCATCAGACCCAAGGATTCCTGGGATAGCTGCACCGCCAGATGATTACCATCCGGCTCGGTCTGGCCATAGTTATGCGCGTGCATCAACAGGCGCTTGACCAGACGTGCCGGTAGCGGCAGCAGGGCGCTGTCTTCCTGCATGGCAAAGGTAACGCGCAGCCTCCGGCAGAGCAAACGCATGAACAGCGGGTAAAGCTCTGGATGGCGTTCCAGCAGTTGCTGAAAATTCTGCCGCGACAGGAACAGTAGTTCGGTATTGCCGCTGGCATGGGTATCGTGCGAGCGGGGCAGGCCATCAATCAGGGATATCTCACCAAACCAGCTACCTGGGCTGAGAATGGCCAGTACCGCCTCCCGCCCATCCAGACCAATGTTGCTGATCCGCGCCGCACCGCTGACAACCCCGTACAGGCCATCTGGCAGATCGCCTTTGGCATAGACGCATTCACCGTCGGCCAGCTGCCGCTGGCGCACATGGGATCGAATATCGCTGATGACGCGCTCAGGCAGCTCGCTGAACCAGCGGTTCTTTTCCAGCAGTTTGGCCAGCTGTTGCTCGGTACTGTTGTCTGACACTGTAAGATTCGAGACAGTCCGCTTCGCAGTCACCGTCTAGACTCCTTGTATGACTTGATCGCGACAGTATGCCGCATGTGGTGTGGATGTCGATGCATCAACCGACTAACAATAATGTTGACTGCTTGAGGAGTTGCCCATGAATGCCGAACAGAAACTGCCGGAAATGAGTGTCAAGGACCAGGTTAGCGCCGACGAGTGGCAAACCCGGGTTGATCTGGCCGCCTGCTATCGCCTGGTTGCCATGTATGGCTGGGACGATGTGGTGTTTACCCACATCTCGGCCAAGATTCCTGGCAAGGAAGAATTTCTGATCAACCCCTATGGCTTGATGTTTGAGGAAATTACCGCCTCCAACCTGGTCAAAATCGACCTGCAGGGTAACGTTCTGATGGAGACGCCTTACCAGATCAACCCGGCTGGTTTCACCATCCATAGCGCAGTGCATGAAGCCCGTCATGATGTGGCTTGCGTGCTGCATACGCATACCAACGCCGGGGTTGCGGTCTCGGCGCAGAAAGAGGGCGTGCTGCCGATTTCCCAGCAAGCGCTGTTTGTACTCTGCAGCCTGTCCTATCACGATTATGAAGGTGTTGCCCTGCGCGACGAGGAAAAGGCCCGCTTGCAGGCTGATCTGGGCAATACCATGAGCATGGTGTTGCGCAATCACGGGCTGATGGCCTGCGGCCGCAGCGTCGCTGAAGCATTTTCCAATATGTACATTCTGCAGCGTACCTGTGAGATTCAGGTACAGGCACAGGCTGGCGGTGGCGAGCTGATTCCGATTCCGCAGCAGATTCTGGATGGTGCCAAGGAAAGCATGCGCAAGGTAACCCGCGGTTCCGGCGCCAACCTGGCCTGGCCGGCACTGATGCGCAAAATTCAGCGCGTCAATCCGGGCTTTGATCAGTGAGCACGTCGCTGAGCGGTATAGCGCTGGAGGATTGGCTGGTCCGGGCGAAAACCTTTGAATACCGGGGGCAGATGATTCGTTACTGGACCGCGGGTCAGGGTGAGCCCTTGCTACTGATTCACGGTTATCCGACCGCGGCCTGGGACTGGCATTATCTGTGGCAGCCATTGGCTGAGCATTACCAAGTGATTGCCTGTGACATGATGGGTTTTGGCTACTCGGCCAAACCCCAAGACTATGATTACAGTCTGCAGGATCAGGCCGATCTGCAATTGGCGCTGCTGGATCATCTGGGCGTGCGCCGTTGCCATGTGTTGGCGCATGACTATGGTGATAGCGTGGCGCAGGAGTTGTTGGCGCGCGACCTTGAAGGGCCGCAGCGGCTGGACTCCATGTGCTTTCTCAATGGTGGGCTGTTTCCAGAAACCCATCACCCGGTCATGATGCAGAAGCTGCTGCTGTCACCCCTGGGGTTCTTTTTTGCGCGCATGGCCAGTCGTCCTCGGTTGGCCAAGTCGATGCGCGAGGTCTTCGGGGCCGAGACGCAACCGGCTGATGAGGAGTTGGATGCTTTCTGGCAATTGATCACCCATGACAATGGCCCGGCGGTGATGCACAAGCTGATTCGCTATATCCCTGAACGGCGGGTGTACCGCGACCGCTGGGTCAGTGCCATGCAGCAGACCGAGGTGCCTATGCGGGTGATTGACGGTGCTGACGACCCGGTGTCAGGCGCACATATGGTGGCACGTTACCGGGAGCTGGTGCCGGAAGCAGATGTAGTCATGCTGGAAGATATCGGTCACTACCCGCAGATTGAGGCGCCCAGGCTGGTACTGGACGCCTATCTCGAGTTCCGCTATCGCCTGGCAGAACAGAGGCAGCCGATCTCTCAGGCCGGCTGATCACGCAGAAACACCAGCTTGTCGGGTGACGAGCTGGTGGCATCATAGTAGTAACCGTCCAGGTTGAAATCCTTCAACCCCTCCGGATCCGTCAGGCGCTGCTTGATCACGTAACGGGCCATCAGACCACGGGCCTTCTTGGCGTAAAAGCTGATGATCTTGTATTGGCCGTTCTTCTGGTCCTTGAAGACGGTATCGATTACCCGGGCCTTGAGCGCTTTGGGTTTGACCGCGCCAAAGTACTCCTGTGAGGCGAGGTTGAGCAGCACCTCATCGCCTTGGGCCGCCAGGTCCTGGTTCAGCCATTCGCTGATACGCTCGCCCCAGAACTGGTACAGATCCTTGCCGCGCGGGTTGGCCAGTTTGGTGCCCATTTCCAGCCGGTAGGGTTGCATCAGGTCGAGTGGCCGCAACAGGCCGTAAAGGCCGGACAACATGCGCAGGTGCTCCTGGGCAAAAGCGAAGTCGTCGGCACTGAAGCTTTCGGCATCCAGCCCGGTATAAACATCACCTTTGAATGCCAGCAAGGCTTGCTTGCTGTTCTTTGTGGTCGGCTTGGGCTCCCAGCTGCCATAGCGCGCCACATTGAGGCTCGCGAGTTTGTCAGACAGTTTCATCAGCTCGGCGATAGCCTGGGGTGACTGTTCGCGCAGCACCTCGATCAGCTCTTCGCTGTGCTCGAGAAAGCGTGGCTCCGTGGCCTGGTCGATAACCGGTGGGGTGTCGTAATCCAGCGTTTTCGCCGGGGAAATGACCATCAACATAAGCAGCCTCCATAATCTGTGAAGCTATTATGCCGCAGTCATGGGCTGGCGTGGGCAATGGTGTTGATAGAGGCGGTCAATGGAAGCTGAAGTCCTAATCTTTGGTTACAGTGGGCACTGATTAATACCGTTCTGTGGCGTAGTCTGGTTATCCCTGATCGGTTCTGGACACGCCGTAAACCCATCCATGGGGGCTCGTAGATGCCATCCTTGGCATCTAACGGTCCAGAACCGATCAGTGACAACCAGACTAGCGAAGTTTTGTGCAATTAATCGGCGCGCTCTTAGAGATGACTTTCTGCGTACTCGGCCAGAATCGAACGCGGTACGCCCTGCAGGTGAATGTGTACGCCGTGGGGGAAGTCTTTGAAGCATTCAGTGAGGTAGGTGAGCCCCGAGCTGGTGGCATTCAGATAGGGCGTGTCTATCTGGGCCAGGTTGCCCAGGCAGACCACTTTCGAGCCGCTACCGGCGCGAGTAATAATGGTCTTGATCTGGTGCGGGGTCAGGTTCTGGCTTTCATCGATCAGGATAAAGCTCTGCTGGAAGCTGCGGCCGCGAATGTAGTTCATGGATTTGAACTGCAAAGGTACGCGATCGAGGATGTAGTCGACACTGCTGCGGCTGCATTCGTCATCCATATGCAGGGCTTCAAGGTTGTCGGTAATGGCGCCCAGCCAGGGCTCCATTTTCTCGGCCTCGGTGCCGGGCAGGAAGCCGATATCCTCATCCAGGCCCTGGATACTGCGGGTGGCGATGATGCGTCGGTAAGTCTTACTGACCATGGTCTGTTCGATCGCGGCGGCCAGCGCCAGGATGGTTTTGCCTGAGCCGGCGGCGCCGGTCAGGTTGACCAGATGGATGTCCGGATCGAGCAGGGCATACATGGCCAGCGCCTGGTAGATGTCCCGTGGCCGCAGGCCCCAGGCCTGTTGGTGCAACAGGGGCTCCTGGTGCAGATCGCGTAGCTCAATCTGATCCCCCTGGATCTGTTTGACCCAGCCGACAAAACCCTGCTCGTCGATGATGAAGTCATTCACATGCAGTGGGGGCAGGCTTTCCTGACGTTGCAGACGATGGTAAGTCTGGCCATTGAGTTGCGTGGTGTCGACGCGGTTGACGCTGTCCCAGAAGGAACCGGATACCTGATGATAACCCTGGGCCAACAGGGAAATGTCATCCAGTAATTGATCGGTGTGGTAATCCTCGGCATCAATACCGCAGGCGCGCGCCTTGAGACGCATATTGATGTCTTTGGAGACCAGAACAATTCGGCCTTCAGGGTAGCGGTTTTGTAGTTGGCAAAGCTGATTGATGATCTTGTTGTCGTTAAGGTCGTTGGGCAGGCAGTGTGCGGGGAGCGGGGCTTTGTCCATCAGAATGGCGAGGCTGCCATTGAAACCGAGCTTGTCGCGGTTGATCGGAACGCCGCGTTCTACCTGGTCGGGTGGCGCATCAGCGAGGGTTTTGTCAATCAAACGGATGGCCTGGCGACAGTCGGCGGCGGTGCTGGATTTGCCAGATTTGAGTTTGTCGAGTTCTTCCAGCACGGTCATCGGGATGATGACCTGGTGTTCTTCAAAATTGAGTAGGGCGTTGGGGTCGTGAATCAGGACGTTGGTGTCGAGTACGTAAAAGGTGGGTCGTGTGACTCCGCACGCTTCCATAGGCCTGGTACCTCGCAAGGTCGATTTTCCCTGGCGACACAGCGCTGCAATGCCGCCTGCTACGGTGCGCCCGAACCTGATCTGCGCAGGCTGATTGGCGCCCCGTTAGCTTGGTTTTAACCCAGCAATGATGACCTTAACAAGCATTAAAAAGAGAATTTCGTAACCCGACGAATGACGCTGGGCGGCAACAAAAAAAGCGCGTTATAGTGGAAGGCCGAGTTAGTGACGTATGTCTGGTGGGCGCGGTGTATTGCAGTATTGTCCCACGCCAGCCCCAAGTATGCTTCAAGCACATCCCTGTGCCCTATCCCTGATATATCGCGCTTGATTAACGCCGTGGCCGGCCACCGCCTCCATCGCGGCGTCCGCTGGCGCGCTTGCGGTTGCGCGCGGCAGCATCGGCCTGTTCCGCCTCATTGGCATCGCTGGCGGCTCTTTGTTCGGTCGTCTGCTGGCGCTGGGGTACCGGCTTGAGGTAGCGCTCCTCCGGGGGGATGCATTCCAGCTTGCCGCCCAAAAGTTCTTCGATCGGTGGCACCTGGAAAGCGTCGTCTTCGCCAGCAAAGCTGATCGAGGTGCCTTTGGCACCGGCCCGTCCGGTCCGGCCGATACGGTGGACGTAATCTTCCGCATCTTCCGGCAGGGTGTAATTGATGACGTGGCTGATGCCGTCGATATGAATGCCGCGCCCAGCCACATCGGTAGCGACCAATACCCGCAGCTTGCCGCTCTTGAAGTTGTCCAGGGTGCGCGTGCGCTTGTTTTGCGGCACATCGCCGGACAGTTGCGCCGCGTCGATGCCATGGCGTACCAGGCGTTCCTGAATACGCCGTACCTCATCCTTGCGGTTGGCAAACACCATGACGCGTTCGAGATCCAGCTGGGTGACCAGGTTGTAGAGCAACTTGAACTTGTCGCTGCCGCTAACGGCATAGACCAGTTGGGTGACGTTCTCGGAGGCGGGGCGCTCGGGTTCGATCTCGACGATGGCCGGATTCACGGTCCATTGCTGCGACAGGTTCATCACGTCGTCGCTGAAGGTGGCGGAGAACAGCAGGGTCTGGCGGTCGCCTTTGCGCGGGGTCTGGCGGATGATTTGGCGCACCTGGGGAATAAAGCCCATATCCAGCATGCGGTCGGCTTCGTCAAGCACCAGGATTTCGATCAGGTCGAGGTGAACTTCACCACGGTTGCAGAAGTCGAGCAGACGGCCTGGGGTAGCCACCAGAATGTCACAGTAGCGCTGCTCCAGCTGGCGCAGCTGCTTGTCGATATCCATGCCGCCGACAAAGGTCATGACGTTGAGGTTGCAGTGCTTGGTCAGGCCCTCGGCATCATTGGCGATTTGCATCACCAGTTCGCGCGTCGGCGCGATGATCAGCGCGCGCGGCTCACCCATATAGCGCTCATCCGGCGGCGGGGTATCCAGTAGTTGGGTAATGGTTGAGATCAAAAAGGCAGCGGTTTTGCCGGTGCCGGTCTGGGCACGGCCGATGGCGTCCTGGCCGATCAGGGTTTTGCCCAGTACTTCCGCTTGAATCGGGGTGCAGTAGCTGAAGCCCTGATCGTGAATCGCACGCATCAGGCTGTCGGCTAGCGGGAAGTCATGGAAGCGCGTCTTGCCTTCGGTTTCCGCTACCTGGAAATCCTGCAGGCTCCAGGGCTTTTCAACGGGTGCGTCAGGCTGCTTGCGCGGGTGGCGTTTGGGTTTGATCGCCGGGGCGGCCGCATCAGCCTGTTTGGTAGCTGACTTGGTGGGCGGTGACTGCTTGGGTTTGCGCGGGCTGGCCTGCTTTTCTTTGGCCAGCAGTTGCTCCAGGGTTTCTTCTTCCAGGGGTTCCCCTGGTTTATTGAACAGTTTCTTCAGTGCTCTAAGCACAGGCTTCTCTCGGCAGTTGACCAGTAAAATGATCGCATCAGTGTACTGGAGCTGCGAGCCAACTCCAAGCGCTACAACTGCCGTGATTGCTGGGCTTTAGGAGTCTCTGAATAACTGCTTAGATATCCAGGCGCTGATTGATCCACAAGCGGATATCGTTGATTTCCGCCGGGCAGACCTCATGGGCCATGGCATATTCATGCCAGCTGGCCCGGTGGCCAACCGCTTGTAGCCGTTCGAAGGCTTCTCTGCCCATGCTCGGGCGGACCATGTCGTCATGTCGGCCGTGGGCAAAAAAGATATCCAGTGCCGGAGGGGTATTGTTGTCTTCGAGCAGGGTATCCAGGGTCGGGCCATAGGTCGACAGGGCCATGACGCCGCCGAGTGGCCACTGGTTCTGAGCCGCTGCATGCAGAACCACAGCGCCACCCTGGGAGAAGCCGGCAAGAATGATGCGGTTCAGCGCGATGCCGTCAGCCAATTGTGCTTCGACCAGGTCCTTGACGCCGTCAGCGGCGCTCTGCATGTGCTCATGATTGATTGCACGTGCTGGAGACATGCCCAGAATGTCATACCAGCAGGGCATGGGCAGGCCGCCGTTGATGGTGACCGGTCGGGTGGGAGCCTGCGGGAAAATAAAGCGCACGCCGTGATTGGCCGGTAAACCCAGCATTTCCACCACGGGCACAAAGTCGAAGCAGTCAGCCCCGAGGCCGTGCAGCCAGATGACGCAGGCAGTGGCGGGGCGGTTGGGTTCGATAATGTGCGGGGTGGTCATGGGCGCTCCTGTTATTGCAGCGGCAAGCCGCAGGCGGTAATCGGCAAAACGTAACGGCGGTTATTTTAACCCGTTTTCGCTCCGGCTTGCAGCTTGCTGGTTGTTTCAGGCGCGTGACATGAATTTACCGGTGTCGGTATTGATACGAACGACCTCACCGGTTTCAAGATATTCGGGGATCTGGATTTCCAGCCCGCTGGCAAAAGTGGCGGTTTTGGTGCGGGCGCTGGCAGAGGAGCCTTTGATTGCCGGCGGTGTTTCAAGAATGGGCATTTCGACGACAGCAGGGAGTTCGACACCGACCAGGTTACCTTCCACGACCAGACCATAGAGGCCTTCGATGCCGTCATGCAGATAGGGCAGTTGTTCTTCGATCTGCTCTTCGCTCAGGGTGAACTGAGCAAAGTCTTCGTTATCCATGAAGGTGTAGCCTTCGGCATCCTGGTAGAGGAACTGGATGGCGCGTTTCTGGAAGTCGATCGGGGTAAGAAAGTCATCCCCGGTCAGGCTCTGGTCCAGTTTCTGCTTGGTCTGCACATGGTTGAAGCGCACCTTGTACAGGGTGGTGCCGCTGCGCGATGACGGGCTTTTTACGTCAATGTTGGAGACGATATAGGGTTGGCCGTTGATCTGGATGATATGGCCTTTTTTCAATTCGGCAGCTTTGGGCATCAGGGTTGCTCATGGAGTGGTGATGGCGGGTATTTTCTAGCGTGAAAGGGTCGGCTGGCAAGGGTTATGCGACCGTTTGAGTAGCGGTTTTCCGTCATCAAACCACAACGCCTGGCTGGGGTTGTTACTGTGCGCCTTGGCTGGACCGTCTGTGGCATGGACGCCACAGACGAGCTACAGGGATGTACTTGCCGCGTGTCCAGCCAAGGCGCACAGTGACGGCCCCATTGCACCCAATCAACAGGCGGTATTGGGTGGCTGCGGACTAAGCGCCGTCACCCTTGCGGGTTTCTATCAACTTCTCCACCCCTTCACTGTTACGCAGGTAGACGTCCAGTTGACGGAAGGCAATCTCGATGCCGTGTTCGCGGAACAGGCGGTCGATCTCGCGGTTCATTTCATCGATGGACGGGTTGCGGTCGCCCAGTTTGCCGACGTGATAACGCAGCTCGTGATCCAGGGTGCTATCACCAAAATTGAGGAATAGCACCTGAGGTTCCGGGTCGTCGAGCACCCGCTCGTTGTTGTTGGCAATCTGCAGCAAGAGTTCCTTGGCCTGGTTCAGGTCCGAGTTGTAGGCCACGCCGAGCTTCATGGTCACCCGGGTCACGGTATCTGATAGCGACCAGTTGACCAGGTGGCTGGTCACGAAGGTCTTGTTCGGGACGATGATTTCCTTGCGGTCAAAGTCAGTAATGGTCGTGGCGCGGATACGGATGCGATTGACCGTCCCGGACAGGGCACCGATGGTGACCACATCACCAATGCGGATCGGGCGCTCGAACAACAGAATGATGCCCGAGACAAAGTTGGCAAAAATCTCTTGCAGACCGAAACCCAGACCCACGCTGAGCGCTGCCACCAACCACTGTAATTTATCCCAACTCACGCCCAGAGTGGACAGGCCGACGATGATGCCGGTGCTGACGATGATGTAGCTCAGCAAGGTAGTGATGGCGTAACTGCTGCCCTGTTGCAGGTTGAGTCTGGACAGCAGCAGAATTTCCAGCAGGCCGGGCAGGTTGCGCGCCAGCGTAATGGTCAGCACCACGATGATCAGGGCGCCGAACACATCGGCGACACTGATGGGTACCATATTGGGGAATTCGGCGCTGCCGCTGTTGTATTCCCACAAGGTGACGCTGTTGAGATAGGTCGCCGCGCTGAGCAGATCAGACCAGATCAGATAGACCAGTACGCCAAAGACCAGCAGCAGGCTGAGCTTGGCCAGGCGCAATGATTGCTGATTGATCTGTTGCAGATCCATGACCGGCACTTCAACCGAGATTTCCTGATCCTGGCCTTCTGTCTGCTGGGCGCTTTCCCGTTTTTTCAGGGCGCGCTGATAGGCAAGGCGCCGTCCGGCAACATTGAGGTTACGGACGACCATGCCTTCAAACAGCAACCAGATGACAATGACATAGAGGGTGTCAATAAAGCGGTCAGCCAGCTTGAGCGCGGTGTAGTGGTAGCCCCAGAAACTCATGCCAGCAAGAATCACCGGGCTTAGGGTCAAGGCCAGGGTCGCAACCCAGTGAATGACGCGTGAGCTGTAGAGGGGTTTGGTACGCCACATCAGATTGCCGAGCAGTGCCCCGAGTGCCAGCAGACCAATAATCAGCAGCAGGCGGCCAATGGCGTCGGCATCGAGCACTTCAGGGCTGGTTTCAGCCAGCGCGATAATGATCACCAACGGCAGCAGAATGAAGGCGGTGTGCTTGGTCAGGCGATGCAGCCGGGCGACGCGGTCAGCCTCCCAGTTAAAGTGCCGCTCGGCAATCCCTTCCTGATCAAAGACCCGGTACAGCAGGTGCAGTACCAGCCAGGCCAGTGCGGCATAGAGCGCTGTCACACCCATTGCCGGCAATGCATTGCCATCATCGCGCAGGAGCATCAGACCGCAGCCGGCGAGCAGCAGGGGAATAATGCTGACACGCAACAGCGTCAGCAGCAGCGCCAGTGGGGTATGGCGGGTGGTGTCGCGGCGGAAGTGACCGACATCGGCATGCAGCGTCAGCAGTTTGGCTTTTATTTTCGGCCGGACCAACATATAGAGGCCAAGCAGCAAACCCAGGAGGATCAGGCCAGGCCATTGGCTCTGCAGTTGACGTGGGACGTCGCGAAAATGGGTTAGCGGTTGCAGTTGCGTCCATTGCTGGCTCAGCTGGGTTGGCAAGCCAAGAATCCAATTGCGGTCAATCGGTCGGCTGCTGGCGACCCAGAACAGTTGATCGTCAATCGTGCGTTGCAAGTCATTGCTCAGCTGCTGCAGTTGCCGTTGACTGATTTGCAGGCTGATCGCCTGACTGAGCAGGTTATTGATATTGGTGCCGAGTTGCTCGACCAGTTGCACGCGGCTGTTGATCATGACCTCCAGATCATTGCGCAGCAGATCCTGCTGCGCATCTGGCAAACGGTTGAGCAAACGCTGTAGATAGGCTTCCGGGTTGGCCAGTTCATCACGCAACTGGTTCAGTTCGAATTGCTGCAGGCGCAGGTCGGCGATCCGGTCCGGCAAACCATGATCGAACTCCACGCTGGGCAAGGTGCGCTTTTGTTGGTGCAGAATACGTGACAGCAGCAGGCTGCCTTCCAGTACGCTGATCTGCTGCTCAAGGGCGCGATCAATCTGGGTCAGGCTGTCGATCTGCTGGCGGGTCAGGATATTCTTGCGCGTCAGGTCGTTGATCTGGGTGGTGGCCTTGAGCAGGTTTTCACTCAGCTGACGGTTCAGGCTGCCCTGTTCACGCAATAAGCGATGGTCGCTGGATTCGGCCGCCAGGCTGACACTGTCCACGGCCTGCTCGGATGCGCTGATACGCTTCTCATGGATGACATCCTGCAACACCTGAATATCCATTTCGATCACGCTGGTCTGCTGGCTGAGCAGGTCGCGTTCATGACTCGCCAGCTCCTGCAGGACGCTGTTGGCGCTCAGGCGCTGACGCATGATTTCGTTGGCCTGGCGCAAGCTGGCGGCCTCGGCGCGCAGCATGGCGATGCGGGCATCGCGAACCGATCCTTCAGGCTGGCGTTGCAGGGTGCGCAACTGCTCGCTGATCGCCTGCTCACGGGTCTGGTTGGCACTGACGCTGGATTGGGTGCGCTCTGGGCGGGTCTGGGCGCTGATCAGTTCGCTATTGATTCGCGTCAGCTCATTCTGCCAGGCGAACATGCGAGCGACTTTTTCACTCAGCTGGTCTTCGAGCTCACTAAGTGACAGGCCTTCCAGTTGCTGGCGCAGGCTGTCTGGCTCTATGACGCGAATTTGTTCGATCTGCCGGCGCATCGCGTTCATTCGGCTGGGCGCTTCATCAAGCTGCTGGCGCAGCTCGCTCAGCTCCTTTTCCTGCTGCTGTTGGCGCTGTAAATGGTGCAGGGTGTTCTGGAAGATTTCCTGCAATTCGCGCCGTTCTGCTTCGCTGGCACCGCTGTCGGCCAGTTCTTCCTGCTGGGTGCGCAGGTCACTGATGGCGGTATCCAGGTCGCTTTCTGCGAGCACAGGCCAGCTCAGGCTGACACAGAACAGAAACAGCAGGGCGCGCAACAGAGGCATGGCAGAAATCCGCAAGAATGAGATGAGTGCAGGTTAGTGGCAGTACAGGCTATTGGAAAGCCGAGGTGCGACCAAAGTCACGCATGATGATTACCTGCCCATGCTATTTTAGCTCCTTTGGCTGATTTAATCGTCTGACCAAAGTAAAGGCGGGGCGTTCCCGTCGTTGATGGAGGGAAAATGCCGATTAACTATGCCAGAAGTCTGGCCAGTCGCAAGCGCAGTCCGATTGCCAATCGTCATCTCGGCTATGCCCTGGCTTTTATTGCCGGTGCCATCAACGCTGGTGGCTTCCTGGCTGTACAGCAGTACACCTCGCATATGACCGGGATAGTGTCCGAGATGGCTGATGGCCTGGTGCTGGGGCACTGGGATCTGGCGCTGGCTGGTTTGGGCGGTTTACTGTCGTTTCTTGCCGGGGCCACGGTATCGGCCTTATTGATCACTTACTCGCAACGTCGGGGCATGCATAGCCGTTTCGCCTTGCCGTTACTGTTGGAGGCTTTGCTGCTGCTGTGTTTTGGTTTGCTCGGCGGGGTGCTGGCCGGCATTCAGGGGCTCTTTGTGCCGCTGACGGTGATCCTGCTGTGTTTCATCATGGGCTTGCAGAACGCAACCATTACCCGGGTTTCAAATGCCGAGATTCGCACCACTCATGTGACCGGTATTATCACCGACCTGGGGATCGAGCTGGGCAAGTTGTTATATTGGAATCGGGCGCAGGCCGTTACCGGCGCGCGGGTAAGAGTCGATCGTCCGCGTCTGCTGTTATTGACGCTGCTGGTGAGCTATTTCTTTGCCGGCGGGGTGTTGGGCGCACTGGGGTTTCAGCGCTTGGGGTATGTGGCCACTTTGCCGTTGGCGGCCATGCTATTGCTGCTGGCGATAGTGCCGGCGGTGGATGATCTGCGCTTCTTCTACCGGCGCCTGCGGCGCCGGTAGAACGTACTAGTTTTTAAGCGGCTTATCAGAACCAGTCGTCCTGCATATCCAGGCACGTCGGATCCATGGTTTCCAACAGATCCAGGGCCGGGTGACAGCTCGGCACTTCCCAGGTCAGGAAGTAGCGCGCCGCCTGCAGCTTGCCGCGGTAAAAGCCGGCATCTGCCGGATTACCGTTATCCAGACCATGCTGCGCCTTGACCGCCTGCTCCAGCCAGCGCCAGCCTATGACCATATGGCCAAAGCTGTTCAGGTAGAGCACCGAGTTGGCCAGCGCTTCGTTGATCTTGCCCTGGCCCATGTTGCCCAGCAGGCCGAGGGTGACCTTGCCCAGACGCGCGTGCAGTTTTTCCAGCGGCTCGCGCAGGGCATTCAGGCTGTCATGCTCGCGGGCATCGGCGCAGGTCTTCTCAATTAGCGCAGACAGTTGCTTGAGCGC
>REBY01000015.1 GCA_007692485.1 Pseudomonadaceae bacterium | reverse complement strand
GGGGTGTTGCCGGCCACCCGTGCCAGGCCGTCGATAGCCAGGGATGGCTATCGCCGAGCGCACACGGACGTGCTTGTAGCGTGTCTGGCACCGGTGGCCGGCAATGCCCCTGAACGCAAATCTCTCATCAGTCCTGGCTTTAAACCGATCTCGATCGTTGCCAACCAGAAACACTCAACTTTACTTGTCTTCCAACTTCAAATGACTGGTATCCGGCACATCAGCAGCATGATCCTGCTTCAGCTCGCCCATATCACTGCCCACCGGCGCCAGACTGAGCGCAGCCAGATCAATATCCAGGGGAGCGAAATCACGGTACTGCTCCTGCAAATCACTGCCCACAGGCGCAATATCAAAATCCGGCGCCTCCACATCGGCAAACGCAGCCATGTAGTTGTCACGCGGCTGCAGCTTTTTTCCCTTGCTCGCAGCCGCAGGTTGCGCTGGAGCATTCTCTGCCGGCGCAGCTTGCGCGGGTACCGGCTCAGGAGCAGACACGTCAGATCCTGCAGCCATGGGTTCCACAGTGCACAACGCCCCGGCTCGCTCGATCGCCTGACGGTATTTGTCCGCCGTCGCGGCATCAAGGCCCTGCTTGATCACAATACGCTTGCCGGAAAACAGCCGTTGCAGGTTGCCATCTGACAGCTGAAACAACTGACCGATAGCGGCCTGCGCCAAATCCGCATCCACGCCAGCCTGAACCTCACCCGAAAATACCACCTGAAACTCTGCCATTTCCCCTCTCCCTCGCGGAAACCCCAATCAGGGCCTTTCCTTTAAGCCATTAATGGTTAGTATGGACAGAGACCGGCTGCCCGACAACTCTACCGATAATAGCAGCCGCCAGACCAGGGAGCAGGAGTCATGTCACAACGCCTATTGATCATCAGTCTGGGCATAGTCAGCCTGATGTTCGTATCCGGCTGTGCCAGCCTCAGGCCAAGCTATAACAAGCCTGATATCAGCCTGGCCAATGTTGAAATGCTGCGCGCCAACCTATGGGAACAAAGCTTTCGCTTGCAGCTACGTATCGACAACCCGAATGACCGCAGCCTGCCCATTCGCGGCATGCAATATCAGGTGTACCTGAACGATATTCGCCTGGCGACCGGCGTCAGCGACAACCATTTTGATGTGCCTGCCTACGGTTCGGAATATTTTGAATTGAACGTACGCTCCAATTTATGGCGTCACCTTGCTGATCTCGGCAAACTGGTCGACAATCGCCAGCCGGTTGCTTACCGCATTGAAGGTCACATTCGTACCGGGCTATTCATGGCCCCAACAATTACCCTGCGGGAAAGCGGCAGCCTGGATCCAGCCAAACTGAATCTCTGAGTTGAAATCATGCCGACTACATTGCTGTTTATTATTGCCCTGATCATTGTTGCCGGCCTGGGCTGGTATGCACTGAGTTTGTGGCGCCAGGTATGGCAACGACAAGCCACGGTGCGCAACAACGAGCAAGCGCGCAATCAAAGACTCGCCGAAGATATCGAGTTTTTGGCCAGCAGCCTATTGACGGAACAAGTCTCCGTCATTGAAGGCAGCATCCGTATCAAGGTGCTGCTGGATAATTATTCTGGCAGCCTGAACAGCCAGCACGACTGCGAAATATTTACCCTGATTTACGATGCTACCGCACATATTCCCACCCATCAGGCGTGGAAAGAACTGGCACCGAGTGAGCGCAAGCTGCATGAAAAGCATATGCAACAGCTGGAAGAAGAGCATGGCGAACGGGTAACGGCAGCGGCGCGCCAGTTGAGTCAGGGGCTAGGCAGCCCCTGAGCGGGGCAAGCTATTCCGGCCAGCACTGACTGGCCGGAATCTCGCTATCAGACGACCGAATTACCGCCATCCACTGCCAGCGCTTGACCGGTGATATGGCGTGACGCTTCCGAGGCAAAAAATACCGCTGCACCCTTGATGTCATCTTCACCGCCAATACGTCCCAGCGGCGTACCCGCCTTGATCACCTCGGTGACTTTCTCCAGCCCCTTGGCCATCTTGGTCGGGAAATAACCCGGGCAAATCGCGTTAACGTTGATATTGTAAGGGCCCCACTCGCCAGCCAGCGCACGCGTCAGGTTGATCGCAGCCGCTTTACTGGTGTTGTAGGCCACGGTATGAATACCGGTATTCGGGCGATTACCCTTGAAGCCGGCAATGGAAGCAATGTTGATAATCTTGCCGGATTGACGCGGGATCATGAAACGCTTACCCACGGCCTGTGCCAACAGAAAGCAAACATCCACATTCAGCGTCATTACCTTCTGCCAGCCTTCATAGCTGTGCTCTTCTGCGGGCTGGCCCCAGCTGGTGCCCGCGTTATTGACCAGAATATCTACCGTACCAAAGGCTTGCTCAACCGCATCGCACAGCTTGGCTACCGGCTCCGATGCCAAGTCACCCATATCACAAGCAATCCCGCCAGCTTCAATACCCTTGCTCTTGAGATCAGCCACCACAGCAGCAACTTCTTCAGCATTGCGCGCGCTGATAAATACCTTGGCGCCCTGCTCACCAAAGGCTTCGGCCATTTGCAGACCAAGACCCTTGGTACCACCGGTGATCAAAGCGACCTTGCCGCTGAGGTCAAACAGTTGTTGCATCTTCATTGCGTGCTCCTTGGTGTTCATGCATGTTCATAAGTGATGCCTGGATGCTAACCAGTTAAAGCCTGACTGCCGACCATCAAAGGTTGCAGTGATATGCAGCACGCCGCCTGCCTTATTAAGAACAGCTACAAGCGGCACCTTGTAAGCGACAAGCAGGTCAGAATAGTGCCAGTTGCTCGTGCAGAGGATCATGACTCGAGTCCAACCTAACGCCCACACCGAGCAGGCGGACCGGCCGCAAGCCACGAGCAAAGGCTTGTGCGCAGAGTTCAGCGTAGCCTTCCGGCGTCACTGGCGTACCCTGAAGCTCCATGGTGGTCTGGGTAAAGTCGTGAAATTTGACTTTAACGAAAGGTTTGCTGATGCGGTATTGGCCCTGCAACGGGCCCAGCCGCTGCGCCAGACGCTCTAGCAAACTGGGCAGCTCGGCCAAACAGGCAGCCAGATCAGGCAGATCATGATCATAGGTGTGCTCGACACTGACCGACTGACGCTGCCGTTCAACCACTACCGGACGCTCGTCCTGACCATGGGCCAATTGCCACAGGCGCTGGCCGAACACACCGAAACGGCGCAACAAATCATCCTGTCGCCAGGTCCGCACATCGCCACAGGTATCAATCCCCAACCGCTTGAGGCGCTCAGCAGTGACCTTGCCGACGCCATGCAAACGTTCCACCGGCAAGGCACGCACAAAGTCATCCACCTGATCGGGCAGAATCACAAAGAGCCCATCCGGCTTGTTCCAGTCACTGGCGATTTTGGCCAAAAACTTGTTCGGCGCCACCCCCGCCGAGACCGTAATACCTTGAGTATCACGCACGCGCTGGCGAATCTCTTGCGCAATCAAGGTAGCGCTGCCACGGCAATGCTGGCTGTCAGTCACATCCAGGTAAGCCTCATCCAGTGACAAGGGCTGAATCAGCTCAGTGTAGTCTGCAAAGATGGCCAGTAAATTCTGCGAAACAGCGCGGTATTCGGCCATTCGACCCGGCACAATCAGCAGTTCCGGGCACAACCTTTTGGCATAGGCTGAAGCCATGGCTGAGCGTACGCCATAGGCGCGCGCCTCGTAGTTACAGGTGGCAACTACACCGCGCTTGCTCGGGTCACCGCCCACAGCCAAGGGCCGGCCACGCAAACGGGGATCGTCACGCATTTCTATCGCGGCAAAAAAGCAATCGCAGTCAATGTGAATGATCTTGCGCACAGTCAGCCCATCCCAAATCAATGGGCTAATTGTATCAGCCTGGCATTACCCGGTTGCGTCCGGCAGCCTTCCCTTTATACAAGGCTTCATCGGCACGCTTGATCAAACCTTCCAGACTGGTTTCGTTAGCCTGGCGAGTGATAACCCCCATGGTGGCCGTCACCTGGATTTGCTGACTGCCGATATCAATCGGCGTAGCCGCAAGTTTGTCGATAAAACGCTGCCCGACGGCAATCGCTTGTTCCAGCGCGGTATCCGGTAGCATTACCACAAACTCCTCACCCCCCAAACGGCCGAGAATATCCACTTCACGAAAGTTATCCCGACACAGTTGGGCAACTTTACGCAACACCTCATCACCGGCAGAGTGACCCCAGGTGTCGTTGACCTGTTTGAAGTGATCCAGGTCGATAATCGCCAGCGACATCGGCTGTTGCTGGCGCAGGCTGCGCGACAGCTCATGAGCAAATAGATGTTCATACTGATGGCGGTTATTCAGCCCGGTTAGCGCGTCTGTTGTGGCTTGGTGCTGCAACTGCTCCTGCAGACGTTTACGCATTTCGATTTCCCGGATCAGTTCTGTATTCAGCTGCTGCGACTGTTGGAACAAGGCAAACTGCTTGCGCTGCAGAACATTGGCCCGCAAAGCTCCAGCCCAACCAATACCGATCGGCAAACAGAACACCACCAGCAAGCCAATAAACTCGCGCGGATCCAGCCGACCCAGATACATCAATACCGCGGCAGTCAGAACGGCCATATAAAAAGCCACCGGCACCGCAGTCATCAAGCGGTTAGGCACCAGGGCCAGTACGCCGAGAATCATCAACAAACTGACCGTGATCGTCCAGGACACAATGTCCGGCCGATATAAATAGACCAGCATAAACAAGGTGATTGCGACCACTTCAACCAGGGAAATCCAGCGCCCCTTGATCGCCAGCAAGGAATTGACGCCAACAGCGATGAACAACCCGAGAATGATCGCGACGCTAAACAAGCGCATCATTAACAATTTGTAAAAATCAGCGCTGGCACCCAACGCAAGATAGTCAGGAATCGCGAAAATTAGCAGCAATACAGCCCATACCAGCAGGGCTAATTGCAGCTGGCCGGCAACCAGTGTGGCATGTTGGCCCAGAAAAGCACGCTCATGATCCCGGTCGCGAAACTCACCCCACCAAGGCTTGATTGACCACTCATGGTTCTTTTCGGGCGGCGCGCTAAGGGCACCTCCCCACATAAGGCAACGAAAGCCTTTTTGCATCTGACGACTCAACATGCTGCTTCTTTACCTATGCATGGACCAAACTAAGCGATAACAACAACTCGATTACGGCCGTCTTTTTTACCCTGATACAGCCCCTTGTCAGCCCGGCGAATAATATCTTCAATGCAGTCATCATCAACTCTAACCGGGGTTATGGCAAAAGTTGCCGATAAGGGAATAGTTAGACTCTCCGCTATCAAAGGCGTTTCGGCGAGGTGTTCGCGCAAACGCTCAACCACAGCCTCTGCCTGTTTGAGATGGGTGTCCGGGAGCAGCAGGATAAACTCTTCACCGCCAAAACGCCCTACCACGTCAGAGTGACGCAGGGACTCGAGGAAAATATTGGCCACATGCCTGAGCGCCTGGTCGCCAAGATCATGGCCATGGGTGTCATTAATTTTCTTGAAATGGTCAAGATCGGCAATACCCAGCACCATAGTGCCGCCTTGGCGCTGGCAGCGCTCACGCTCGCGACGAAACAGCATTTCATACTGCCGCCGGTTGCTTAACCCGGTCAGCGGATCGGTAGTAGCCTGGCGCTGTAATTCAGCTTCCAGCGATTTACGCCTGTCAATTTCTGCCGACAGCTCCTGATTGGTCTGGGTTACCTTCTGTAATAACGCATATTCCTGACGCTGCACTACATGCAAACGGCGCGCGGCCACATAACCAGTAACCACCGGCAACGACATAACAATGCCCAGAGTCACCAAGGTATCCGCCTCGCTCCCTCGCAACCACAGCGTTGCCAAGGTGCCAACCAGACCAAAGCCAGCCACGAGGTTATTCAGAATCAAACGATTGGGCAGGAAAACATAGAGCGATATCAGCAAGATACTGATTACACCGATATTGTAGGCAGCGATATCAGGACGCACAAAAAAAATCGCAAACATCACCGGAAAGCCCAGTATGGCAGCCAGTGTGACGGGCCAGCCAGAGGTGGCCAGAGAGGGACGTCGAACAACGGCCAGGATCAAGCCCAGCAGCATAAGCGCCTGTAATATGCGCATACTGAACAGCAAGTAAAAGCCAGAACTCATTCCGAGGTCATGATAATCCAACCAGCCGAACAGCAAAGCCAGAATAGCCCAGATAGCTGCTGCTGTTTTGAGATGTCGAGCCGTTCTGGGCTGAATATGATTACGAAAAGCATGCTCAGCGGCAGGGTCACGAAACTCAGCAGTTAATGGTGCTAGCGCGTAAGGATCATGGTTAGCCGTCACTCAGTACACCTGCGTCTTGTTATTATAAGGGTTCTTGTGATGAGACAGACTAACAAAACAGTCTCATTGCGTCATTATGCATCAACATTTCAAAGCAACACAAAAATAGATATCACTACGCCATTACCTGCATACGATGTCGCAAGATCCTTCCCGCTAACAAGGATAAAAAAATGCTTTTCCATCAAATGCTTGACAGCCCATCGCAAATGCGTAGAATGCGCCACACACAGACGCGGGGTGGAGCAGTCTGGTAGCTCGTCGGGCTCATAACCCGAAGGTCGTAGGTTCAAATCCTGCCCCCGCAACCAGTTTATAGACCTGTTGATGCCCAGCATCAGCAGGTTTTTTTTCGCCTACCGTTTGAGTATAGCCAAGAGCCACATCGAACACTGCAAATGGTGCAAATCGATCTAACGAAGATCACACCATGCAGCTATTATTGCGGAACAGGGCGCAATTATTCTGGTCATAGCAAATGAGGCTGTTGCAGCTAGCACAACTCGCTGACGCCAAAGCCCGACATGGGCCAAATCGGCCTGATACACAACAATAGACGTTGCGCTGTATTTCACGAGAGTACGCAAACAACGCCTGTGACATAACAACAAGAAGGTCGCAACCATGAAACAATTACAACTGATCCGTGGCAAATTGCCCACCATCGGCATCATCATCCTGGCTACCGGCCTACTGCTGATTGTTCCGAACATTACCTGAGCGCCCACGCAGCAGGTAAACTAAAGGCTTTTACCCGATCAGGGTGGGCCCGTGACACTATCTAGCCAATCAGCCGATCTCGACTGGACCGATAATGGCCAGCCATTGTCGCGCCTATTCGACGATGTCTATTTCTCCCGCGAATCCGGGCTGGAAGAAACCCGTCATGTATTTCTGCAGCACAACCAATTGACCGAACGCTGGGCCAAGCTGCCGGCGGATGCCCATTTCACTATCGGTGAAACCGGTTTTGGCACCGGGCTGAATTTTCTTTGTGCCTGGCAGCTGTGGCAGCAAACAGCCCCGGCGACCGCTCACTTGCATTTTGTCAGTTGTGAAAAGTACCCACTGACCGCAGCCGACTTGGCCCGCGCACTTCATCTTTGGCCAGAACTGAACCCGCTAAGCCATCAGCTCATCGAGCAATATCAGGTTATCAGCCCCGGCTGGCAGCATTTCAGTTTCGCCCAAGGCCGGGTGACCCTGACATTATTGATCGGTGATGTTCTTGATACGCTGCCGCAACTGGATGTTGGTCATGGTATTGATGCCTGGTTCCTGGATGGCTTTGCCCCGGCGAAAAACCCAGATATGTGGCAACCGGCGCTTTACCAGCAACTGGCAAGACTGGCTGCGCCCGGCTGCAGCCTGGCGACCTTTACCAGCGTAGGCGAAGTACGCCGGGGATTGCAGGCCGTGGGTTTTGCCATGCGCAAGACCCGCGGCTTTGGCCGCAAGCGGGATATGCTCTGCGGCGAACTCGTTGAGCGCCCTGCCACGCACTGGCAAGCGCCCTGGTTTTCACGCCCACCTCAGCAGGCCTGCGGCCAAGCCCGAAGCGTCATTGTGATTGGCGCCGGCCTGGCCGGCTGCAGCACAGCCTACGCGCTGTCATTACGGGGCTGGCATGTAACCCTGATTGATCGCCACAATACATTGGCCGCGGAAGCCTCCGGCAACCCGCAGGGCATCCTCTACTGCAAGCTATCGGCCCACGCGACGAGCTTGTCACGCTTTGTTCTTAGTGCGTATAGCTTTAGCCTGCGATTGCTCCATCAGCAACTGCCACAGGGTGACGCCAGCTGGCAAAGCTGCGGTGTCTTGCAGTTACCCAGCAATCCGAAAGAGCAACAGCGCCAGAGCGCGCTGGCAAGCCTTGGCCTACCAGCGGATTTGCTACAAGCCGTTGATGCCGATGCAGCGAGCTCACTGGCCGGTATACCAATAGAGCATGCAGGGCTTTGGTTCCCGGCTGCCGGCTGGGTTAACCCACCCGCACTCTGCCAACACCTGGCCATGCAGCCAAACATTACCCTTAAGCTACATACTGAAGCGATCGGCTTGCAACAGACGGCGCCAGGCTGGCAGGTGCTGGACCAGGCCAATAACTGCCTGGCCGCTGCAACCGATGCTGTGCTCTGCACCGCAGCAGACACCCGTCAATTTACCCAAACCCGACACTTGCCGTTGAAAGCCATTCGTGGGCAAATTACCCACTTACCTGCAACCAGCCAAAGCCTTGGCTTGCGCACCGTGCTCTGTGCCGATGGTTATATCTCTCCAGCACGTAACGGCGAGCATCATCTGGGCGCCAGTTTCCGTTTTGATCGGCTGGACAGTCAGCCCAGCCCTGAGGAAAACCTCAGCAACCTGGACCTGCTCGACGGCCTGGCTACCAGCCTCAGCAGCTTCTGGCCCCAGGCGCGCAGCCACAGCAGCGGCCTCAAGGCGCGCGCCTCATTACGCTGCACATCGCCCGATTACCTGCCCTTGATCGGACCGGTTGCCGATGCCGAGCAGCTACTCAGCTGCTATGCCGAGCTAGGCAAGGATGCCTCCAAACAACCCACTACCCCAGCCCCCTGGCTAAAGGGGCTCTGGGTCAACTGTGCCCACGGCTCACGCGGCCTGATCAGCGCCCCCTTGAGCGGCGAGCTCATAGCCGCCTACCTCAGTGGAGAACCCGCCCCACTGCCCAACGACCTGCTGGCGGCACTGCATCCGAACCGTTTTTTGCTGCGCGACCTGGTGCGCGGCAAACGTCAGCCACCCGCCAAGCCAACCCAGCCGTCATAAAGCAGCTTCCAACCGGTAACGAACAGGAACAGATAACACAACTGATAGATCAGCTTTTCGTTGCTACGCTGCAACAACCAGAAGCCCATGCGCACACCGACCGGTGCCAGGGGCAACAACACCAATGAGGTCCATAGGTTGGCGGGCGAAAACAGGCCGAGGTACACATAGGCAGGTACCTTGGCCAGGTTAACCACAGTAAAAAATACTGCAATGGTGCCCATCAAAATGGTCTTGTCCAGCTTTTGCGGTAACAGGTAAATGTTGATCGGCGGGCCACCGGCGTGGATACCAAAACTGGTAAAACCCGCCATGGTGCCCCAGAAACCGCCCCGCCATCGATTGGGTCCACGCTGAGGCGGCTCTTTACGTCGTAACCAGATATTCAGCGTAAAAATGATCGCGATCGCGCCGATCAACAACTGGATATGCGCATCATTGAGCAGGCGGAAAGTCAGGCCGCCAATCACCACCCCAACCAGCGCCGAGGGAATAATGATGCGTAAGTTCTCCGCGTGCCAGCGACCACGAAAAGTACGTAGCGCCACCAGATCCATAACACAGAGAATCGGCAACAGAATGGCAGCAGCCATTACCGGAGACACCACCAGCGCCATCAAAGGCACCGACAGAATCGCTATATTGCCGCCGAAGCCACCTTTGGCGATACCGTATAGCAACACGGCAGGAATCGCACAGAGATAAAACAGCGGATCGGTTATCATGTCGAGACTCAGGTTGCGACAAAGCGCGCAGTGTACCACCCCACTCATTGTCATCCGAGACGTAGACAAGATGCTGATTCCCTTCGAAATGCTGGAAGCCGACACCCTGCAACGCCTGCTGGAAGACTTCGCCAGCCGAGACGGCACCGATAATGGCCATGCCGATGAGCTGGCAACCCGGGTTAACCAGCTACGTCGTCAAATGGAACGCAGGCAGATCGTTATTGTGTTTCATCCGGATACCGCCGAAACCAGCCTGGCTGCCCGCCATGATGTACCCAAAGAATGGCTACAAGCACTGGATGCCACTGGCGAAAACTGAAAAGCCTTAGGTAACAAGCGCTTGCCACTGCACAGTCGGATTATTCATCGGATTGCCAAAAGGCAGCATTTAATAGCCACATAAAAGTACGTACAATAAGTGTATAACCGTTTTCACGCCCGCCTGTGCCCAGAAAGATATCCGTTCTGAAACGCGGCAGCAGCGATGTCATCACGAAG
>REBY01000128.1 GCA_007692485.1 Pseudomonadaceae bacterium | reverse complement strand
GCAAACAGGCTGGCTTCCTGAAAAACATAGCCAATGGCGCGGGCGTGGGTGGGCTTTGACTGCCGCCCCTGCTGCCAGACATCACCATTGATACAGATGTCAGCATCGGCAGCAGGCTCAAACCCGGCCAGGCAGCGCAGCACGCTGGTCTTGCCTGAACCCGAGCGACCAAAGAGCGCCGTAACGCCTTGCGCCGGCAGGCTTTCATCCAGCGTCAGGGCAAAGTTTTCACGCGACAAGCGCAGGCGAATATCCAGGCTCATTGCGCTATCCCGACCAAACGAAAGCGGCGATTCAGCGCGTAAACACTGAGCAAGAGCACAAAGGCCGTCGCCATCAGAAACAGTGACAAACCATGCGCGGCGGCATAATTCATGGCTTCCACATGGCTGTAGATGGCAATCGAGGCGACCTGGGTCTGCCCGGGGATACTGCCGCCAATCATCAGCAAAACGCCAAACTCACCCAGGGTATGCGCGAATGACAGCACGGCAGCGGTCAGAAAGCCCCGCCGGCACAGCGGCATAACCACGGTAAAGAAGCGATCAAGAGCACCGGCGCGCAAGGTGGCAGCCACTTCCAACGGCCGCCGGCCCATGCTCTGAAAGGCATTTTGGAGCGGTTGCACGACAAAGGGCAGCGAATAGATCATTGAACCGATCACCAGCCCGGTAAAGGTAAAGGCCAGATGACCGATGCCGATGTGCTCGAGAAAACCACCCACTGCGCCGCGCGGGCCGAGCAGGATCAGCAAATAAAAACCGATCACGGTTGGCGGCAACACCAGCGGCAAGGCCACCATGGCTTCCACCACCACCTTGACCCGGCGCTGACTGTGCGCCAGCCACCAGGCCAGAGGCACACACAGCAACAGCAACAGTGCAGTGCTGATCAGCGCCAGTTTCAGGGTCAGTTGCAGGGCTATCCAGTCTGCCGGGCTCAGGGTCCACATAGGTAGGATTATTCCTCCTCCGGCAACACAAAACCATAGCGCTGCATAATCTCGCGGCTTTCAGGTCGGCCTATAAAGTCAACGAAGGCCTGCGCGGTGGTATTGCCTGCTGCCCGCCGTGTCAGCACAAAACCCTGGTGAAGGGGCTGATGCAGGCTGTCATCAATCAGGTAATAATCACCCTGGGCCACAACCACCGGACTTTTGGCCAAAGCCAGGGCCACAATACCGATCTCGGCGGCGCCGCTTTGCACCAGCTGCAGGGCGTGCATGATGTTGTCGCCATAGACCAGCCGGGGCTCCAGCTCATCCCACAAACCGCTGGCTTCGAGCGCCTCTTGAGCCCGCGCGCCGTAGGGAGCATGGCGCGGATTAGCGATCGCAATCCGACGAAAGCGCGCGTCGGTCAGATCGCCCAGGCTCAAGGCACTGGCATCTTCCCGATCACTCCACAGCACAAGGCGGCCCAGCGCATAGGGGACGACCTCACCATGCACCAGGCCGGATGCCTGCAAGGCGTGGGGGTAGGCAATATCAGCAGAGAAAAACAGATCAAAGGGGGCACCGTGCTCAATCTGGGCACGAAAACGCCCAGAGGAGCCATAGATGACTTCAACCGGCCGCTCAGGGTAGGTCGCGCGGAACTGCTCAAGCAGCTCATCCATGGCAAAGCGTAGATCCGCTGCGGCAACGATGCGAGCCAGCTCACCGGCCTGTACCGCGGAGGCCAATGGCATCAAGACCAGCAACGCCAATGCGCACAGTCGGTTAGCGGGTGGCATCTTGCGCATAACAGCTTATCCAGAAATAAAGGCTATGCGCGAGTGTACCGGCAAGCCTTTATCGATGCCACGCCAGCGCCATCAAGCCAGTTGTGGCTGCCAGCCAGCAGCCCTGTCAGGTGCAGGTTCCGCTGGCCACCAGGCCGCCAGCCGCTTCGCCGACATGGGTCGGGCAAACAGAAAGCCCTGGCAATAGCGGCAGCCTTCGGCCTGCAACCAGGCCCGTTGGGCTTCGGTTTCAACCCCTTCAACCAACACCTGCAAACCCAACCCCTGACCCAGTTGCATAATGGTCCTAACCAATTGCGCATCACTGGCAGAGGTGGGCAGGCCCTGCAAAAACGTCCGGTCGACCTTAAGCTTATCCAGCGCAAAGCGGCGCAAGTAGGCCAGCGAGGAATAACCGGTACCAAAATCATCCACCACAACCCGTACGCCCAATGCGCGCAAAGCCAGCAAAGCCTGCTCGGCATGCTGCGTGTCCTGCATCAGCGCGCCTTCGGTGATTTCCAGTTCCAGGCAACGTGGTGGCAAGCCGGTATGCTGCAGTGTCTGGGCCACTTGCTGCACCACATCCGCATGCAAGAACTGGATCGGTGACAAGTTGACTGCAATTACCTGCAAGTCCATCCCCGCCTGACGCCAGGCCTGCGCTTGCTGGCAGGCTTGCTGCAGCACCCAGTTACCGATTGGCACTATCATACCGGTGTCTTCAGCCAGGCTGATAAAGCGATCCGGCGGTACCTGACCGTGCTCGCTACTCTTCCAACGCAGCAGGGCTTCCACGCCGAAGGGCCGGCCGGCCATGTCGGTCAAGGGTTGATAGTGGAGGTACAGCTCTTCGCGCTCCAGGGCGCGGCGCAGGTTACGCTCCAACTCAAAACGCTGCATGGCCTGCTCAGTCAGCCAGGGCTCGTAACGACACCAGCCATTGCGCCCACGGGTTTTGGCCAGATACATGGCCGCATCGGCATTGCGTACCAGCTCATCGCCCGTCACACCATCACCGGGATGCACGGCGACACCGATACTGGCGCCAACAAATACCTCGCGGCCATCGGCCAGAATCAATGGCTGGCGCAGTAATTCCAGCAATTCTTCGGCTATCCGTTCGGCCCGTGCGGCGGAGCCCAGTTGCTCAAGTACCAACAGAAATTCATCACCGCCCAGCCGCGCCAGGGTGTCTTCAGTGCGGCAGCGCTGCTGCAAACGCTTGGTTACCGCCTTGAGCACGGCATCACCAAAACTATGCCCATGGCTGTCGTTCAGTGTCTTGAAGCGATCAAGGTCGATAAACAGCACCGCAAGATAACCACCGCGGCGGCGAATCTTTTCCAGCGCGTGTTGCAGGCGATCCTGCGCCAGGACCCGGTTTGGCAGTCCGGTCAGCGCATCAAAGTGCGCCATGGTCTGCAAACTGCGCTGATGACGGTCAACAAAACGAATCAATACTTGAGAACCCAACAACACTGCCAGCATGAGCAGAAATACCGCTGCTGCATACACGGGCGCGCGCTTGGCAAATACTTCGGCGTAGCCCATGGCCTGGACGATGACTGCGCGGCCTTCACCGTTGGCATCACTACTGACCCAGGTGCCCAACGCCGGATACACCCCACCAGGCACTACAACCGTGGCATCCAGCCAAGTCGACTCCGCCACTGCGCTCGCCAGCAAGTGCTGCACCCAATCATTGGGGTCATCAGCGTCCAGCTTTACCGGCCGCAATGGCCCCTGCAAACTCAATGGTTGCGTGCCTGACCACAAGCGCAACAGCTCACGCCCCTGCTCCTGGCGGGTATCATTGATACTGCGTAGCTCCAGTCCCATGGCTACCAACACCAATATCAGGGTGCTGACAAACGCCAGTCCGTTGACTGCCCAGAATTTGTAACGCAAAGGAATATAGCGGAACAGCGCCATGTCAGGCTCCAGCCAGGCAAAAGGTTGCCAGTGTATGGCCGGGTGCCAGTAGGTGTATTGACCGGGGTCAAACCTGACAACTTCCGCAAGCCATTGGACTACTCACCCGTGAAGCCCATGCCGGATAGGCGTATGATAAGCCGACTGCATACCACTACGGACTATCCATGAAACTGCTGATTCGCAATCTTGCCCGCACCACCACTGAAACCGAGCTGCGCACCTTGTTTGAAGGCCATGGCCTGGTCGCTGAATGCACACTGGTGCTGGATAAGGTCACTGGCGGTTCCAAGGGGTTCGGCTTTGTTGAAATGCCCAAGCATGATGAGGCCAAATCTGCGATCAAGGCGCTGAATAATCAGGACGTAGCCGGCAGTCGCATCCGGGTGAAAAAAGCCGATGATGCCGGGCAGCCCACGTGACCGAACAGCACCACAATGACCCCCTGCATGGCGTCACCCTAAAGACAATCGTCACCGAGCTGGTCGAGCATTATGGCTGGGAACGGCTCGGTGAGCTGGTACCCATCCGCTGCTTCACCACCGACCCCAGCATCAAATCCAGCCTGACCTTCTTGCGCAAGACGCCCTGGGCGCGGGAAAAGGTTGAGGCCTTGTATCGGCAGCTGTGGACTTGAGCCTTCTATCGACTGCGTGCTGACAGCAAAAACCCACCGAATTCGATGGGTTTTTGCTTAACCGACAGACTGTTGAGCCGGCACCCTACACTGCTGCAGGAGCCCCCTTCGGATTCGGCCCATACTGGTTATCCCCTTCGCTATCCAGTACCAGGAAAACAATCAGCACTATGGTGCCAATGATCGGGATCAGAGCAATCAACTGCCACCAGCCGGTACGGCCAGTATCATGCAAACGGCGGGCGGCAATGGCGATACAAGGTACCAGCATACCCAGCGCAAAAATCAAGGTCAGAATACCGCCGGTGATGAAGGCATCCACTACCGATACGGCGATATAAATAAGGACGTAAAACAGAACAAACATCCAGTACTGGGTGCGCGTGGCGCGGCCAGTAAAATCTGCGTAATGATTTTTGATCGGATCTAAAAAATGCTCCATACCATGCTCCTTGCTCTTTTCATTGGGTGCGCACTCGGAAACCGACGCAGGTTGAATGTAGCCTGAACTGAAAGTGTTGCAAAGTATGAATGCCCGCTTGGCAACGAATAAAAAAGGCAGCCCGAAGGCTGCCCTGTCATTTCACATAGTCTGCGACTTACATCTCCGGCATCAGTACCGCGTCGATGACGTGGATTACACCATTGCTGGCTTTGATATCGGTTTGTACCACATTGGCACCATCAACCATGACGCCATCACTGGTGTCGATAGTCAGGCTCTGACCTTGTACGGTTTCTGCGCTGGTCATACCAGCCACATCTTCTGCCATTACTTTACCTGCTACCACGTGGTAGGTCAGTACAGCAGTCAGGGCTTCCTCGTCAGCCAGCAGAGCTTCAAGATCTTCTGCCGGAATGGCGGCAAAGGCTTCGTCAGTGGGGGCGAAGACAGTGAATGGGCCATCACCTTTCAACGTTTCAACCAGGCCAGCGGCTTCAACTGCGGTTACCAGGGTGTTGAAGCTACCTGCGGCAACGGCGGTATCGACGATGTCGGCTCGCTCTTTCTTTTCTTTGTCACCATAGCCATCACTATGGTGACCGGCATGGACCGGTGCCAGCGCAAGCAGGCCGACGCTGAACAGGGCAATCAGGGTGTAGCGAACGTGTTGGGTCAGTGCGTACATGGGTAATCCTCCAGGATTGATTATTTGTACTGCACAACCTTTGTACAGTGTTTTTAGAATTAGTTCTCCGATGTACAAGATATGTAACGTTTGGCAGCTAGCTTAGGCTGCTACTCAGCTGCTGCTGAAGTAACTCTTCGATCTCTACGGCAGGCAAGGGGCGGCTATAAAGAAAGCCCTGAGCGATGTGACACCCCATATCAGTCAACATGGCAGCCTGCTCACGGGTTTCTACACCTTCGGCTACCAGTTCCATGTTCAGACTTTGACCCAGGGCGATAATGGCACGAGCGATGGCGGCATCATTCTGGTCATGCGGCAATTCACTGACAAAGCCACGATCAATTTTCAAGCGGTTGACGGGTAGGCGTTTAAGTCGCATCAATGAAGAGTAACCGGTACCAAAATCATCGATCGCAAGTGCTATGCCGAGCTGCCGCAAGCTATCCAACCGCTCAAGATTGCTCTCGCTGTGACGCATGGCTTCGGTTTCGGTCAGCTCCAGCTCGAGAAAATGCGCATGCAGACCATTGCGCGCCAGCGACTGCTTGACGCTTTCGACCACTTGCCCGCGCTCCAGCCAGCTACCGGACATATTGACTGCCATGCGCTGCAGCCCAAACCCGGCATCCAACCAGCGCTGCATCTGCTGGCAGGCCTGATTGAGGACGTATTCATCGATACTGATCATCAACCCGGCGGTAACCGCGATGGGCAGGAAACGGTCCGGCGTCAGCAAACCCAGCTCGGGATGCTGCCAGCGCACCAGCGCTTCGAGGCCAATGATGCGCCCGTTACTGAGATCGACCTGGGGCTGATAATACACGCGCAATTGCCGGCCACTGATCGCCTGATGCAAGCTGGATTCCAGCGCAATGCGTTCGCGGGCATGCAGAGTCAACGCCTGAGTATAGAAAGCATAGGTATTACGACCACTGTCCTTGGCCAGGGTCAGCGCGGTGTCGGCATGTGTTAGTAGCGCACGGGCATCGTTGCCATCATCCGGATACAGACTAATGCCCAGGCTGACGCTCAGGTGTAATGGCTGCTGATCGATATCAAAGGGCTGGTCGAAGCAGGCCAGTAGACGTTTGGCCACTGGGATCAGTGCATCTGCCGACTGAATATCATCCACCAACAAGACGAACTCATCACCGCCCAGACGGGCCAGGGTATCCTGCTCACGGCTGCGCGCCAGCATACGCTGAGCCGCGGCACGCAGCAGGTCATCACCGGCACTGTGGCCCAGACTGTCATTGACGGCCTTGAAACGATCGATAGCGATAAAGATCAGGCCAACTTTTTCATCCTGGCGCTTGGCGCGCTGAATCGCATTCTCCAGCCGCTCATTGAGCAACAGACGGTTAGGCAGGCGAGTCAGCGGATCATTGTGGGCGAGGAAATCAATCTCCTGCTCACTGCGTTTGATCTTGCTGATATCCGCAAACACAGCAACATAATGGCTGAGCTTGCCATCCTTGTCGTAAACGCTATTAATAGTTTGCCACTGCGGGTAGATTTCGCCATTCTTGCGGCGGTTCCAGACCTCGCCTTGCCAGTTGCCGTCCTGCTCCAGTGCTTGCCACATTTGCTGATAAAAATCGGCGTCATGCCAGCCGGATTTAAGCACGCTGGGCTTGGCGCCAATCACTTCGTCTGCGCTATAGCCGGTAATCTGGCAGAAAGCCTGGTTAACGTTGAGCATGCGGTTGTCCGCATCGGTGATCACTACCCCTTCCGTGGTGCTATCAAAGACCACCGCGGCCTGACGCAGGCGGTCTTCACTTTCCTTTTGCGCGGTCACATCACGCAAGATGCCCAGAATACGCCAGGGCTTACCCGTCGGGTCACGCAACGCGCGGCCACTGGCTTCAAACCAGCGAAAACCATCCTGCTGATGGCGCAGCCGATGCACATGATGAAAGCGCTGGGTACGACCAGCCAGATGATCACGCAATGCCTGCCTGGCCGCGGCACTGTCCTCCGGGTGCAGCAATTCAGCCCATTTGCCGGCAGGATCAGCCTTACCTGTTTCGGAGAAGCCGAGCATGGCGCGACATTGACGAGAGAAGTGGACCTGACCGCTATTGAGTTGCCAATCCCACACGCCGTCCTCGGAGCCGGCTAGAGCCAATTCGAAGCGCTGCTCACTGATACGCAGCTCACGCTCTTGCTGCCGGCGACGACGCAGGTAATTACGGGTCAGAAAAAAGATCAGACCTGCGCTCAGGCTGATAAACATCAGGCCTTTTACCGTTTGCAGGCGCTGCTGCAGCTCGGCGCCGAAACCGAGCCAGGTCAGTGCGTTGTCACTGAGCAAGATCCACAACGCAGAAACAATCAGATATATCAGGGTAATCTGCCAGGCGCTGCGGTTTGAACTCATCAGGGGGATTGACCTCTTATTGTTATCAATGCTAATTCAGACTATGGCAGCTTCCCGCCCGACGGAATGGCTATCAGCCAGCGCCATGCTGGTCCATAATGGATCCAACACACGCCAACGTGTGACGGCAATCAGAGGTAATTCGCTTTATGTGGTATGACGGTATTCTGCAGTTTTCCTGGTGGCAGGTGGTTCTGGCTACCCTGGTAATGACACACATCACCATTATCGGTGTGACGGTATATTTGCACCGTTACTCCGCGCATCGCTCGCTGGAACTGCATCCGGCACTGCAACATTTCTTCCGTTTCTGGCTATGGCTGACCACGGGTATGGTCACCCGCGAGTGGACCGCCATTCACCGCAAACACCACGCCAAATGCGAAACCCCTGAAGATCCGCACAGCCCGGTGCAAAAAGGTCTCTGGACTGTGCTCAGCCGCGGTGCCGAGTTATACACGGCCGAAGCAGCCAACCAGGAGACCCTGGACACCTACGGCAAGGGCTGCCCGGATGATTGGCTGGAGCGCAATATTTACTCGCGCGCGCCCTATGCCGGTATCACCTTGCTGGCGATTATTGATCTGGCCCTGTTCGGCGTGCTCGGCATAACTGTCTGGGCCGTGCAGATGCTGTGGATTCCATTGCTGGCTGCCGGAGTGATCAATGGCGTCGGCCACGCTCTCGGCTATCGCAACTTCGAGTGCAAGGATGCGGCTACCAATATTCTGCCTTGGGGCGTACTGATCGGTGGCGAAGAGCTGCATAACAATCACCACACCTACCCCAGCTCAGCCAAGCTGTCGGTACGTAAGTGGGAGTTTGATATCGGCTGGATGTGGATCCGTCTGTTCAGCCTGGTCGGCCTGGCCAATGTGCGCCGAGTCGCGCCGGTGCCAGTGCGCGAACCGAACAAGCCCATGCTGGATATGGATAGCGCCCGCGCCCTGCTGAGCAACCGCTTTCAGGTCATGGCGCAGTATCGCCGCATGGTCATCAAGCCACTGGTCAAAGCCGAGCGCGAGCGCGTCGATGCCTCCATGCAGCGACTGCTGAAACGGGCGAAAAAGCTACTCTGGCGTGAGACCGAGCTGCTCAAACCCAAGCACCAAGAACGCCTTAATCTGGTGCTGGCGAATAACCAGCGGCTGAACCTGATCTACCAGAAGCGCCTGGAACTGCAACAAATCTGGAGCCGCACCAGCAGCAGCGGCCAGGAGCGTCTGCACGCCCTGCGCGAATGGTGCCAACAGGCGGAAGCGTCAGGCATCCAGGCGCTGCAGGAGTTTGCTGACAGCCTGCGCACTTACACCCTGCAACCGACTCGCGGCTGACGCGGGTCGAATCGAAGGGGCCAGGGAATGCGATCCTTCATCTGCACTGTCATGGGCCTGCTGCTGTGCAGCAGCGCTCTGGCCTCGACGATCTATAAATATGTCGATGAAAACGGCGTGGTGACCTACACCGACCGCCGGGTGCAGGGCGCAGAAATCATTGTCTTCAATGACACCATCGAAGAGCCAACGGAAAATTCCGTTTATGTGGTAACGCGCAAACACCCGGGCGGCGAAACGGTGATTGTGCATAACGAGCTGTTTACCCCGGTCGAAATCGAATTGAGCATCAGCAAGGCAGAACATATCAGCAACGCCCCCGCTGAACCGATTCGCTGGGTAATACCGCCGCGCGACCAGATTCGCTTGCTTACCCTGCATCCGACCGGTACCGGTACACCGCGCTTTGAACACCGTTTGCGTTACGCCATGGGGGACCCGCGGGCACAACACGCCACCAGCAAATATCCTTTGCCCTGGAAAGGTGGCCCCTTCCGCATGACCCAAGGCCCTGGTGGACGTTTCAGCCACACCGGCCCCAGAGCGCGTTATGCCATCGATATTGCCATGCCGGAAGGCACGCCCATCCTTGCCGCCCGCGATGGCATGGTGGTGCGTATACGTAACCACCAGCGTGGCCGTGGCGACAACCCGGCCGGCAACTTTGTGCGCTTGCTGCATGACGACGGCACCATGAGCGTTTACCTGCACCTGCAGCACCGCTCGGTGAAGGTCCGTGAGGGCCAGCGAGTCAGTGCCGGCACGGTGATCGCCCGCTCCGGCAACACCGGCAACAGCACCGGCCCACATTTGCACTTTGTGGTGCAAAAAAATACCGGCCTGAATACGGTCTCAATTCCTTTCGAGTTTGCCCAGCCAGTCAACAGCCTGCCGAACTTTGCCCAGGGCGGCGAGTAAAGCCGCTTTTTCAGGCAACAAAAAACCCGCCGCAGCGGGTTTTTTGTTAGTCAGCCTAGATCTTATTTGATCTTGGCTTCCTTGTAGATCACGTGCTTACGCACAACCGGATCATATTTCTTGATCTCGATCTTATCGGGGGTGGTGCGCTTGTTCTTGTCGGTAGTGTAAAAGTGACCAGTACCGGCAGAAGACACCAAACGAATCAAATCACGCATGTTGGGACTCCTTAGATTTTTTCGCCACGGGCGCGCATGTCGGACAGCACGGCATCGATGCCACGCTTGTCAATGATGCGCATACCTTTAGTGGACGTGCGCAGACGTACGAAGCGCTTCTCTGATTCTACCCAAAAGCGATGATGCTGCAGGTTAGGCAGAAAACGAC
>REBY01000079.1 GCA_007692485.1 Pseudomonadaceae bacterium | reverse complement strand
CTCACCAACATCCACCAGCCGCAACTCTTTAGGCATGCTGAAGACAATATTCTCTTCCCGCCCGGCCAGCTCTTCGGCACCGGTAGCCCCCCAGCTATGCAAATGCTGGATCACTTCACGCACTAAAATATCAGGTGCCGAAGCACCGGCAGTCACACCGATGTTCTGAACACCCTGCAGCCAGTTGCGATCAATCTCATCTGCACCATCAATCAGGTAGGCCGGCGTACCCATACGCTCGGACAGCTCACGCAAACGGTTGGAATTGGAGCTGTTCGGACTACCCACCACCAACACCAGATCACAATCCGCCGCCAGTTGCTTCACCGCATCCTGACGGTTCTGCGTGGCGTAGCAGATATCATCCTTGCGTGGCCCGTTGATCGACGGAAAACGGGCACGCAGGGCATCAATCACCCGCGCCGTGTCATCCATTGATAAGGTCGTCTGGGTCACAAAAGCCAGCCGGTCAGGATGCTGCACCTGCAACGCTGCTACATCCGCCTCATCTTCAACCAGATAAATGGCCCCGCCATTGGCAGCGTCATACTGACCCATGGTGCCTTCCACTTCCGGGTGCCCGGCATGCCCGATAAGAATGCATTCACGGCCATCCCGGCTGTAACGGGCCACTTCCATATGCACCTTGGTCACCAGCGGACAGGTCGCATCAAACACCTTCAACCCACGATCAGCCGCCTGCTGCCGCACTTCTTGGGATACCCCATGGGCACTGAAGATAACAATGACATCATCCGGCACCTGATCGATTTCCTCGACAAAGATGGCACCCCGGCTGCGCAGATCCTCAACCACAAACTTGTTGTGCACCACTTCATGGCGCACATAGATCGGCGGCTCGAACACCTCAAGCGCCCGATTGACGATCTCGATAGCGCGGTCGACCCCGGCACAGAAACCACGGGGGTTGGCCAATTTGATCTGCATACACAGCCTCGGCGTTATAACAGAGTAATTTACTCAAGTATTATGCATGAAGTGGAACCATGATGCACATTCACCCATCAGGCGACAGCAATAATCTCGACCTCAAAGGTCACCACCTTGCCGGCCAGCGGATGGTTGAAATCCACCTCGACCGTGGTGTCATGGATTGTTTTGACCACCCCTGGGAGTTCGCCACCGGCGGCGTCCTGGAAAATCACCAGCAAACCGGTTTCCAGCTCCATTTCGTTGAAGTTGTCGCGCGGCATCACCTGAATGTTCTGCGGATTGCCCGGGCCAAAGCCATGCTCAGGGTCAATCTCGAAGCTACGCTGGTCACCCGCCTTAAGCCCATAAAGCGCCTGCTCAAAACCGGGCAACAGACTGCCATCACCGACTTTGAAGGTAGCCGGTTGCTTGTCCAGGGTACTGTCGACCACCTCGCCATCGGGCAATTTCAGGGTGAAATGCAGGGTGACCTGACTCTCTTGATTGATGCGATTTTCGCTCATGCGCGGGACCTGCCAAATGAGTGGAACAGTGGCCGCACCTCAGTGCGGCCGGACGGGTCATGCCTTGCTACTCGCCTTACGCGGCCAGAACATGTCGGCAATCAGGATAATGGCGCCGACGGTAATCGCACTGTCAGCAACATTGAACGCCGGAAAAAACCAGCTCTGTTGCCAATGTACCAGAATGAAGTCGACCACCTGACCGTGCACAACACGATCATACAAATTACCCAGCGCACCGCCGAGGATCAGTGCCAGACCCATCGCCTCAAGCCACTTGTCGCGGCTCAGACGGGCCAGCCAGATCACCAGCACGATACTCACCACCACGGCAACTGCCGAGAAAAACCAGCGCTGCCAGCCCCCGGCTGACGCCAGAAAGCTGAAGGCCGCGCCCGGGTTGTAGGCCAGCATCAGACTGAACAAGCCATCGATCAGCGGCACTTGCTGGTACGGCAGCAGGTAAGCTTCCGCCAGCCACTTGGTGCCCAGATCGAGCACCAGTACAACGGCCGATAGCCACAGCCAGACCAGGCCCTGCCGCGGCGCCTCAGGCATGCTTGCGCACCTCACCCGGCCCTTCGATATTGTCCACACAACGGCCACAAATGGTTTCATGCCCGGCATGGCTGCCAACATCGGCACGGTGGTGCCAGCAACGCTCGCACTTGGTGTGTTCTGATTTCACCACCTGCAGCTTGAGGCCCGCCAGATCAGTGGCCAGGGCATCCGCCGGCGCACTATCCAGGGGTGCCAGGGTCGCTTCTGAAGTAATCAGCACGAAACGCAGTTCGTCGCCCAGCCGCTCCAGGATAGCCTGCAGCTCGCCATCCACATACAGCACCAGTTCAGCTTGCAGGTTGCCGCGAATCACCTTGGCGTTGCGCTGGTTTTCCAGCTCCTTGTTGACCGCTGTTTTCACAGCAATCACCTGGTCCCAGAAAGTCCGGCCAAGTTCGGCGTTTGCCGGCAAGGCGTGCAGCCCCTCATACCAGGTCGCCAACATCACTGAATCACCGCGCTCGCCCGGCAGGTGCTGCCACAGCTCTTCAGCGGTAAACGACAGAATAGGCGCAATCCAGCGCACCAGCGCTTCAGCGATATGATAAAGCGCACTTTGGCAGGAGCGCCGCGCAATGCTATCGGCCTGGGTGGTGTACTGGCGATCCTTGATGATATCCAGATAGAAGCCACCCAGTTCCTGCACGCAGAAGTTATGAATCTTCTGGTACACGTTCCAGAACTTGTAGCTGTCGTAGGCCTCGACGATTTCCTGCTGCAAGCGCAAGGTGTAATCCACGGCCCAGCGGTCAAGATCCAGCATCTGCTCAGGTGGCAGCAAGTGGGTTTGCGGATCAAAACCGTTCAGGTTGGACAGCAAAAAGCGCGAGGTATTGCGGATACGCCGGTAAGCATCAGCACTGCGTTGCAGAATCTGCTGGGAGACCGCCATCTCACCGGAATAATCCGAAGACGCCACCCACAGGCGCAGAATATCCGCACCCAGGCTATCGGTCACCTGCTGCGGCGCAATCACGTTGCCCAATGACTTGGACATCTTGCGACCGTTCTCATCAACCACAAAGCCGTGTGTGAGCAGAGCCTTGTAAGGCGCGTGACCATCGATCGCGGCACCGGTCAGCAAGGAGGAATGAAACCAGCCACGGTGCTGGTCAGAGCCTTCCAGATACAGGTCCGCCAGTGGGCCTTGTGCATGACCCATTGGATGCGAGCCACGCATCACATGCCAGTGGGTGGTGCCGGAGTCAAACCAGACATCCAAGGTATCACTGATCTTGTCATAGTCAGCCGCCTCATCACCCAGCAGCTCGGCGGCATCCAGGTTGAACCAGGCATCAATGCCCTGCTGCTCAACTTTCTGTGCCACCTGCTCAAGCAGCTCGAGGGTACGCGGGTGCAAGTCACCGCTTTCCTTGTGCAGGAAGAACGGGATAGGTACGCCCCAGTTTCGCTGACGCGAGATACACCAGTCAGGCCGCCCGGCAATCATGTTATGCAAGCGCTGCTTGCCCCAGTCAGGCACAAAATGGGTCTCTTCGATCGCCTTCAGGGCCCGCTCACGCAGGGTTTCACCACCGGCAACCGGCACATCCATACCGACAAACCATTGCGCAGTCGCGCGATAGATCACCGGTGTTTTATGCCGCCAGCAGTGCATGTAACTGTGGCTGACTTGCTCGTGCGCCAGCAGGCAGTCCACCTCTTCCAGCTTGGCGACGACATTGGGGTTGGCCTTCCAGATGAACTGACCACCAAAGAACTCCAGTGATTCAGCGTAGACGCCGTTGCCCTGTACCGGGTTAAGGATGTCATCGTTGTGCATGCCGTAACGCTTGCAGGTGTAAAAGTCGTCTTCACCGTAAGCTGGAGCCGAATGCACAATGCCCGTACCGGCACCCAGCTCGACGTAGTCAGCCAGATAGACCGGCGACAGGCGATCGTAGAAGGGGTGGCGGAAGTTGATCCATTCCAGCCGATCACCGGTCGTAGTCGCCAGCACCTGACCCTCACGGCCGTAACGCTGCAAGCAGCCTTCGACCAGCTCCTCAGCCAGCAACAACAAACGATCGCCAACATCGACCAGTGCATAGTCGAATTCCGGGTGCATATTCAGCGCCTGGTTGGCCGGGATGGTCCACGGGGTCGTGGTCCAGATCACCACTTGAGCCGGCTTGCTCAGACTGTCCAGATCGAACGCAGCAGCCAGTTTTTCCGGCTCGGCACAGAAGAAGCCCACATCAATGGTCGGCGACTGCTTGTCAGCGTACTCGACTTCCGCCTCGGCCAGCGCCGAGCCACAGTCAAAACACCAGTTGACCGGCTTCAGGCCCTTGAACACTACGCCCTGCTCGACCATCTTGCCCAAGGCACGAATTTCACCGGCTTCATTGCTGAAGTCCATGGTGCGATACGGCTTGTTCCAGTCACCCAGTACACCAAGACGGATAAAATCGGCCTTCTGGCCCTCGACCTGCTCGCCGGCATAGCTGCGGCTCAGCTCGCGGGTCTTGGCTGGCTCCAGGTGCTTGCCGTGGGTCGTCTCTATCTTGTGCTCGATCGGCAGGCCATGGCAGTCCCAGCCTGGTACATAGGGCGCATCAAACCCAGACAGAGTCTTCGAGCGAATGATCATATCCTTGATGATCTTGTTCACTGCATGACCGATATGAATGCTGCCGTTGGCGTAGGGCGGGCCATCATGCAGGATAAACTGCGGGCGGCCCTGACTGACTTCACGAATACGCTGATACAGGCCATCCAGGCGCTGCAAGGTAGCAGGCTCGCGCGTCGGCAGACCGGCCTTCATCGGAAAGTCGGTGGCCGGCAGATTCAGTGTCGCTTTGTAATCGGTCATGTCGATTGAGTCCAGACGTGAATACGCAAAAAGTGAGTTAAATGCCCCATTGGGCGCGGGCCTTGGCAAAGTCAGCTTGAATGGCTGCCTGCAAGGCATCCAGCGAATCAAAGCGCTGCTCGTCACGCAATTTTTCATGGAACAGCACAGTCAGCCGACGACCATAAAGATCACCACTAAAGTCAAACAAGTGCACTTCCAGATGGGCCTGGCCGTCTTCGCCGACACTGGGGCGGCGACCGATGTTGGCAACGCCTTTCAAGGCCTCACCACTGCCATCAATCACGGCGCTGACCCGGTAAACACCGTTCAAGGGCGCATGCAGGCGCTTAAGCTGAACGTTCGCCGTCGGCGCGCCCAGGGTACGCCCCAGTTGCTGGCCATAAAGTACCCGTCCAGAAATACTGAACGGGCGACCCAGCAAGCGTTCTGCCTGATCGAAGTCACCTTCAGTCAATACCTGACGCACACGGGTACTGCTGATCCGCTCACCGCAATCCGCCACCGTGCTGGCCGCTTCCACACTGAAGCCATGGCGTGCGCCACTGTCCTGCAGGAAGGCAAAATCCCCCGAACGATCACAACCAAAGCGGAAATCATCACCCACTTCCAGGTGCTGGATACCCAGCCCGTCGAGCAAGGCCTGTTGCACAAAGGCTTCCGCACTCAGGCTGCGCAAACGGTGGTTGAAGGCCAGACAAAGCACCCGGTCGACACCTTCGGCCTCCAGCAACGCAAGCTTGTCACGCAGACGCGACAGGCGTGGCGGCGCTGCCTGCGGTGCAAAGTACTCGCGCGGCTGGGGTTCAAATATCACCACGCAGCCGGGCAGCCCCAGACGCTGGGAGTGAGCCCGCAAGCGATTGAGGATGGCCTGATGGCCGGCATGCACACCGTCAAAATTGCCGATGGTTGCCACACAGCCCCGATGCCGGGGCCGCAGATTGTGAAGGCCGCGGACCAGTTCCATAGTGCTCGTCGTAGTGGATGAGTGAAAGCGCCGCAGTATACCTCATGGGGCGCCAGGCAAGCCACCAGCGCCGCGTGGCGCCGGGAAGTGAATTATTTGCGTAGATGACGCGGGCGAAAGCCAGCCAACAGCAGGGCCAGGCCATAAGCACCGGCACCAGCCAGTACCAGCAAGCCCATCTGGGTCACACGCTGCTGCCAGCCCCACTGCAACCACAGGCTGGCATCCGCGGCTAGCCAATACACCACCAGCACCATGGCCAGACTGGCCAGCACCAAACGCAGGGCAAACAGCCCCCAGCCAGGCTGGGCAATGTAGATGCCCGACTTGCGCAACCCCCACCAGAGCAAACCGGCGTTGAGCAAGGCCGACAAGGACGTTGCCAGCGCCAGGCCAACATGGGCCAGGGGCCAGATCAGGATCAGGTTCAGCACCATATTGGCTACCATGCACACAATGGCAATCTTGACCGGGGTTTTGGTGTCCTGACGGGCAAAGTAGCCGGGTGCCAGCACCTTGATCAGCATAAAGGTCATCACCCCCACCGCGTAGGCACGCAAGGCCGCCGCTGACTGCAGCACGTCGCGATCAGTCATGGCGCCATAGTGAAACAAGGTGGCGATCAGCGGCTCCGCCAATAACAACAAGGCCAGTGCCGCCGGCACACCGATCAACAGCACCATACGAATGGCCCAGTCCAATGTAGCGGCAAAGGCTTTGGGGTCAGCGCCGGCATGTTGGCGTGACAGTGCAGGCAGAATCACCGTCCCGATGGCAATACCGAAAGCGCCCAACGGCAGCTCGGACAACCGATCAGCGTAATACAGCCAGGAGATACTGCCGGTCTGCAGGAAAGACGCGAGCACAGTATCCAGCAACAGATTGATCTGACTCACCGACACCGCAAAGAGTGCCGGAATCATCAAGGTCATGATGCGTTTGACGCCCTCATCACGCCGGTTCGGCCGCGGCACCGGCAGCAGCCGGATACGCCAGAGGAAAGGCACCTGAAACAACAACTGCGCCACCCCGGCAATGAATACGCCCCAAGCCAGAGCCATGATGGGTTGCTCGAACCAGGGGCTGAGCAGCACAGTCGCCCCAATCATGCACAAGTTGAGCAGTACCGGAGTAAACGCCGGTACGGCAAAGCGGCCATAACTGTTGAGAATCGAACCACAAAAGGCCGTCAGCGAAATCAGCAGCAGATAAGGAAAGGTAATGCGCAGCATATCGGTGGCGAGGCCCAGCTTGTAGGCGTCGCCATGAAACCCTGGCGCAAACAGGGTAATCAGCACCGGCGCACCGGCCACCCCCAGTGCCGTAATCGCCACCAGAGTAATTCCCAGGGTGCCGGCCACCCGGTCCACCAACTGCTTGACCTCAGCCAGACTGCGCCGGGTGCGATATTCCGACAGAACCGGCACAAAGGCCTGGGCAAAAGCCCCTTCGGCGAACAGCCGGCGCAGAAAGTTAGGGATTTTGAAGGCAATAAAAAAGGCATCCGCCTCGGACTTGGAGCCAAAATAATTGGCAACCACCACGTCACGCACCATGCCCAGCACCCGCGACAGCATGGTCATGATGCTGACCACCATACCCGAACGCAGCAGGCCGTGGGCCTTGGGTTCCGCTGCTGGAGGTGAGGTGTTGGTGGTCATGGTTTATCCGTGCGGCAAAAACCGCGATAATAGCCCGATGCAGGGCCACAAGGCACCCCTTGTGCGTCTTGATAACCGGCAATCGGATGACGGCGCGTTATAACGTGTGACAGGCTTGACATTCCCCAAGCCCGGCGGCATAGTACGCGGCCTTATTCGACCCTTATTCATTCAGTATTTCTGAGGAGCACGACGGTGGCCAACTCACCTCAAGCCAAAAAACGCGCCAAGCAGGCCGAGAAGCGCCGCAGCCACAATGCCAGCCTGCGCTCCATGGTCCGCACGTACATCAAGAACGTGATCAAGGCGATCGACGCCAAAGATCTGGAACAAGCCAAAACGGCCTACACCGCAGCTGTCCCGGTCATTGACCGCATGGCTGACAAAGGCATTCTCGACAAAAACAAGGCCGCTCGTCACAAGAGCCGCCTGAATGCTCACATCAAGGCCCTGGCTGAAGCCGCTTGATGCTGTAGCAATTGTCGTAAAAAAACCGGCCTTGGCCGGTTTTTTTGTGCCTGTCATTTGGCCAATTCAGCCCATCAGAGCAGAACCAGGTTATCCCGGTGTACCAGCTCCGGCTCATCGATATAACCCAGAATACTGCTGATTGACTCGGTCGGCTGCCCAACAATACGCTGAGCATCCTGGATACCGTAGTTAACCAGGCCACGCGCCACTTCACGCCCGTCCGGCCCCACGCAGGCAACCATCTCGCCACGACGGAAACTCCCCTCGACTGCGGTCACACCCACCGGCAACAAACTGCGCCGCCCACTGGTCAAGGCACGCACCGCACCCGCATCCACGAATAAACGGCCGCGAATCTGCAAGTGTCCAGCCAGCCACTGCTTGCGCGCGGCCAACAGCCCTTTCTCGGGCAACAGCAGCGTACCCAGTGGCTCGCCCGCATGCAGACGGTCAATCACCCGCTCGATGCGCCCACCAACAATCACCGTACCGGCACCCGAGCGCGCAGCTAGACGCGCTGCGCGCAACTTGGTCAGCATGCCGCCACGACCCAGTGCGCCAGCACTGCCGCCCGCCATAGCGTCCAAGCGGGCATCGTCCGCCATGGCTTCGGCAATCAGTTCGGCATTCGGATCACGACCGGGATCAGCCGTGTACAGGCCGTCCTTGTCGGTCAAAATCACCAACAAGTCCGCCTCAACCAGATTAGTTACCAGCGCGCCCAAGGTATCGTTGTCACCAAAGCGAATCTCGTCAGTGACGACGGTATCGTTTTCGTTGACGACCGGAATCACACCCAGATCGAGCAATGCCCGCAGGGTGCTGCGCGCATTCAGGTAACGTTTGCGATCCGACAGGTCATCGTGGGTCAGCAGCACCTGCGCTGTCGCCAGGCCATGGGCCTGAAAACTGGATTCCCAGGCCTGCACCAGGCCCATCTGACCAATCGCAGCCGCTGCCTGCAACTCATGGATGGTTTTCGGCCGCTCGCTCCAGCCCAGACGGCTCATGCCCGCAGCTACAGCGCCGGAAGAGACCAGTACCAGATCGGCGCCGCTATTACGCAAGGCAACCAGCTGCTCAACCCAGATGCGCATGGCATCCTGATCCAAGCCACGACCGTCGCCAGTCAGCAATGCGCTGCCAATCTTTACGACCCAGCGCCGGGCGTTGGTTACCTTTTCACGCATGTTGATTCCATCAGCCGGGTGAACGGGAAAAGCGGTATTGTACTAGCCAGCAGCGACCCGCTTCCAGTTGCAAGCCAGTCGCTTTTGGCTATTAACTGGCAGCGGGTCAATGGCAACTTACACCCGCGCGCTTAACGCACGTAGATGATTTCCGCCCCATCCTCGTCGTCATCATCATCGTCATCTTCAAAGTCGTCGTCAGCGGCGTCCTTGAGCAGCCCCTGCTTGCGCAGGGCACGACGGTCATCCAGGACCTGCAGATGCGCACGCGCCTCATCTTCGATCTGCTGATCCAGCGCAGCCACCTCGGCAGCGAAGTCTTCATCCTCGGCGATCCGCCGTTGACGCTCGTCCAGCCAGTTCATCACCGCCTTGGCCAACTCATCAGTACCCTGGCGGTCAATCGCCGAAATAACGAATACTGGCCCGTCCCACTCCAGGCGCTCTACCACATCATCAAGAATGGTCTGCTGCTCGTCTTCCAGCAACTGGTCACACTTATTGAGCACCAACCAACGCTCACGCATGGTCAACGCCGGGCTGAATTTACCCAGCTCATGGGCAATGGTTTCCACGGCTTCCACCGGATCCGACCCATCCGGCGGCAACATATCAACCAGATGCAGCAACAAGCGGGTGCGTGACAAGTGCTTGAGAAAGCGCGTACCCAGCCCGGCACCCTCAGCAGCACCTTCGATCACACCGGGGATATCGGCAATCACGAAACTGCGCAGCTGCCCGACATCAACCACACCCAGGTTCGGCACCATGGTGGTAAAGGGATAATCCGCCACCTTGGGCTTGGCCGCCGAAACCGAGCGAATGAAGGTGCTTTTACCGGCATTGGGTAGCCCCAGCAGACCCACGTCGGCCAGCACCTTCAGCTCCAGCTTGAGATCGCGCAACTCACCCTGACTACCATCGCTGGTTTGTCGTGGCGCTCGATTGACACTGGACTTGAAGCGGGTATTGCCCAGACCATGAAAGCCGCCCTGAGCCACCAACAGGCGCTGGCCCACCTTGGTCAGATCACCAATGATCTCCTGGGTACCGGCATCGACCACCGTCGTGCCAACTGGCACCTTGAGCACCATGTCTTCGCCCTTGGCACCGGTGCAATCGCTACCACGGCCGTTCTCACCGCGCTTGGCGTTGAAACGACGGGTATAGCGATAATCCACCAGGGTATTCAGGTTGCTGTCGGCTTCAAGGTAAATGGAGCCACCATCGCCACCATCACCCCCATCCGGGCCACCTTTGGGAATGAATTTTTCCCGACGGAAGCTCATGCAACCGTTACCACCATCACCGGCCTTGACCGTAATGGATACTTCATCAACAAATTTCATCGTTCTCCCTCCCTTGCGGGATGGGTTAAGGTTCTGGACATTGTCAGATTAGCGCTGAATCGACCCAAAGGCCCACCACTCACAAACAAAAAAGCCCCGTCACATGACAGGGCTTTTCGTACAAGGCGGCGCTTAGGCGGCTACGATATTCACGTAGCGGCGGCCGAACTTGCCCTTGACTTCAAACTTGACCACGCCTTCTGCCTTGGCAAACAGGGTGTGATCTTTACCGATGCCAACGTTCTTGCCCGGGTGGAACTGAGTGCCACGCTGACGAACGATAATGTTGCCGGCGTTGACCGCCTGGCCACCAAACATTTTCACACCAAGGCGTTTGGATTCTGAATCGCGGCCGTTACGTGTGGAACCGCCTGCTTTTTTGTGTGCCATGAGTAAGTACCTCCAGAATCGGCTTAGGCTGAAATGCCGGTAATCTTGATTTCGGTGAACCACTGACGGTGGCCCTGACGCTTCATGTGGTGCTTGCGACGACGGAACTTGATGATGCGAACCTTATCGCCACGACCGTGCTCGGTCACTTCGGCAGTTACCTTGGCGCCATCAACAACCGGAACACCGATCTTGATGTCGTCACCATTGCCAACCAGCAGCACTTTGTCAAATTCAATGCTGGAACCGGTTTCGGCTTCCAGTTTTTCTACGCGAAGGTATTCGCCTTCAGCGACTTTGTACTGCTTGCCACCGGTAACAATCACTGCGTACATGTTTGCTTTCTCCGTAATCCTGCTCACCCGGCGCTTGGGTATAATGATTAGTGGCCGGCATGGCTGCAAGTGAACCCGCCCATCGGGCCCTACCTTGCCATTGTCAAAACAGGGATGCTGTAAATCGGTTTTTCAGGGGCGAGGATTCTAGCGGTTTGCAGCCCCTGACGCAAGCGTAAAAACGGTATAAGCCGCTTAGTACTGACGCTCAGTAGCGAAACGTGCCAATTGCGCCAATGCCTCACGATACGGCGAAGCCGGCAACACCTCCAGCGCGGCAATTGCCCGCTCGACATGCTCGCGCGCCAGCGCCTCAGTGTAGTCAAGCGCACCCGAATCCTGGACCGCCGCCTGCACAGCGACAATCTCTGCACTACCGCCCTTCTGGATCGCCGTGCGTACCAGTTGCGCCTGCTCGGCAGTCCCTTCACGCATGGTGTAGATCAACGGCAAGGTCGGCTTGCCTTCAGCCAGGTCGTCACCCACGTTCTTACCCATGGCATCGGCATCACCGCGATAATCCAGCACATCGTCAATCAACTGGAAGGCAACACCCAGAGCATCCCCGTAAACGCGCAATGCCTCGGCCGCCGGCTGAGCAGCGCCAGCCAATACCGCAGCACTATGGCTGGAGGCTTCAAACAACATGGCCGTCTTGCTACGAATGACTTCCATGTAGGTGGCCTCGTCAGTGCTGGCGTCACGCACCTTGGACAACTGCAACACTTCCCCTTCGGCAATCACATTGGTGGCCCGCGAGAGAATCTGCATTACCCCCATCTCACCCAGCGCCACCATCATCTCGAACGAGCGTGAGTACAGGAAGTCACCCACCAGCACGCTGGGGGCATTGCCCCACAAGGCATTGGCGGTAGAGCGCCCGCGGCGCATGTCAGAGGTATCGACAACATCATCGTGCAACAGGGTCGCGGTGTGCAGAAACTCAATGATCGCAGCCAGACTGTGTTGCCGGCCGCTATCTTCACCACAGGCCCGCGCTGCCAGCAACACCACCAAAGGCCGCAGGCGTTTACCACCGGCACTGATGATGTATTCACCGATTTTTTCGACCAGAGGCACCCGCGAGTGCAGTTGCCGCAAAATCAGAGCGTTGACGGCTTCGAAGTCATCACTAACAGGAGCATAGAAAGGCAGGGTGGACATTGACAGCACATTTTCCGAAAGGTTGGCGGCATGCTAGGTGGCAGGCCTCGCGCTGTCAAGAATCAGACGACCCTTGCATCCGCCTCATGGCGGCGTGCAAGGGTATTGATCAGCCGAAATCAGAGTACTTTGAGCAGCTCGATATCGAATACCAGAGTACTGTGCGGCGGAATACTGCCGGCAGCACGCTCGCCATAGGCCAGGTCAGAGGGAATAAACAAGCGCCATTTGGCACCTTCCTGCATCAGCTGCAGCGCCTCGGTCCAGCCGGCAATCACGCCACCTACCGGGAATTCAGCCGGCTGGCCGCGCTTGTATGAAGAATCAAACACGTCGCCATTGATCAAGGTGCCTTCATAGTGGGTCTGTACCGTCGAGCTGGCGCTGGGAGTGGCGCCCGTACCGGCGTTCACTACTTCATATTGCAGGCCGGAAGCCAGGGTTACCACGCCTTCGCGCTTGGCATTTTCTGCGAGAAACTCTTCGCCAGCCTGACGCATGGCGCCAGCCGCCTGATCAGCCTGGGCTTGCATTTTAGCCTGCAAGCTCTGGAAAGCAGCCTGCAAATCAGCTTCTGCCACTTGGCTGGGCAGCTGATTGAAGGCATCACGCAGACCCGCGGCCACACCATCAAGATCCAGATCGGGGATGTTGCTGCTGGCCAACTGGTCGCCCATCTGGCGGCCAATGCCGTAACTGACACGCTGGGATTCGGTTTCAAAGCTCATAAGGCAAGGCCTCCTGGGAAAATAGACCGCCAAGCCTGCCACAATGCGGCCGCTTTTGCCCACCCCATGGCAACACAAAAGGCGTAATTCACTCCCCTTTGAGCCACATTTTGCGCTAAAATCGCCGGTTTTCCCTACTCATTTGCCACAGGCTATCCCGATGCTGGAACGACTTTTTCAACTCAGCGCGCATGGCACCAACATCAAGACCGAGATCATTGCCGGTCTGACCACCTTCCTGACCATGGCTTATATCATCTTCGTCAACCCGGCGATGATGGCTGATGCCGGGATTGATCCAGGCGCCGCATTTGTCGCCACCTGCCTGGCGGCCGCACTGGGCACCCTGATTATGGGGCTGTGGGCCAACTACCCGATTGCCCTGGCCCCCGGCATGGGGCTGAATGCCTTTTTCAGTTACACCGTGGTCGGCTCCATGGGCTACAGCTGGGAAGTGGCACTGGGCGCAGTTTTCCTTTCCGGCTTTCTGTTTTTCCTGCTCAGCATCTTCAAGGTCCGTGAGTGGATCATCAATAGCATTCCCATGGCGCTACGCTCAGCGATCGCCGCCGGCATCGGTCTGTTTCTCGCCCTGATCGCACTGAAAAACGCCGGCATTGTGGTACCGCACGATGCAACCATGGTCAGTCTCGGTGACATGACCCAACCGGCCCCTGTTCTGGCTGCACTGGGTTTCGTGCTCATTGTTGCACTGGCCTATAAGCGGATCACCGGCGCCGTCATGATTGGCATTCTGGTAATCACCGGTATCAGCCTGCTGCTAGGCCTGAGCCAGGCCACCGGCGTCGTCTCGGCCCCGCCCAGCCTGGCGCCGACGTTCATGCAGCTGGACTTGCGCGGCGCCTTTGAAATTGGTCTGCTCAGCGTCGTTTTTGCCTTCCTGTTTGTTGACTTGTTCGACACCTCGGGCACCCTGATCGGCGTCGCCCAACGCGCCAACCTGCTGGATGAAAACGGGCGCATGCCACGCCTCGGGCGCGCGCTGGTCGCTGACAGTACTGCGACTATGGCCGGTTCATTCCTCGGCACCTCAACCACCACCAGCTACATCGAGTCAGCGGCCGGCACCTCGGCCGGCGGGCGCACCGGTCTGACGGCCTGCGTGGTTGCCGTGCTCTTCCTGCTGTGCCTGTTTCTCTCGCCACTGGCTACGGCGGTGCCCGCCTTTGCCACCGCCCCCGCATTGCTGTTTGTTGCCGTGCTGATGACCGGCGGGCTGGTACAGGTGGACTGGGAAGACCTGACTGAAGCGGCACCCGTGGTCGTAACGGCCATCATGATGCCGCTGACTTTTTCGATTGCCCACGGTATCGCCATCGGCTTTATCACCTGGACGGCCATCAAACTGCTCTCCGGCCGTTGGCGCGAACTCAACCCCAGCCTGTATGCGCTGTCGGCCCTGTTTATCATCAAACTGGCGTTTTTTAACTGATGAGTACTGCATTCGATCCCAGCCAATACACTCTCCAGCTCGAGGCCAAACGCCAACGCCTGGTCGACTTGCTGCACCCCTTTGCCGCGCCAGAGCCCGAGGTATTTGCCTCGCCGCCGGAGCACTTCCGCCTGCGCGCGGAATTTCGCCTCTGGTACGAAAAGGGTACACCGCATTACGCCATGTTCGAGCGCGGTGACAAACGCCAACCCATTCTGTTGACGCAACTACCGATCGCCAGCCAGCGTATCAATCAACTGATGGGGCCCTTGCTCGATGCCTGCAAGGCCGACCCCGTCCTCGGGCGCAAGCTGTTTCAGGTCGAGTTTCTCACCACCCTCTCCGGTGAAGCGCTGGTCACCCTGTGCTATCACCGGCCACTGGATGAGGACTGGGACGCACCGGCACGCGAACTGGCCGCACAACTGGATATCCAACTGATTGGCCGCAGCCGCGGACGCAAACGCGTGCTTGGCCAAGACTACATTACCGAATGCCTGGACGTTGATGGCCGGCAATGGCGCTATCAACAGGTTGAAGGTGGCTTCACCCAGCCCAACGGCGCAGTCAATCAACAAATGCTCGGCTGGGCGCTGGATGCCGCCGGTCATGATCAACGCGACCTGCTGGAGCTCTATTGCGGCAATGGCAACTTTACCTTGCCACTGTCGACCCGCTTCCGCCGCGTGCTAGCCACCGAATTGGCCAAACGTTCGGTCTATGCCGCCTTGGACAACCTGGCCAACAATGGTGTGGACAACGTCACCCTGGTGCGACTGGCCAGCGAAGAAGTCACCCAGGCACTGACCGGCGTGCGTGAGTTTCGCCGCTTGCAGGGCATTGACCTGGACGGCTTCGACTTTTCTACCGTATTTGTCGACCCGCCACGCGCCGGTCTCGACCCGGCCACGCTCGAGCTGGTCAAAGGCTACGAGCGCATTCTGTATATCTCTTGCAACCCGGAAACCCTGGCCGCCAATCTGGCCGAACTCGACGCCACCCACCGAGTAGTGCGCTGCGCTTTGTTCGACCAGTTCCCCTACACCCATCATATGGAGTCCGGGGTTTTGCTGCAGCGCCGCTAGACTGTCACGCCCCAGCTCGCACCAGATTGGCGCATCTGGCAAGTGCTGCCTATACTGCTCACAGCCAATAACAATAATGTACCTGAGCAGTCCCGGCCCGCCGGGCGAGTGCACCCATGGCCCACGAGCACTATCTCTACGAAAGTATCAGCGAGCAGTTGCGCCAGCATATTCGCACCGGCTGCTACAGCGCCGGCGAACGCTTACCCTCAGTGCGCCAACTCAGCCAGATGTTCGGCGTCAGCGTTAACACCGTCGTGCAATGCTTTCGCCAACTGGAAACCGACGGCTATATCGAAATCCGCCCGCGTTCAGGGGTGTTCGTGCATGCAACACCTCCCGGCCAGACACGCTTGGCCGAAGTCCTCAGCTTTCCTCTGTTACCCGTCGAGGTCTCACTCAGTGAAGACATCCTGCACTTCATGGAGCCCCACGTCGAAAACAACCTGGTGCGTCTCGGCATTGCTCTTCCTTCCAGCGATATCATGCCGGTTGAGCGGGTTATGCGCACCCTGCGTGAAATCACGCGCAACCATGCTCGGCAAGCATGGGATTATTGCCACCCACATGGGCTCGAATCCTTTACCCACCAGATATCTCACCGCAGCCTGAAGTATCCGGCGCCCATCAGTCATGGTGACATTGTGGTCACCAATGGCTGCATGGAAGCCATTGAGCTGGCGCTGCGCAGTGTCACGCGACGCGGCGATACGGTCGCAGTTGAGACACCGACCTATTACGGCTCCCTGGTCGCGCTGGATGTATTGCGCCGCCGCGCGCTGGAAATCCCCACCCATGCCCGCGACGGGCTATGTCTGTACTCTCTGGAACAGGCTTTCAAGCGCGGCCAGGTAGCCGCTTGCCTGATTTCGGCCAACGCGCAAAATCCATTGGGTTTCTGCATGCCGGCCGAACGCAAGCAACGACTGGTCGAATTAGCCAGCCATTACGACATTCCGATTATTGAAAACGATGTCTGGGGAGATACCTGTTTTGCCGGTGACAGCCTGCCCATCAAAGCCTGGGACCGTGATGGCCTGGTAATTTACTGCAGCAGCTTCTCGAAAACCCTGATGCCCGGCTTGCGTCTGGGCTGGGTAGCCCCCGGGCGCTTTCACAAACGCCTGCGCGAACTCAAGCAGATCAGCAGCATCACCACTGCAAGCGCACCACAGTTACTCATGGCACGGCTTATGGAAAGCGGCTTTTATGCGCGGCACCTCGACCAGCTGCGCCAGCAACTGGCCAAACAGAGTCGCGCCATGTCTCACGCCGTGGCCGACAGCTTTCCACCTGGCACTTATATTACTCAGCCAGCCGGTGGCTGTGCGCTTTGGATAGGCTTGCCGCAACATATCGACTCACGCGTTCTTTTTACCCAGGCCATGGCCGAACGCATTCATATTTTTCCCGGCAATGTTTTTTCTGCCGGGCCACGGCACTTCAACTACCTGAGGTTGAATACCGGTCAACCAGTGGACGCAACCGTGCAGCAGGCGGTCCACCGGCTGGGCGAACTGGCCGGCCAGCTCGCTGGCCATTAACGCAGCCAGACCTCCAACTGCCCTACCCGGCCAACTCGGTAATCGCGCGGCGCCGGCACGGCAGCAGCCAACCCATAGGCGTGCAAAGCGGCCTGCACCCGCTCCTGCTCAGCAGCTGGCAGGCCGTACAACACATCAGTAGCGCGCTGCAACAGGTACAACAAATAGGGTTCAACGCCCGCCTGAATCGGCACGCCACGAAATTGTGTCTGCACTTGGCCAACATGCCGCTGATGCGGCTTGGCGCCAACCGGCTGGCCATCTGTCGGCTGGTTGTTAGACACCCAAGCATCCAGAAAGGCCAGTTTATCAGTCAGTTCCGGGAAGACTTCTGCAGCAACGTGAGCCAGTACCGGCGCCAAGGTGTCAGCAACCGTATCATCGGCAAAAAAACCTGTGCCGTAATCCGCAAACTCGACTACATCCAGCCCCGGCGCCAGCATCCGCTCCACCCAACGGTACACCCAGGGGGCCGTGGTTTTCATAATGCCCGCCGGCACCGGATCACGGCCCAGATGCGCATAAAGCGGGCCGATCAGCCCGTAGTCGGCAATCGAGGGGCGGCCGCCAAACAGATAGGGGTGCTGTGCCAGATGGGTATTGAGCAGGTACAGCAAATCCCGGTATGAAGCTTCGATCAGCGGTGCTGTATCGGGGGTCACACCAAGGCCCGGCAGGTAGGACTGCATCCGCTGCATAACATCTTCAGCCAGTTCTGCTCCCAGGGCACTGGCAAACGCATGGCGAATGAAATCTTCCTGCTCAGCCAAAAAAGACCAACGGAAATGCATCGCGTGGCGCAGCATGCTCTGGACGCCATAATACTGCAGCAGCATGGCAAGAATGCACTGCAAGGGGCCCTCTGGGTAGGCAGGGTACGGCACCCCGCGCGCCTCGAAGTGATCGATGATATCCAGGCTATCCTGAACCACGTCTCCCTCGGCGCTGCGCAGCACCGGTATAATACTACGCCGGGTGACCGGCAGTATCTCGGCAGCAAAACGTGGGTGACGTGTCCCCAGCTCGCGATAGGCAATACCTTGGGTGCGCAAGTAAGCGCGCGCAATCCCGCTATACAGCGAATGTGGCATACCAAAGAGTTCATGCACAGGGTTGTCACTCGTCACGCCAGCGTCCTTGCTGCCCGGCAGGCAGGTAATGAATAAGCTTGCCAGCATAAACGCAGCTTGGCCGGGCTTCCAGCTCCCAGTGCAGTCCAGGCAGCCGGCCGCACGTGCTACTTATCCAACTTGTCCTGGGTACGCGAACGGAAGTCACTGGCGTGGTGGCGCTCGGGCAACTGCTCTTCCGGCTTGCCCCAAGTGCGGTTGACCATACGGCCACGCTGCACTGCAGGGCGCGCGTCGATCAGTTGCGTCCAACGTTGCAAGTGCGTGTAACTGGCAGCATCCAGGAACTCAGCGGCCTCATAGACCTTATTGGTGACCAGTGCGCCATACCAGGGCCAGATCGCCGTATCGGCAATGCTGTATTCGCTGCCCGCGATATATTCATGCTCGGCCAGATGACGATCCAGCACATCCAACTGACGCTTGATTTCCATGGTGTAGCGATTGATCGGGTATTCGTACTTTTCCGGCGCATAGGCATAAAAGTGACCAAAGCCACCACCCAGAATCGGCGCGCTACCCATCTGCCAGAACAGCCAGGACAGACACTCAGTTCGCCCAGGGTGATCCTTTGGCATAAAGGCACCAAACTTTTCCGCCAGATAGAGCAAAATGGCTCCAGACTCGAAGACCCGCTGCGGCGGCTCGACACTGAAGTCCAGCAGAGCCGGAATTTTCGAATTGGGATTCACGCCGACAAAACCGCTACTGAACTGCTCACCCTCCATGATTTTGATCAAATGAGCATCGTATTCCGCTTCGGTGTAACCCAGCTCGAGCAGCTCTTCCAACATAATGGTGACTTTGACCCCGTTCGGCGTGGCCAACGAATACAGCTGAAAGGGGTGCTCGCCAACCGGCAAGTCCTGCTCATGGGTAGCACCGGCGATCGGCCGGTTAATACTGGCAAATTTTCCGCCACCCTCGGAATCCCAGGTCCAGACCCGAGGTGGTGTGTACGTGTTACCGCTCATTGGCATATCCTTTGGGTGTTCTTTACATTGCTTCTGATTGCCAACAGCATGACACAAGCAAGTGACTGTGCGGCGACAGGCCGCACAGAGAATTCATTGCCGGGTCTTTCCAGACCAGTCAGTAAACAGCTCAGAGCTTGCTCAGGCCCGCGTACTCAACCCCGGACAACAGAGCCATCTCGCGGTGCCAGGTCGCCAGATCACGTGAGTTGAAATCACTCAAGGCATGATGCCCGCAAGCACGCGCCATGACCTGCATCAGCTCAGTCGATGACTGCAGAAAGGTCTGCAGCTGTTTAGCCGACGCGTCCACGTTCAGACGTTTGCGTAAATCCTCCCGCTGGGTAGCAATCCCGGCAGGGCAGTTGTTGGTATGGCACATACGCGCGCCGACACAGCCAACCGCCTGGATTGCGCTGTTAGCCAGCGCGACACCATCGGCACCCAAGGCCAGCGCCTTGACGAAGTCCATGGGTACTCGCAAACCACCCGTCACAATCAGGGTTACCCGGCCACTGGCTTTCTGCTTGTCCAGGTAGCGTCGGGCCCGGGCCAGCGCAGGGATAGTTGGTACGCTGATATGGTCACGGAACATCTCCGGGGACGCACCCGTCCCACCGCCGCGGCCATCCAGAATGATGTAATCGGCGCCAGCATCCAGGGCAAACTGGATATCCTGCTCAATATGGTTGGCACTCAATTTGAAACCAATCGGTATGCCGCCCGTGACCTCGCGCACCCGATCAGCAAAACGCTTGAAATCCGCAACGGTGCTGAGATCCTTGAATGTGGGTGGTGATACGGCCGACATACCCTCTTTAAGGTTACGCACCTCGGCAATCTTGCCCACATTCTTGTTTGCCGGCAGATGACCGCCCGTACCCGTCTTGGCCGCTTGGCCGCCCTTGAAGTGGAACGCCTGCACCTTGCTCAACTGGGCTTCGCTGTAACCGTACAGGGCACTGCCCAGCTCGTAAAAATAGCGCGAGTTAGCCTGCTGCTCTTCCGGCAACATACCGCCCTCGCCCGAGCAAATACCGGTACCCGCCAATTCAGCACCTTTGGCCAGAGCGACCTTGGCCTCTTCAGACAAGGCCCCGAAGGACATGTCCGAAACCAGTAAAGGGATATCTAGCGTCAGTGGCTTCTTCGCTTCCGGGCCAATAACCAGCTCGGTCACTACCGGCTCATCTTCCATTAACGGGCGACTGGCCAGTTGCGCCACCATCAACTGCAGATCATCCCAGTCGGGCAAACTGTGCCGCGGCACACCCATCGCTGAGACCGGCCCGTGCGGGCCAACCCCTTTCAGACCTTCGCGGGCCAGTTGATGGATAAACTCGACTGTCGGCTCTTCGGCCGTCGCCTTGGCAATAAGTTTGTCATCCTCTTTATCGCCAGGCCCTTCTTCACCCACCTGTTGGTCAGCAAATGCTTTATGCGACCCATCACAGAAAGGCGCATCACCGGTGTGTTTGCACTGGCACAGCCAAGCCTCGCCGGTTTCCTCGGCAACAAAACTTTTTGGTGTGAAGCCCGTATCGGCGTGAGAACCGTCACAAAACGGCTGATCCTTGGAGCGACCACAGGTGCAGAAAAAGTATTCCTCACCCTTGGTAAGCTGTTGCTTGACTGGCTTATTATCGGCGATCACCGGCTTGGTCATGGTATGAATCCCTTGTATGGCTGATCAAAGCAATGCCGTTCAAGGTAGCAGCCTGAGCTCACGCGTGCCGTCAGGCAGCGCTGGCAGAGTGCTACAAAAGTTTGCCTGTGGCGCAAGAAGCTGCGCTAGCGCCAGCCCAGCCAGATCAACAGTCCACCGATAAATACCCAGAAAGCGCCGATTATGCGTTTAAGCAGAATGGGGAAATCGTCCACTCGCTTGGCAATTTTTCCGACCCTTTCGCGCCCCATCAAGGCCGTCGCCGTACCCAAGATAATGGCAATAACCCCCAAAACCTGAAGCACCCCGGGAAAGCGCGACTCGAAAGCCGCCAGCAAAAGCACCAAGCCAAGAAATACCCGACCAATCACCGACGTGAAGAACAGCAGCTGAGTACCGGCATACTCGTCCAGTATGGCCATCACGCGGTTCGGCTGAATCAACACCGCCAGCCCGAGCAGAAAAATCACAATACCCAATACAATGACTAATACCGACATGTATCACCTGCCTGTTGCTGTGTGTTGCCTTTAAGGATAGACAATTACCGGTGACTCGCCCGAAAGATTCAAGCAAACCTTACTCATGAGGTCGGGCCAGCCCGAGTTCTCTTTGCTTTTTCTTGCTCAACCCGGATGACACAATACGATGCGACGCTTCCAGGTAATATTTCAGCTTATCATCCGAATTTCCTGCAGCCTGGTAGCGCTGTATCCACTTCATGCCCCGGCTTGCCAGATAGGGCGCTGGCCGGTAGCCCGGCTGATCCTGCAAGATATTATAATTGAGCTCTGAGGCTTTGAAGGTGAACCCAGGCTCATCGTTCTTGCCCCAGCCGCCGATGGCAAAGACCTTGCCGCCAACCTTCCAGACATGGGAGTCACCCCACTGTACGCAATGTGTTGTAGCTGGCAATGCTGCGCAAAAACGGTTGAACTCAAGGTAGGTCATTTTCAAGCCTCTCTATCCTTCGCACGCCTGACTTACGCCAACTGTCACTGACGCTTTACTGGAAAAGCCGCCTGGCCTGCTTGTGACATTTTTTCTGCACCCGCTCTGCCCGTTGTTCCACCTGAGCAATCGCCTGACAGGCTGACTTGCCGTTCTTGCCTGATAGCTGTTTCAAGCGGGTAGCCAATACATCCAGATCGTTCAGTTCGCCCAATTTTTCTGCGAGCCTGGCGTAGCGCCTGCTCGTGGCTTTGGTCACGCTGTCATCGGCAATGACCGGCAACGCCAGGGCCAGATACTTTACCCAACGCCGCAACCGGTGCCAGTCCTCAGCGCTACCGCCTTTCGACGCGCGCCGGAAGCACTTGCGCGCCTTACGGTAAAGCCGGCCATAGCCCTTACGCATCAGCTCCCGCCGTCCACACGTCAGCTCCAGATCTTGCCAGCGTTGACGATCCTGGGCAAAGCGCACAGCAATATCCTCGATCAGCAAGGGTTGCTCTGGTGCGTCAGCCTGCCTGGCGGACAATTGGTCCCGCGCCCGCCGTAGTGATTGCAACTCAGCGTCTTGCGCCTTGCGAATGCGCTTATCCAATGTCTTGAGCTGCACGTGCTGATCCCGTGCTGTGGCCAAGCGCTTGGCCGCACGCCCGATATCCCTGCTCGCCCGGGCCGCCTCGCCTGGGGCCAGAAAGGGCTGCAACATTTGCCACAGCGCGCGCAACTCCTTGATAGACACCCGCAACTGATGAACATGTGATGGTGAAAGTGGCGTTTCCCTGGCCAGCAGCAATGCAGACGCTTTATGCAATGCCTCAGCACGCTTGATCAGCCGCTTTCTGCTTTTACCCGCCATACATCAACCCCCAATCTGCGGACGGCGCCCGCTGCCAAACTGCTTTAAACCCTGTTATCTACCGTTGCCCCCTAATAAACAACCCCCAGTACCAAAGTACACTGACGGTGACCACAGGCACTACCAGCGCTAGCGGTATAAACACATCACTCAGAACAATACCGCCTGGGCCAGAAATACCCACCACCACAAACGCGACACTGGCCAGCGCTCCGCTGGCAGCACAGATGACTTGCCGGCCTAACGCGCCAAGGGATATGTCTCCGAGTGCCTTATCTGTGCCAAACCAGACAATAGAGCCAGTAATACCAAAGAGCATAAAACCCGCCATGGCAATGGCGAAGGGAAACACAAGGGGATCTGCCGACAGGTCATTGCCGGACGCAAGCACCGTTACGGCCGTTACAACCGCGATAAGTGCCGCCAGGCTCAGCAGGGCAGCAATAACAGACAGCAGGATTTTCAGGTAGTCACGCATCCATGCATCCTTGATGGCTACCTCCTGCCATAACACAGCAAGGAGGTTTTTCACGCATGGCCCGGTCCCATGAGCTGTGCACCTTACCAGGACTCATGACCGGGCCATGCCGGATCAAACTACAGCAATCGCTCAGGCGTCAGCGGGCAGATCTTTCAGCAGGCCTGCCATATCCTCAGCATGTTCCTCTTCCTGGGCGAGGATTTCTTCAATGATACGGCGAGATGTCGGGTCCTGATCACTCAGGTAACGGGCTATCTCACGATAGCTATCGATCGCAATCCGCTCGGCGACCAGATCTTCCACAATCATTTCCCGCAGACTGTCACCTTCAACATATTCAGCATGTGAACGGCTCAGCAGCCCTTCAGGAGAAAAGTTAGGCTTGCCACCCAATTGAACAATACGCTCGGCCAACCAATCGGCATGCTGCTGTTCCTGATTGGCATGCTCAAGAAACTCCTTCGCCGCTACATTGGCCTTGATGCCATCAGCACGAAAATAATGGCTCTTGTAGCGCAGGGTGCAGACAATCTCGGTCGCCAACGCCTCGTTGAGTATATTGATGACGTTTTCCCGGTTTGCGGTATAGCCTTCGGTAACGGCGCCGTCCTCAATGTGCTTGCGGGCGCGTTCGCGCAGCGTCTTCACGTCGGTCAGAAATGGTTTGTCAGTCATGCTAGTCCTCCGTTGCAATGGTCGGATTCAGGCAATTCGTACAAGCCTCATAATTACTATGGGGTCTAAACCACTGTTTTTCCACCCACCCTGGCGGGTAATCCCGTTTCGGGGGATTGCCGCAGACTGCTGCGATACTCTCCGGGTGTCATCCCGGTCCAGCTGCGAAAGGCCCGAATAAACGAGCTTTGCTCGGAATAGCCAAGCAACAGAGCCACATCGGTTTGGGCCAGTGCCGGATCAGCCAGATACTGCCTGGCGAGGGTATGTCGGGTGTGCGCAAGCAAGCCACGATAGCTATAGCCGGCGCTGCGTAACTGGCGATAGAAGGTGCGCAAAGAGCAGTCGAGAGCCAGCGCGACGGCTTCGGCGCTGACATCGCCATTTTTCATCGACTCGACAATCTGCTCCTGCACCCGCGAGAAAAACGGCCCGGCTTCTGCATCATCAAAACGCGGCTGTTGGTTGAGCAGTGCTTGGGCTTGTTGCTCCAGCAGCCGCAACAAGTAAGGGTCTTTGCTGGAAATCGGCAGCGCCAGCAAATGGGCAGGGATGGCCAGCTCGATGCTGCTGCGCTCGAAATCTACCGGGCAACCGAGCAAAGCTTCGTATATCCCCACATCATCCGGCCGGGGAAAGGGCAAACCGGCCCGTATCGGCGTCACCGGGCGGCCGATCAAGGCCTGGCACAAACTGATAAAGACCGCCAGACTGAACTCGGTGGCCAAGGGCGTATTGGCGACCGCCTGGGTCCAGCGCATATACAGCACCCCGTCCTTGAGCCAGGCACGCGACGCCAGACCGCCCTGAAGCAGTCCCTGATAGCGGTGGTAACGCGCTAACGCCTGACCCAACGTGCCGCAGGATGAGACCATATAGCCCACCACGCCAAACTGGCGCGGTTGACTGGAGAGCCCCAGGCGCAAGCCCAGAGCAGCAACCGGGTCCAACTGCCAGACGGCGGCCAGCAAGTCGCAGAATCGTTGCGCCGACACGTAGGGAGACTCCAGCTCCACATCCATGCCAGCCAGTAACCCGCCCGCAGGCAAGTCACGCTCGCGCACATAGCTGTGCAGCGTTTCGATAAAGCCGGAGGGGATAAAGTCGGTTTTGCTCATAACTGACACTATCGGCACGCTGGCACAAAATGTCAATCAGGCACTTGCTGCCAATACGCCCAACCAAGTCCGGACATAGAATACGGGTTTTTGCGGTCCCTTCCCGGAGAAGATCATGGCCTACGTAGTCACCCAGAGCTGTATTGGCAACAAACACACCAGTTGCGTCGATGTGTGCCCGGTCGAAGCCTTCCGTGAAGCACCAGAGATGCTGTTTATCGACCCCGAGGCCTGTATTGATTGTAATGCCTGTGTGTCGGCCTGCCCCGAGGGCGCTATCTTCCCGCAGAGCATGGTGCCAGAAGACCAGCAAAACTATATTGCCCTGAATGCCGAAGAAGCGAAAATCCGCCCGGTCATCCGCGAAAGCATCCAGGCCGGCCAACATGCCGCCAGCCCATTGGCGCGGCTGCCCGGACGTTTTGCCATTGTCGGCTCCGGCCCCAGCGGCTTCTATGCTGCCGAAGCCCTGATGAAGCAAATGCCGGCGGCGCGCATTGATATGTTCGAGCGCCTGCCAACGCCCTTTGGCCTGGTGCGCTATGGTGTAGCGCCAGATCACCCACGCATCAAGTCCGTTACCGCTGGCTTTGAACGTATTGCCGAGTCGCAGAACTTCCGTTTCTTCGGCAACGTACAGATTGGTCGTGACCTGTCCAGTGCCGACCTGCGCCAGCACTACCATGGCGTGATATACGCCACCGGCGGCTCGCAAAGTCGTCCGCTGACGCTGCCCGGCGCGGATGCCGGCAATATCTTCGGGTCCTCGAATTTTGTCGGCTGGTATAACGGCCACCCGGACGAAACCGCACTTGCCCCTGCCCTCACCGGCCCCACTGCGGTGATTATTGGTATCGGCAATGTCGCCCTGGATATCGCTCGCCTGCTGGTGTTGCCCAACGACCAGTTGGCCAAGACCGATATCGCCGATGACGCTCTGCAAGCCCTGGCCAACAGCGGCATTGAAGAAGTACGCCTGCTGGCCCGCCGTGGTCCGGCACAGGCCGCTTTTACCCCGAAAGAACTGGAACAGCTGATGGCCATCCCTGGCCTGCAACTGCTGGTCGATCCGGCCGATCTGGAACTCGATGACGCCACCACGCGCCAACTGGAGCAGCCCGAATTTGCCGAAGCGCGCCAAAATCTCAGCCTGCTGCGCGACATCGCTGCCCGGCCACAGGCCGAGGGCAAGCGTATCCGCTTTATGTTCTACACCAGCCCGACTGGCTTCAGTGCTGATAACGGCCAGGTCAGCACCGTGCATGCCCAGCGTACCGAGCTGGTGCGTAATGACCAGGGCGAGCTGATTGCCCGCCCGTCAGAGCAAACGCTGGATATGCCTGCCGGTCTGGTCGTTCACGCTATTGGTTATCAAGGTTCAGCCATTGATGAACTGCCCTTTGATACCGGGCGCGGGGTTATCCAGCATGAGCAAGGCCGTATCAACGGCAACCCGGACGGCCGTGATTATGTTGCCGGCTGGATCAAGCGCGGCGCCAGCGGCGTGATCGGCAGTAACCGTCAGTGCGCCACGGAAAGCGTTCAGCGTCTGCTGGATGACCTGGGCAGCAGCCTGCCCGAATTGACGGAAGAAACCATCGACACCCTGCTTGCAGCCCGCAAGGTTGATACCGTCAGCCTCGCTGACTGGCGCCTGCTGGACCAGCATGAACAGGCCCGTGGCCGCAGCGAAGGCCGCACCCGGCGCAAGGTAGTCAACATTGCCGAGATGTTGAGCGTCATCCGTGATGCCAGAGCCCGTGAGGAAGAACAGGCAAGGCTGCCGGTGAAAACCCATCACCGCGCCTGCAGCTTGTGTGAAGCCATGTGTGGCGTAGTGATCGAAACCCAGGGCGAGCAGATCCTGTCGATCAGCGGTGACGAAAACGACCCGCACAGCGAAGGCCATATCTGCCCGAAAGGCTATGCCCTGCAAGACCTGCACAACGACCCGGACCGCCTGCGTACACCGCTGGAAAAGGTCAATGGTGAATGGCTACCAATCGACTGGGGGTCCGCGCTGGATAAGGTTGCAGCAAAATTTGTCGATATCCAGCGCCGGCATGGCGACGATTCTATTGCCGGTTACTGGGGTAACCCCTCTTCGCACAACCTGGGGTTGATGCTGGCGTCTGGCAGTCTGCGCAAGGCCATTGGCACCCGCAACATCTCGTCGGCTGCCTCACTTGACCAGATGCCGCACCAGCTGGTGTCCTACCTGATGTTTGGTCACAGCCAGCTGTTTACCATTCCGGATATCGACCGTACCCAATATATGCTGATGCTCGGCGCCAACCCGGCCGCTTCCAACGGTAGCCTGATGACCGCGGGCGATATTCTCAAACGGCTGGAACGGATACGCGAGCGCGGTGGCAAGGTGGTTCTGGTTGACCCACGTCGCACCGAGTCGGCGCGCTACGTCGACCAGCACCTGTTTATCAAACCCGGCACCGATGCCTTCTTCCTCATGGGACTGATCCGCCATGTGCTCGACAAAGGCCTGACCAAGCCCGGACGCCTGCAGGAGCTGGCAGATGACTGGGACGCTCTGGCACCACTGTTCGATGGCCTGACTCTGGAGCAGGTCAGCGCCCGTTGCGGGATTGCCGTCAACCAGATCAAACAGATCGCTGAAGACTTTGCCGCCGCCGAGTGTGCCGTCTGCTATGGCCGCATGGGTATATCCACGCAAAGTTATGGAGCGCTCAACCACTGGCTGATGCTGGTCCTGAATATTCTAACCGGCAACCTCGATAGCCCCGGCGGCATGATGTTTACCACCCCCGCGTTCAACAAGGCACAGAGTCGGCCGATGGGCAGCTTCAATACCTACCAGAGCCGTGCCCGCGGCCTGCCCGAGTTCGACAGCTATTTCCCCGCCGTGACCATCGCCGAGGAAATGCTCACCCCCGGCGAAGGTCAGGTTCGCGGTTTTGTCTGCGTTGCCGGCAACCCGGTACTGTCCACGCCGAATGGCCGACAAATGGACGCCGCGCTGGAACAGCTCGAGTTCATGGTCTCGATCGATTTCTACCTCAATGAAACCTCACGCCATGCCGATATCATCCTGCCGCCCACCGGGCCGCTGGAACATGAGCAATACGACATCGTGTTCAACATGCTCGCGGTACGCAATATCGCTCGCTTCAGCGATCCGGTATTCGAGCCAGCCGAAGGCAGCCTGAGTGACTGGGACATTGTGCAGGGCCTGGCCCAACGCATCATGGCGCTGAAGAACCCGGACGGAGCACCCGCGCGCAAAATGCCCAGCCCGGAACAGATTCTTGACCACGGCCTGCAAACCGGTCCTTACGGCAAGGGGTTCGATGAATACAACAGTGGCGAACCGATAAAACGCGATGAGCCGCTTAGTGTTGAAGTACTCAAGCGTTATCCGCACGGTCTGGACCTGGGGCCCATGCGCGAGTCTTTCCCCGGCTACCTGTTTACCGCAGATAACACGTTGCACCTGACCCCACCGGAACTGGTCACCGATCTGGGCCGCGCTCTGGCGGAATTGCGTGGCGCCGACAGCGACGAGCTGATGCTGATCGGGCGGCGCGATTTGCGTACCAACAACTCCTGGATGCACAACAGCCAGCGTCTGGTCAAAGGTAACAACCGCTGCGACCTGCTAATCAACCCCGCTGACGCCAAACGCTTGAGCCTGGCCAATGGCAAGCAGGCACGCATCATGTCGCGTACCGGCGAGCTGCTGGTCAGCGTGCAGGTCACGGACGACATCATGCCCGGCACCGTTTGCCTGCCCCATGGCTGGGGCCACGACCGCGAAGGCATCAGCCTGCGCGTGGCCCAGAGCAACCCCGGCATCAACGTCAATGAAATTACCGATGACCAGGTCGTCGACGTGCTATCGGGTAACGCAGTGCTCAACGGTATTCCGGTATCCGTCGTGGCAGCCTGAGCTGAAGATAGCCCGCTGGCTACGGGCTATCTGAACCTGAAGCGGGTCAGGCAGCAGCCAATGCGGCTGTCTGGCTCACTTGCCCTGAGCACTCACTTTCGGGTTGGGACGCACCAGCCACCAACTGGCCAGCACCAGGCTGCCGAAGACCGTATACAGCAGCACAAAAACCCAGTCCGGAGCGCTGTAATACAGCAGCTGCTGCAACCAGTGCTGGATAAAGGAACCCGCGTAGGTCGCCTCCCCCGCCGCGTCCCGTAGCGCCATTTCCCACGTGGTCAACGGACAAATCACCCCCAACCAGGCCTGCAGGACAACGATGGCAATAGCCGCCAGGTGGGCCAGGCGAAAATACCGGTTCCGCACCCATTGCCAGTTCAGCGCATAACCGAGATAAATCGCCAGCAGCCCACACACCACAAAGAGAACAAACAGCACGTGGACGACCAGAATAAAATCGGCCAGCCAGAGAAGAGGTAATTGTCCAGACACGTCGTTATCCCCTGATCAAGAAACAAGGCTGATCCACTTCCAGCCCTACCTCGTCAAAAGGACGAACCGGGCTGCTTGAGAAATTCGACTTCTTCCGCGCTGGAAGTTCGACCCAGAATCCGGTTGCGGTGCGGGTAACGCCCAAAACGGTCAATGATCGCTTTGTGCTTTAGTTCAAAATCATGATTATCAGCTGGCGCAAAATCCCGGTAGAGCGCCTCGGCCTGCACATGAATCAGGCGTGATTCACTGTGCATGTAGGGCATCAGCAGGAAGGCGCACTCGATGGCGGCAAGCTCCCTGTACGCACCAGCGGCAACCGCTTCCTGTGCCAGCACCAAAGCCATGGGGTCCTGGGCAAAGGCAGCCGGCGTATCGCGGAAGATATTGCGCGAGAACTGATCCAATACGATGATTTCTGCCAGCCGTCCTTTGGCTGTTGCGCGCCATGCATAGAGCTCACCCCGCATAGCCCGGTGCAGCAGCGGCAGAAAGCGCTCACGCAGAGCACGGTCAAATTCAGGATCGACTTTCCACCACTGTTTCGGAGCAATCTCATCAAACCAGAAGGCCAGAATCTCTTGGGGCATATCGCGTCTCTCACGCCTGTATTTCGCCGGGCCGGCTAAATCCTATACAGGGATGGTCCAACAACAAACACCACACGCGCAAGCCCGATCAGCGATAGCAATAATACCAAGAGAACAATCGCCGTTATCGGGGGCTAGCGCTCAAAGAAGCAGAGCTCGATTGCTTAACGAAAGCCAAGGAAAGACAGTACCACCAAAACAATAACGACCAAGCCCACAACGTAAATAATACTGTTCATAGATCACGCTCCCGAAGAACCCAAACACCTGCGTCGCAGTCACCTGAGACGCACCAAGATACAGAGTGGGCTATTCATCCAGAAGGGTCTGTACGCTGGCGCACTTAGCCAAACCACTGTCCCTTCGCCGGCCACGAACGGCTCAATTAATAAAGCTACCCTGCAAGCATTTAAAGCGCATACTCACGCACCTGAGCGCATACGGCATGACCGTGCCGGCTGGACAGCTGCGAGATCGGGTTTCAACTGGAGATTCACATGGCAACTGCAGAAGGTAGTAACAACAACGTGGCAATCGTGGCAATTATTGTCGTTGGCGTGCTCATCGCAGGTGCCGGCGTGTTGTTCTACACCGGTGCACTGGGCAACAGCAAAACAACCGTTATCGAAACCCCTGCCGTGCCTGAAGCGGCTAGCGGCATAAGCTTGAAAATCGAGAACAAAGACGGCACCAAAACTGAAATTCAGACACCCTGAATCCAGCGAGTAACCTGGCGCGGAGGCCTAAGGGTTAACGCGCCAAACCAGCACCACTGAGAAAATCGTCAATACCGGGTAAGTAAACCCTTTCGCTACGCAGAAAACCGGTATTGTGATCGCCCTCAATCACCAACAACGCTTTCGGCGCTGATGCCGCCTCGTACACCGCCTGCCCCTCAGCAAAGGGTATTATCTCATCGTCTTCACTATGAATAACCAGAACCGGTGCATTCTGCTGCGCCACATAGTCGACCGTCGGATATGTCAGCCTTGCCAACGTGCGCACCGGTAGCCAGGGATAAAGCTGCTGCCCCAGGTCAGGCACCGAACGAAACGCTGACTCCAGAATCAATGCCGCGGGGTCAGTACGGGTGGCCAATTCAGCGGCCACGGCCGCACCCAGCGAGCGGCCGAAAATAACCAGACGCTCAGGATCATGCCCGGATTCCGCCTGCAGCCATTGCCAACCAGCGTCGGCATCCAGCGCCGTGCCCCGCTCTGAAGGCCGCCCTTCACTTTGGCCGTAACCACGATAATCCAGGATCAATACCGACAGGCCAAGCTGGTTGAATTGCTCAAGAGAATCCAGCCGATGTGAAATATTGCCGGCATTGCCATGCAGAAACAGCATTGCCGCCCGCGGGTTTTCAGCAGGCAACCACCAGGCATCCAGAGTCAGATCATCCTCAGTGGTTAGCTCCACCGCTCGCCAATAGAGCCCGATATCATCAGGCGTGGCAATATGCTCACGACCGACGCCCGGCAAAAACAGCAGCCGCTCCTGAAACAGCCACATCAGCAGCACAATCGCCACATATGACAGCGCCAGTACAGCGCCTAAACGCAACACCCTATTCAATTGCATAGTAATTGATACAGCACCTGATCATGGACTGTGTATTGGCCTTACCCCAGACAAACAGCGTTGCAGTGATCAGACACTGCAGGTGCCGCTTACCCAAGCGTTAACTGATACATGATGAAATCACTTGGGCCACCTGTATAGCGGTCGTAAAAAGCACGACCACGTTCATTATAGTGCTGTGTAATCCAGCGGATGGAAGGCCAGCCCCGCTCTTCAGCCAGGGACTGCAAGCGTGCAACCAGCGCATCAGCGGCGCCGGACCCTCGCGCTTGCGGGGTAATGAACATGTCATCCACAAACCCAATATCGCAGCCGCTCAACGAACGGGGGCACGCCCGCACGTGAGCAATCCCCAAAGCCTGTTTATATTCATCGCGGACGATCAAACCCTCAAAAACGTGCTCAGGATCAAGTAGCCAACCCCAAACCTGATCCGCGACCTCGTCCGTCATAGCCGTCTGGTAGAAATCGGCATAGCCACCGAATAAAGCACGCCATTCGGGCTTGTCATGCGCAGACACGAAACTCACGTTATAGGTTGCCATCATAAAGCTCCTGCATTTGTCTTGCCCAAGGAGAACGCTCAAAGACTTGTTTTGCCTAACCGGTTTGACTGCCAGTCTGGGGGCGGGCCACCTCTCCAACCCCTCTGCTTGCTCATAGCCAATACCTGAGTTGCCCGGTAATGCGTATTACCGTGAAACAACGCCTCAGCGACCTCGCTGCGCAGCTGATCCAAAGACGCTTGATCAATACGCAGCAAATCAACTGTATTGGACGACTGTTCATGACGGTATAACGCAACGGCATAAGGCAAGTATCGGACGCTCAGCTTTAAATGCAGCACCGTCTTTTTTATCTGCAAAACGGTGTATTGATCGCCTCGCCCATATCGCTTTGCAAGCGCCGGGCCGAGCTTGTAGATATAGCTTCTGAAGGCTTTGCGTAGTTGGTATCTGCGTAAGAACTCAATCATGTGAAAGTAACGCCCATTTCAGCTACACCAGCAGCAAGGTGCCCTTGTGCATGTATCGTCCGAGACTAAGCTCACCCTTCAGGCAACACCGGCCCAGGTTTCAAGAATGGGGCCGGATCAATTGGACCACCAGAGTATATTCCAAAGTGAAGATGGGGAGGCGTGGTAATGGCATTGCCGGTGTTACCCACGTATCCGATTACTTCGCCCGCTTTAACCCTGTCGCCGGTTTCGACCGCAATGGAATCAAGATGAGCAAAATAAAAACGGGCGCTGCCAAAATTCAGCAAGCCACCCGTTAGCCAAACATGCTTGCCACCCCTTGGGCTTGTTCCGGTCCTTACGCGGCCATCAATCACGGCAGTAACCGGCGTTCCTCTCTCGGCAAAGATATCCACGCCATGATGCACTCGAGCGCCGCCATCACGCGGCGCACCAAAACCACTACCTATATCGCGCTGTGCTGCACCTTCTACCGGGAACGGCAATGAGCCGCCATTAGCCATTGCCAGCGAATACTCCATCTCGGCAAACAACTCGGGTTGCAGAACGAATCGGTAGTCACCCGGTTGAGTTACGACGCGGCTGCTGGCTGCGCTATCTGCGTCGAGCGCCGTAACGGTTGACCATTCCTGACCGCTACTGTCACGCCGCTCCAGGCTGGCATACAGTCGACTGCCAGACGCGTCCAAACGAGAAAGCTGCCATACCAGCATCTCTCCTCGCTCTAGCGCAACTTGATACACATGTGCCTCAACCTCATCACTGGCAAAATTGTTGGTTGAGAGGTACTGACGGCCGATGTGCACAGGCTGGTCACCCGCCTGTTCGACAGCCCCTATCCAGCGCTGGCCCAGTGGGCTATCCAACAAACCTGCTAGGCGCAAACGCACAACAAATATATCTCTGGGTGACCACCCCAGCATATCGAAGGCAACGAAATGAGCGGCCTTTTCGCTGCTTTGAATCGCGCCTTGGCGCAGGTCATCACGAACGCTCAGAAGCACCACTAATACAACTAACAGACTGAGCAGCAGCCAGGCACGTATGGCCGCCTTCCTTGACTTGATAGATGACTGGTCAGCGCTAGCCTGCACCGCCTCGGAATTGTCAGGCTCAGACACTGGCTCGTTAACCGGTGGTTTGGACGCATCGCTCATACCAACAGTGACCCCTGCATAGCCGCAACGTTCCCTGTGGCGTCATCGAGCGGCTTGTAAGCAATTACCTGTAGTTCTTAGGAGAATTGATCGAAGAAGTCAGCTACCCTAACCCCATTGATCACCACGATCAGACCGCCCCGCGACACGGATCACACCGGTTAGCGAAGCACCAGACCACGTAACCTTTGCAGGAGATAAAAGTGTCAGATACCAATATCGAACTGACTTCGACCATCAGCGAAGACAACAAACTGGAACTTGCCCTACGCGAGATCGAGATCCCGCAGCCGGGCGAAAACCAAGTGGTCATCCGCATCGAAGCCGCCCCTATCAACCCATCTGACCTGGGCGTGATGTTCAGCGCGGCCGATATGACGACTGCCAAGCAATCTGGTAGCGCCGATCGCCCGGTCATCAGTGCCGATGTCCCGGCCAAGTTCATGGGCGCCGTTAAGAAGCGGGTGGGCAAGGCTATACCCGTTGGCAACGAAGGCGCCGGCACCGTCGTTGCTGCGGGTTCATCAGCCGCTGCGCAAAGCCTGATGGGCAAAACCGTTGCGTTCATTGGCGGTGGTAGCTACCGCAAATACCTCTGTGCCAATGTGCAAAGTTGCTTGGAACTGGAGCCGGGTACCACTGCAGTCGAAGGCGCTTCCAGCTTTGTTAACCCGCTGACCGCATTGGCCATGGTAGAAACCATGCGCGCTGAAGGCCACAAGGCGATCGTTCACGCCGCCGCTGCCTCTAACCTCGGGCAAATGCTCAACCGCATCTGTATGGCCGACGGCATCGACCTGGTCAATATCGTCCGCAAGCCGGAACAGGAAGCCTTGCTGCGGGACATGGGTGCCAAATACGTGGTCAACTCCAGCAGCGACAGCTTTATGGCAGACCTGACCAAAGCACTGATCGACACCGGCGCCACCATCGCTTTTGACCCTATCGGTGGCGGCAGATTGGCTAGCGATATTCTCACCTGCATGGAAGCTGCCGTATCGCGTAACATCACTGAATACAGCGTGTATGGATCCGACATCTACAAACAGGTGTATATCTATGGCGGCCTTGATCGCGGCCCCATCACACTGAACCGCAGCTTTGGTTTTGCCTGGGGGGTGAACGGCTTTCTATTGTTCAATGCGTTAGGAAAACTGGGTAAGGAAACCAACATCGCCATGCGCAAACGCGTCGCCGCCGAGATCAAAACCACCTTCGCCAGTCACTACACCCACGACGTATCCCTGGCCGGTGCGTTACAACTCGATGCCATCGCGGCTTACGGCAAAATGGCTACTGGAGAGAAGTTCCTGGTCAAACCACAGAGCTAAGGTAAAGCGATTGGCCGCAAGGCCTTCATAGGGCGCTGAAGTCGAATTGACTCCAGCGCCTGAATGATTGGCAACCCTGCCGACCGATGTCTAAAAAAATCGGCTGATCAACACAAATCCAGCAGCTTATGCAAAGTAGCTTTATGTAATGACCCTAAGCACAACGGCGTCCTCGACGCAGCGAAACGGAGACAAGGACGGTCGAGTGCTACGTTTGGTTAACGGGTTTGCTGGATATTGGCACGGCGCTTCCGCTCATGCTCAGTCATTTGTTCCTGGCGCTCCTCGAGGGAATTCAGCCCAAGACGCGCAC
>REBY01000126.1 GCA_007692485.1 Pseudomonadaceae bacterium | reverse complement strand
TGCTCGATACCCGTTTTGATAGCTACCCCCTGGACCAGCCACTGGTTCAGCAAAGCCGGGCCATATTGCGCAGCGAATCGCTGGCCAGTGTGGTCTATCGCATGCTGCGTGAGCAGTCAGACAACCTGCCAGATTACCGCCTGATCAACCGTCTCGGCCCGCAAGCCACATTGCTGGCCAGCAGTCAGCATGCGATACCCGGGCTCTATACCCAGAATGGCTATCAGCGTTTGTTTGTCGCCCAGGGCAATGAGTTGCTGCAGGATTTGCTGGATGACAACTGGGTGCTGGGTGACAGTGAACGCATGAGTAGCCGGGACCTCAACCGCTTGATGCAGGAAGTCGAACGCCTCTACTTTGCGGACTATGCCAACCACTGGGCTGACGCCATCGCCTTGCTCAACGTCGACCCGATGCGCGATATCACCCAGGGCGCCACGCAGGTAGCCGGTTTCGGTGGGGCCAGTTCGCCATTGCTGTTGCTACTGCAAGAGGTGCGCGACAACACCCTCTTCCTGCCCAACGAGGACCTCAGCACCCCACTGGACCAGCCCTTGGCCAGCAATGGCCGCAGTGAGGTCAACCGAGCGCTGGAGCGCCGTTTTGAGCCACTGCACCGCCTGCTGGATGACGAAGGCCTGGCCGGACCTGAGCTGACGCATGCCCTGCAAGCACTGGATGCGCTACAAGTGCAACTGGCCGCGCTGGCCCATGCCAATCACCCCGAGCACAGTGCCTATCAACTGGCCCGACAGCGCATGCAGGGTCAAGAAGATGCACTGCAACAAGTGCGCGTAAGTGCCAGCCGACTGCCCGATCCAGTTAAAAGTTGGCTTACCCGCCTGGCTGATGACAGTTGGGCCTTGGTCTTGGCTGACGCCCACCGCTATATCAACCAGCGTTACCGCAGTGAGCTGTACAGCAACTATCGCAGTGCACTGGAGTCGCGCTACCCCTTCCAGGCCGATAGTGAAAGTGATGTTGCGCTGGCTGATTTCCGTGAATTCTTCCGTGCTGAGGGGGTTGCTGACCGCTTCTTCGAACAGTATCTGCAACTGTTCATAACCGGCAGCCCGGGGCAATACCGCATCCGCCAAGTGGATGGCCGCGGCTTACCGGTTTCACGTAACTTCCTCTCGCAGATGGGCCGAATTCAAACCATCCGCCGCAGCTTCTTTGCCGAGAACCCAGCCGAGCCCCAGGTGCAGTTCAAACTGGAGCCCTACCTGCTCGATTCCAGCCTTGGTCGTGCCAACTTCCGTATTGGTAACCAGTCACTGGAATACCGCCATGGCCCTATCGTACAGAGCACCTTCCGCTGGCCGATGGAGGCTGAAGATGGCCGCAGCAGCCTGATTCTGGAAGATCTGGGCGGTCGCCGGCTGACGCTGGATCAAAACTCCGGCCCCTGGTCGCTGTTCCGCTTGCTCGATCAGCTCGAGGTTGACCATCACCATGAGCGTGATGCGCTGATCCTCAAGGCCAACCTGAGTGGCTTGCGGGCCAACTATTTGCTGCACAGCCAACGCTCACCGAACCCTTTCGATATGGTGCAGCTACGTGGCTTTAGCCTGCCGGCTCGCCTATGACTAGCGTAGCGACGATCCAGTGGGCCAGTGCAGCCCGCACCGAAACAGGCAAGGTTCGCAGTTGCAACGAAGATGCCGTATTGGCCAAACCGGCCAACGGCATCTGGGCTATCGCTGATGGCATGGGGGGGCACCAGAATGGTGCCCTGGCCAGCCGGCTGATTATCGAGCAACTGGCAGACCTGCCCCCCGATGGCGACCTTAATGAGCGTCTGCAGGACATGCGCAAGGTGCTGCATGGCTTGAACCGGATACTCAGCCAGGATCTGACCCTGGTTGAGGGGCGCGGCGAACAGGTCATCGGCAGTACCGTGGTCGCTTTATTGGTTGATGGTGACCGTGGCGTGTGCATTTGGGCCGGCGACAGCCGCTGCTACCTGGCACGTGGCCGCCGGCTATATCAGCTGTCCCGCGATCACTGCCTGATGCAGGAACTGATCAATGAACAACACCTCAGCCCGCTGGAAGCCTCGCGGCACCCCTCGGCTCGAGCCTTGACCCGTGCCGTTGGCGCCAGCGAACAACTCAGCCTGGAAGTGGTGGAGTTCCGTACTCATCCGGGTGACACCTTGCTGCTGTGTAGCGATGGCCTCTACCAAGGTATCTCTCCAACCACCCTGGGTGCCGCACTGAATCTACCCAGCCCAAGGCATGCACTCGACCGCCTGTTCCAATTGGCCCTCAAAGGGCCGGCGAAAGACAACATCAGCGCCATCGTCATTCGCCGCTGACCTGACTGGAGACACTCCATGACCACCACCACAGCGCCCCGGCCAGTTGAGCCCGCTGCGGACATCGACAACCAAGAGTCAACACGTCGTGACGTGCGACCGTTGCCGGAACTGCTTTGCCAGCGCTACCAGATCGAACGACTCCTCGGCGTTGGCGGTATGGCCGCAGTGTATAAAGCAAAGGATTTGCTGCGTGAGGGCTACGGTGACCCGGAACCTTTTGTCGCCATTAAAGCGCTGAATGACTACTTTGCCCAGTTTCCGGATGCCAACGCCCTGCTGTTCAGCGAGTTTGCGCTGACCAGCCGCCTGCACCACGGCCATATCATTCAATTGCACGGCTTTGACGTCGATACTGACAGCGAGCGCGCCTTTATCATTCTCGAGCCGTTACGCGGCCCGACGCTCGACCAGCTGCTGGTCGAGCGTCCCACAGGTACCGACTGGGAAAGTTTGCGCGAACTGGTCGTACCTCTACTCGACGCCCTCGCCTATGCGCACCAGCATGGCGTCATCCACGGCGACATCAAACCCAGTAATGTCATGCTTGCCGAGCAAGGCGTGCGCTTGTTTGATTTCGGCCTCGGACAACCCATGGAAGGACTGTTGCCGGGTCTGCCACGCCTCAGCCGCCAGCGTATTGCCGCCTGGACGCCACGCTACGCGGCCTTGGAGCTGCTTAATGGCGAGGCGTTGACGGCTGCCGCGGACATCTACGCTATTGCTTGTGTCATTTACGAACTGAGTAGCGGGCATCACCCTTTTAGTCGCCTGACAGCGAAACAGGCCAAGGCTATGCAACAGGACCAGACACTGGAGCGGCCAGCCCTGCTGCCGCCACATTGCTGGCCTGCCTTGCGTGAGGCCCTGGCTTTTGACCCGACAGACCGGCAAATCACCGCCGCCGAGTTGCGCAACAGCTTTGCTGCCAGCCCACCCAAACTCCTCCAGCGCTTGCTCCGCCCAGGCAAGCAACGCCGACACGCCAGCGCGTGACGCGCTGGCAGAGCGTCCCCCAATCCGCTAACCTCGCAGCATTGGATTGGCTGTTAGGGAGCCGGGATGAACCCGTCAACGCTTATTGGCATTATTGCTAGCCTGCTGGTATTGGCCAGCGTGCTGTTCATGTCCGCCCAGGACCCCTGGCTTTTCGTTAACCTGCCCGGCTTGGCTATCGTGCTGGGCGGTACCATTGCTGCCACCTTTATCAGTTACCCGCTCAGCGAAATCGTGCGGATTTTCAGCCTGTTTCGCACCGTACTGCGCAATGAAAAACTCTATACCCAGCATGATATTGACGAGCTGGTGAAAATCTCCCGGCTGTATATGGACGGTAACTTGCCTGCCGTTGAACGCGAGCTGGACAAGGTTAGCAACCCCTACCTGCGTTCCGGCGTCCAACTGGTGGTCGATATGACCCCGGAAGAAGATATTCTGGACTTCATGCAGTGGCGTATCTCCCGCCTGCGTGCCCGTGAACATGCCGAAGCCCAATTGTTTCGCGTCATGGCCAGCTTTGCCCCGGCCTTTGGCATGATTGGCACGCTGGTTGGTCTGATCAACCTGATGTTCATCCTCGGGGATGGCGACATGGTCCAGATCGGTCAGCAACTGGCGATTGCGCTGATGACCACCTTCTACGGCATCCTGCTGGCCAACCTGGTATTCAAGCCCGTCGCGGTTAAACTGGAGCGGCGTACCGAGCAGCGGGTGATCGTGATGAATATGGTCATGCAGGGCGTCTCGATGATGTTCAACAAACGCAGCCCAGCTTTAATGCGCGAAACCCTGAAGTCCTTTATGGCCAACCACGAAGACGAAATTCGCGACCTGCGTCCCATCAAGGCCGGCAAGCTGAAAGCACGGCGGAGTAGCTGAGATGGTTGAAAGTGGCGCCGCTCGGGCGCGCCGCCGAGATCACAGCATTGCCGTTACCGACAGCAGTGAGGAAGAAGCCTGGCTGCTCACCTATCTGGATGTGATTACCCTGATTCTGGTGATCTGCGTCGTTATGCTTGCCTTTGCTGGCGGTCAGGTTGGTCCGACGCGTTGGACCACAGACGCAGAAGCCGAGCCGGTATTCATCCTGCCCGGCGGCGAGGGCCTTTTGGAAGGTAAGGCCGACGGTGTCCCCTTGGACCGCCAAGAGCCTGTCGCAAAGAGTGAAGCGCTGCTGGCTCAAACCGAACCCGAACCAGAGGCTGACATTCCCGCGCCAGATATGGGCGGCCTGGATCTCGCCGGCCTCGGCAAAGACATTGATGTCATCATGCAAGACAGCAGCATCAGCTTCCGCATCAGTAGTGAAATTCTGTTTCCCTCCGGTGAGGCCCTGCTAGAGCAGGCCGGTTACGAAGTACTGGACCAACTAATTCCCGTATTGAACGAGGTTGAGCACCGGATCAGCATCAGTGGTCATACCGATAACGTGCCCATCCAGACCGCACAGTTCCCCTCCAACTGGGAGCTCTCATCGGCCCGTGCCGGTAGCGTCGTGCGCTACCTGGAAGCCAACAACATTGCTGCCGACCGCCTGACTGCCATAGGCCACGGCAGCACCCAGCCACTAGAAGACAACAACAGCGCCGCCGGCCGTGCCATGAACCGCCGGGTCGAACTGACCCTGGAGCTTCCTGGCTCAGCACTGCCTCCTACAACAGAGAACACCCCTGACGACGCGGATTCCTGATAAAATCGTTAACACCGCTATCGTTCTCGCTGTCAGGTCCTGTGCATGTCTGCTAACCCATCCATCAACCCTCACCTCACACGCCCCGGCCCCTCGCGCCGCTTCTGCGTGGCCCCGATGATGGATTGGTCAGACAGGCATTACCGCTACTTTGCGCGGCTGATCAGCCAGCATGCCTTGCTGTATACCGAAATGGTTACCACCGGCGCCGTGATTCATGGTGATCGCACGCGCTTTTTGGGCTATAACCCCGAAGAACAACCTCTAGCCATTCAACTGGGTGGCAGTCATGCCGGGGAGTTGGCGCAATGTGCTGAGCTGGCCGAGCAAGCGGGCTTTGCCGAGGTCAACCTGAATGTCGGCTGCCCGAGTGACCGGGTGCAGAATAATCTGATTGGCGCCTGCCTGATGGGGCACCCCGAGCTGGTCGCTGATGGCGTCAAAGCCATGCGCGATGCCTGTGAGCTGCCGGTAACGGTCAAGCACCGTATCGGCATCAATGGTCGGGACAGTTATGCAGAGTTGCGCGATTTTGTCGGCCAGGTCCAAGAGGCCGGCTGCGAAACATTTATCGTGCATGCGCGAATCGCGATTCTGGAAGGTTTGTCGCCGAAGGAAAACCGCGATATCCCGCCACTTCGCTATCCCGTGGTTTATCAGCTCAAGCAAGATTTCCCCGAACTGGAAATCATCATCAACGGCGGACTGGACTCGCTGGAACTCGCCGCAGAGCAATTAGCCCATGTGGACGGGGTAATGCTCGGCCGCGCCGCCTATCACAACCCCTGGCTGCTGGCCGAAGTGGATCAGCGCTTCTACGCCGATCCGACGCCGCGCCCGGATCGCTTGCAGATACTCTCAGCCATGCGACCTTATATAGCTGCACATATCGCTGGCGGCGGCAATATGAACCATGTCACCCGCCATATGCTCGGGCTGTTTCAGGGCCTGCCCGGCGCCCGGCATTTCCGCCGCACCCTGAGCAGTGACATTCATCGCACCGATGACCCGCTAGGGCTGTATGACCGTCTGATGGCAGATATGCAGTCCCGCATGGCCACGCGGGATTGCTCCGCGTAACCGGCATAGGGTAAGGTCAAAGTACATCTCAGCTATCGAAAAGACCATGACCAGCCAATTAGACAGCCTGAAACAATATACTCAGATCGTTGCCGATACCGGCGATATTGAAGCCATACGCCGCCTGCAACCGGTTGACGCTACCACCAACCCGTCTTTGCTGCTGAAAGCTGCACAACAGACCGAGTACAGCCACCTGCTGGATCAGGCTCTGCGCGACTCTGCAGGCAGCTATGATCGCCTGGCCGACGCCTGTGACTTGTTTGCCATCGCACTGGGCAAGGAAATCACCCAGTTGGTGCCCGGCCGGGTCTCTACAGAAGTTGATGCCCGCCTGTCCTTCGACCGCCGGGCCACATTAAGCAAAGCCCGCAAGCTGATTGAAGGCTACGAGCGCAACGGCATCGCCCGGGACCGCGTACTGATCAAGATTGCCGCGACCTGGGAAGGTATTCAGGCCGCTGCAGAGCTGGAAAAAGAAGATATCCAGTGCAACCTGACCTTGCTGTTTTCCTTTGCACAGGCGCAAGCATGCGCCGATGCAGGGGTTTACCTGATCTCTCCCTTTGTCGGGCGCATTTACGACTGGCATAAAGCCAAAGAAGGTCGCGATTTCAGCGGTCTGGAAGATCCTGGCGTAGCCTCGGTAGCACGCATCTACCGCTACTATAAACAGCACCTTTATAGCACCGTCGTCATGGGTGCCAGCTTCCGTAACAGTGGTCAAATTGCTGCGCTGGCCGGCTGCGATCGCCTGACCATCAGCCCAGCACTGCTGGAAGAGCTGGCCGCAACACCGGGCGAACTCACGCCCTCGCCGATCTTGCAGGGCAGCGCGGAAGCACGCCAGAAGCTGGAAGAGATGGATTTTCGTTGGGCGCATAACGAAGATGCCATGGCCACTGAGAAGCTGGCTGAGGGGATCAGGGCCTTTGCGGCTGATCAGGTCAAACTGGAGCAGCTGTTAGCCAACCGCGCCGCTTCAGCCGCTTGATTCGAGTGTACTGACCAGATCACGAAAGGCTTCGCGATTGTGCTCGTTAAGGTCCATCAGAATCCGATGGGCCTCGAGCACCTTGCCTTTAACCCGTTCTTCCGAGAGCATCTGCCCAGGCAAGTCCTGCAAATCAGCATCAGTCGGTGCTGCTTCAGTGACGATATTGAAGACCTGATCAAAGCCCATGCTTTGCAACAGGCGGTTCATATCGTCATGGTTCGACACCAGCGTTGGCAAAAAGCCAACCTTCTGTTGTGACAGGATGGATAGCTTGGCCAACAAACCCAGCGAGGTACTATCAATCGCTTCGGTTTCACTCAGGTCAATAATGATGGCATCAAAATTCAGCGCACTGAAAATTTTCTCGATGTAAGCATCCAGCGCCGCACACAGGGTCAGCCTGACGTCACCGATAAACTTAAGCACAAAGGTGCCCTCTGCTTCGGCAAACTGTATTCGACCAGTGTTCATCATTCCCCTTTCCTGCTCAGCAGCATGACTGAGATATCATCCGGTTTGTTGGCCTGATCCGTCTCCGGGAGCAAGCGGTGGAGCAGTTCAGCGAGGTGACCACCAGAGGCCTCAAGCAACGCTGGCAACTGCGCCTCTTTGTCTCTCAGCTTAGCCCCTGCGATACAATCCAACACGCCATCGGAGCACAATAACAAGCTGAAGCTGCCCGGTAGGTCGATGGTGTGATCTTCATACACCGCATCACCAAACAAGCCAACAGGCTTGCCTTTGCCTGGTAGGTAGCGCGCCTTGCCTGCTTCAAGCATCAGCGGCAGTGGCAAGTGGCCGCCAATACTGTACGTGAGTTGACCAAGTTTTTCATCAATCACCCCGCCCAGCATGGTGACGTGCTTACCCAGCTTGCAACTGATCAGACTGCGGTTGATATGCCCAAGCACATCAGATGGCTTGAACTCAACATGGCCCTCGCCTTCTCGCCGACGCTGTTCGTAGAGCAAGCGGGTGGTCATGAACTTGAGCAATACGGTGACAAAGGCTGACGAAGCCCCATGCCCGGATACATCAGCCAGATAAAAAGCTACCTGGGTATCTGATACGCGAAAATAATCGACAAAATCACCGGACAAATAGAGCGATGGAATGATTTTGTGTTCAAAACAGAACGCCTTGCTCTGCCAAGGACTGGGCGGCAACATATTGAGCTGGACTTGGCGCCCCGCCGCCTGATCATCACGCAATTCTTTCAGGTGATTTTCCAACTCGCGGTTGGCCAGTTCCAGGCGATCGCGAATACGCTGATTTTCACTGCGTAAGCGAGCCCGATCCAGGCTACGGCGTACTGCATGTTCAACCACCAGCAGATCAGCCACCGGTTTGATCAAGTAATCACTGGCCCCAAGGCGCAACGCTTCAACCACCTCGTTCATGTCGCCGGTGTCCGATAGCACAACGATGGGTAGCAGTGGCGCCTGTTCGGCGAGCGTCTGCACTAGGCTGAAGCCGCTATGGCCCGCCATATTGAGGTCGCAAATTACCAGTTCAGGAGGGTGCTCAGTGAGCAGGCTCTGACCTTCATCCACATCAGCAGCATGCATGACGATAAAGCCAGCGGATTCAAGGTGGGACACGACAGCCTGCCGAACGTGGGCATCGTCATCAATCACCAACAGTGTCGAACCATTGAGTTGCATATCTTCCCTACATCAACGTCGCCCGATGCAAGACCGGAGTACAGGACGTCGGGGTACTAACTAGCCCAGTCAGACTGGCTGACCGTTTCAAGTTGCAAACACTACTCCCATCGTCGCCAACAGGCAACCTCTTCACCCAAGCGGGGGATAATGCTCGCTGCACGGTTTTACGGACGTTGACAGAACCGCGTCATTCACGCAGAAATAGTGTTAACTTGGGTAGTGTGAGATCAGGCCAACAAAAAAGGGGATACACCATGTCCTTTCATGATCAGCAGTACAGCGAAAAGCGCGACTTTATCCGTATGACGGTAGAAACACCTGCAACCCTGACGGTCGCGGGCATTGCTGAGCCGCTTGCCGTGCAATGCCAGGATTTATCCAGCCAGGGTGTTCAGGTAACCACCGCCAGCGAAATACCCAGCGGCACCCGAGTCGTGCTTAGCATCCCCTCACCCACGCCCAATTTGCCGGGGCTCGAAGGAAAAGGCGAAGTCGTCCGCTGCGCAGCAAACACCGAAGGCGGCTTCACCCTCGGCGTGCGTTTTGACCAACTGGACTAGGCGCCCAATGTTTCAAAAATCGTCTTCGACATAGCCACTAATGCGAAATTCACGGTTTTGCAGGTAAGCATTGCGTACAAAGATATAACGATCACCGCGAATCATGCGTTCTTGTTCCAGGATTCCGGCGCGGGTATCCACCATATCGGTAGCAAAAGCAATATTGCGCGTGCGCACATGCGCAACCCGGCCGCCGTATTCATAGTTGGCAAAGGTTTCCACGCGACTGGCGGTATCCCGTACCGTGCTCGGCCCCATAAACGGCAACACCAGGTAAGGCCCGCTCTCAACGCCCCAAACGCCAAGGGTAATACCGAAATCCTGACGGTTACGCTCCAGCCCCATGCGTGAAGCCACGTCAAATATGCCCACCACACCCAGAGTGCTGTTCAACAGAAAGCGCGACAAATCCACGCTGGCGTCGTGAAAATTGCCCTGCAGGGTATTGTTGAACAGATTTTTCGGCTCACTCAGGTTATTGAAGACGTTACTCACGCCATCATTGACCGGCTCGGGCAGAACGCGATTATAAGCCGTGGCAATGGGCTTGAGCGTGTATGTGTCCACCGTATCGTTAAAGCGGAAAATAGCCCGATTCATGGGTTCCCAAGGATCAGGATTATGGTATTCAGCGGAATAATCTTCATCATCCATGGCCGAAGCCGGTGTAATCAGACCAAGCGCCAGCACACTGCCAAGCAGTGTGGTGGTCAGGCCACGCAACGGATTCATCAGGTCTATCTCCAATTTATCAATAACCGCAGTGTAATAACTGTAGAGCAATACGCCCAGTATACTGGCCGTTTTTTTAAAAATTCAGCGCTAAGTGATGCTCCAGCTTAACTGCCAAGGCTATCCACTGGGCTTTCTGGACGCCCGGAAGAAGACGTCGCCGTGTAGCTCGGTTATAGTAGCTGTAACCAACAAACCTGGAGCCTGCAATGTCTGCACAACGCCTCAAGTCGCAACTTGAATCGCTGCAAAACACCCTGGACGAAGCGGAAAGCCCGCTGACCGATGAAGAACGCACCGCCCTGCAAGACGTTGCCGACAGTCTGCAAGCCCGCTTGCTGGCTGCCGAAGCTCAGGAGCAACTGGAATCCGACCCGACGCTGGTTGACGGCGTGCACCTCATGGTCGAGCGCTTTGAAGCCGAGCATCCAAGCCTGACCGGCACCCTGCGCAACATTATCCAGACGCTCTCAAATATGGGTATCTGAGCACTCACGGGCATGGCCTGCTGTGCCCGCTTAGACCGCCTGCTGGCAGGTCATTGCCGCGCCAGGCGTAGATTCTCCGGCAACCCGGGCCGGGTTGAGCGCCACGGATTGATATCCAGCCCGCCGCGTCTCAGGTAACGGGCATATACCGTCAATTCAGCCCCCTCCCCCAACACCTGCAACAGATCAAC